>JAQIBV010000005.1 GCA_027858855.1 Spirochaetota bacterium | reverse complement strand
CGCTATCCTTAAAGCGAAAGATTTCTGCGTTTTTTCGAGCCCTGCGAGAAAAATTATCCTTAATAGGCACTTAAACGATGTTAACTTCTGGAACATGGTAATTTTTCGAAGTTCCCTATCAGTATTTTGCAGCTCTTAAAAATGACTATATAGAAACCTAAATTCGCTTCATCAAAAAGCTCTATTTTAAGAAATCCTCTTTACATATAGCACATCACTCATATATATAACGCATGAAAAGAAAAAATATTGTCTATATATACTCAATTATTGCTCCTTACCTAATTCTTTTTTTATTACCTAATATAATCCTATTAGCCGGAAATTTGATTTTTCTTTTCGGAAACCTGATAGCCTTCATTATCTCTTCCATTCTACTGACACTACTTATTATGACATCATTCGGGCTTTATCTAAAAAAAAAGAAAATCAAAACGATTTTCCTTTTTGTGGGGGATGTCTATGCCGGTTTTACAATACCAAATGCGATCTTCACACTCTTTTCAAAACCAAATAGTTTAACCTTTATCTACACCATATCTTCACTGTTTTTTGCATTTCTACTCCTGACTGCAACAATATTACTCACCACGCCAGAAGCAGAAATGATTTACACAAACAAAAAAACAAAACCTGTTATTTAAGATCTGTTATTTGCTCTTCCAATGTTTGTGAACATTGCAAAATTCACGTGCAATAAGCGAATCACTAAATGGAACATAAAACTCAGCCTGAGGCTTCTGACCCGGAGCAAGATACTTTCTGTTTACCCAGTCTCCGTTAAGAACTTCAATCCACTGAATATAGTGCTCTTCAGTCATCGGATGCTCTATAGAACCAACTGTAACACGAACGCCATTTTCGATAGATTCGATGATAGGAACATGCTTTTCTGTCGAAGAATCAGCACTCTTCTCTTCCATTAATACCATATCCTGATCACAACAGGACAAAGTTCCACCGCCAACACTCATCACCTCAACTACATTACCGCAAACTTCACACTTGTAAACAAATAGTCGCTTCATACGTTCCTCCTTTTTTTTTATAAATAATCTTTAACAGAGCACATCGAAAAAGCCCGTTACAAGGGTCATTTTACTACACTATTATTATGAATTAACTAATCTAATTCTATTCAATTCCGGGAATTTAGTATCAGAACAAATGCAGATTTCAGTAACAAGCTAAATAGAATGGCGACACTGCTGGCAAACTCCGGTAAACTCTATGACATAGTCATTTATCAACGCATCTTTCAAAGGAGGTGCCGAATTTATATACCCCTCCATATCCAGATCCAACCATACATCCTCAACAGACGCACATTTCTCACATCTAAAATGATAATGCTTTTCAGTATTTCCATCAAACCGGGCCCCCTGCCCTGGTACTTCAAGACGAATGATCTCTCCGTTTCGGACCATCTTATCAACATTTCTGTAGACTGTCGCAATACCAACACCCGGAATCCGCTTTTTCAAAATAATGTGTATCTCTTCTATAGTCGGATGAAAATTATTTTGAGACAAAATATTACGTATCTCAATCTTTTGTCGTGATTTTCTCTCCATCTGACCCTCTCGTGATAATAATTCTCATTATTAACAAAATAGCATCCTGCATAAATATTACAACCTATTTTTTTCATTCTCAAACAATTACTGAATAATGGGTACCTCTAATAATTAAATTTTCAACAAGGAACTTGCGAAAAATTCCTTTAGAATAGGCACTTAAACGATGTTCCCTTCTGGAACATGGTAATTTTTCGAAGTTCCCTAATGTTTAATCATCCTCATAGAGTTCATTAATCTGATCCCAGGCCTCGGGAACATTATTCCGTAAATCCTGAAGAAGTGCAAATTCCTTATAAAAAGCATTCATTGTAATATTCTTCACCTGATCGACGGTTTTATTATCCGTAATAGGATAGCTTTTTAGTACTGATTCCGGATACTCATAGATAGTCTGAAGGGCTTTCTGAGCACCCTTCTTGTCTAGTGTGATAAATTCAGGGATTTCTATAAGAAACGGGGGGGCATACGAACAGGTCTCAAGCCTTTTTTCAGTTGCTTTACACAGCTTCTCATCCGATACGACTGAAAGATCATCAATCTTTTTCTTTATATCTTCATACACTGCTTTGTTTTCCACAAACCCTCCATACTTCATCATAAGGCAAACTTTTTTATTTTTTATACAAACGACCTAATAGGCACCAAAAAATAAAATATAATTCTCTAAATCGTTCAATTTAGATATTATATATATACACCAAAACTTACGGTCTTCTGGTGCTCTTTTCACCATCAATGTAAAAATAGAGATCCGACGTCCTATCACTGTAAATATAATCAGCAATTACACTATTTTCAACAAAAAGATTAGCTCTGTCACCTATATCAACCATAGAGGAAACAGTAGAATCATGCAGTATAACCGTAGAATCATCCTTCAAAACAACATACTCTGTCCGAATTCCCTGACCGATAACAACAGCTTCATTAGATGATGCCACTGTTGAAATATCACAATCTGATAGATAAAGATCCCCTTCACCATTGTTTATTACAACAGAATAATCCAGAACAGAATTTTTCAACCTTACTGAGCTCGACCCAAATCTGAATTGTTGATCTCTATATGGCTTTTTTTTAAAACCTTCAATCCGGCTATTTTCACTTATTTCATTTATTACTGTTATTCCAACAGACCTACAATCCTCTACAAACAGATTCACTGACGGGTTTACTATAAATCCAATAGATTGAATGTAACTATTGGTAACTGAAAGAGAGCCAATAAAAGTCACATCAAGCTCTTTTACAAACTCACCGCCCGGCAACAGAGAGTGAACATTAGCATGAATCAACTCATAGGTCAACGAAACGTAAGGAGATGCCTCCATAATAATTGCCGGTTCAGCCCCCGAAGCAACCAGAATATCTGCTGTACTTTTTTCCATGGTAAATTGAGCAGCATCGCATAACAAATAGTTAAGCCCCTCATTTGTCGTATTACTAACTTCAAGGGATGAGTTATCAAAAAGCCGGCAATAATGCTCAGCTCCTTCTGATGAGATAATCCTGCTATTATTAGCAGAAAAGGATGCGGAGTCCGTAATATCCATCGTAAAGAGATTGTCATAGTGCGGAGCAATAATCAGGGTTGAGTTAAAAAGCTCAAGACGAGCATTATCGGCCAACCTCAATGATGTTGTAACATTAATGGTACTGTTTTGATAGATTACATGCTCATTTTCTACAAGACTGATTGTGTCAAAATATAATTTCTGATCTGAAACAAGGCTCTTGTTTTTTCGCAATAAATACAAGGTCTCCTCTATTTCAGAATAATAAAACATGACCAGAAAAGCAATCCAGAGAATAATGGCAACACTCGTAAAAATTATCCGTTTCAACAAACCTTCTCCAATCCTAATTATATGACTTACAATATGGAACTCCGAAAAATCACCAAAGAATTTTAAAATTTCGAAATTTCATTTGAATCGTAGCTGATTATCCGCCTATTTTATTCTCTCATTTGTAATGAGACCAATATAATTACTGAAGTGTCAATAATTATTGCAACCTCTTTGTAATAGAAACCTGACAAACTTGCGTTGTAAGAAGCTTATAATCAAACTTTTTTATAATAATTGTTGATTACCATGCTACAATTAATAATTTAAATTGATTTTTTCATAAAAATACTATTAGCATGAATATCGGTTTTTTATCTATTTCTTATGCAATAGTACAAAGCATAATCATAATATATTTCATTTACTAGTTGTTTCAAAAGAACAACAGACATACATTACAAATACCAATATAGAGAGAACTAATGAAAGATACAAACATCAACATAAGAATTGCAGAGCAAAAAGACCTTCCACGAATAGTTGAAATAATTAATCAAGCCATTGCCAAAAAAAATCTGATAGCCTACACAACTCTCCTAACGGTTAATGAACGAATTAAATGGTTTCTTGAACATGACTCTGACAAGTACCCAATTCTTGTTGCTGAATGTGATGACTTTCTTGTCGGTTGGACAAGTATAAGCCCGTATCGCAGTGGCAGAAATGGATTAAAAAGTACAATTGAAGTCAGCTATTTTGTTGATAACAATTTTCAGCAAATGGGTGTCGGAAGTATGTTGTTAAAACAGATCATCAAAAAAACGCGTGAACTTGGCTACAAAACAATGATTGCTGTAATATTTGAAAGCAATTACCTTAGCTTAAAGTTGCTATCAAACAGTAACTTTGATAAATGGGGCTTTATGCCAGATGTTGCGGAAATTGACGGAAAAAAATTCAGCCATGGTTACTATGGATTAAAACTGTAAACAGCTAACAATTATTTTATATTTTGTATTAGAGATTCCTATTACTTTATTTAACAAAACAAGGCCACCTGTTTCCAGATGGCCTTATATAAAAACTCTTATTTATGAACACTTGAGTAACTAAATATCTAATCGAAGTTCTTTTGACAGATCAGCGGTTATCAACTAAAAAACCGCTATAGCCTCTGATCTGTTATCGTAAAAGCTGAAGCACTGTTTGAGTCTTTTGGCTAGCCTGCGCAAGCATCGATGTACCACTCTGTACAAGAACCTGGTCTTTAGTGAGGTTAACCATGGTTTCAGCCATATCAGCGTCACGGATACGTGACTCAGACGCCTGAATATTCTCGTACGCATTCATCAGACCTTTTGAAGCTAATTCAAGACGATTATAGTAGGCACCAAGGTCTGCACGTTGTTTCGATACTTTATGAAGCGCATCGTCAATGATACCGATTGTTCTGTTTGCTTTATCAGCTGTTGAAAGATTGGCAAGAAACTCACCGGTTTTTTCAGTAAGGTTCAACCCTTCTGAAGTCATTGTTCCGATATAGACTCGTTCCCGCTGGTGCATATTGGCACCCATGTGAAACCACATAGACCCTTTCGGATTAGTTCGAGAAAAGTCACCAAGAAGAAGTTTAAACTTGTTGAACTCTGCTTGAGAAGCAATACGATCTACTTCATCAATAAGAGCAGAAACTTCGACCTGAATTAACTGACGGTCACTATCGGTGTATATACCATTTGAAGATTGTACAGCAAGCACTCGAATCCGCTGTAAAATCTGAGCTGTCTGGTCAAGATAACCTTCTGCAGTCTGAACAAAAGACATACCATCTTCTGTATTTCTTTCTGCCTGACGGAGACCCTGAATCTGAGTACGCATCTTTTCCGATACAGCAAGACCTGATGCATCATCACCAGACCGGTTGATACGCAAACCAGAAGCCAGTTTTTCAGTTGATTTGTTTACATCCCAATGTTTGAATTTTAACACTTTATTAGCGTTAATGGCACTCATGTTGTGATTAACTATCATAATACACTCCTTTGTTTACATCACCCGATCTCCATATCGGGGATAAAAATTGCAGTTACCAGAATGTCCATAAAAAGAGTTTTCAAAGAACTTCGATAAGAATCCAACTATATAAGTAAAGCGATGAGCTCCCTAAAAAAGGGATGCGGCCAGGCTACTGAAGCAGCAACAAAATACTTTGCGGCATCTGATTAGCCTGAGCCAGCATCGCAGTACCACTCTGAACTAAAACCTGAGTCTTGGTAAAATTCACCATTACCTCAGCCATATCGGCATCACGGATTCGTGATTCCGAGGCCTGAAGATTCTCATACGCATTCATCAGACCTTTTGAAGCAATTTCAAGACGGTTATAATAGGCACCCAAATCCGCCCGCTGCTTGGAAATTCTGTGTATTGCTTCATCAAGAACACCAATACTTCTGTTGGAAGATTCTGCTGTCGATAGAGTCATCAACTCTCCAACTTCACTTTTAAGCAGTAATGCCTGTGCAGTCATTGTCTGGATATAAACCCGTTCCCTCTGATGCATGTTCGCACCAATATGAAACCACATAGAAGCACCGGGATTGGTTCGTGAAAAATCACCCAGAAAAAGATTCATTTTGTTAAATTCAGCCTGAGAAGCTACCCTGTCGACCTCATCAATGAGAGCAGAGACTTCTATCTGAATCAGCTGGCGGTCATTCATCGTATAAATTCCGTTGGAAGACTGAACGGCAAGAACACGAATACGCTGAATAATTTCATGGAGTTGTTGTAGATATCCTTCAGCCGTTTGAACAAAAGACATACCATCTTCTGCATTACGTTCCGCCTGACGCAGCCCTTGAATCTGGCTTCGCATCTTCTCGGAAACGGCCAATCCCGATGCATCATCACCCGCACGATTTATTCGCATTCCGGAACTGAGCTGCTCGGTATACTTGTCTAAATTCCAATGCTGAAATTTAAGCACACGATTGGCATTTATAGCTGACATGTTGTGGTTAACAATCACCAGATTCCTCCATGAATCCGCTTTCCCGGGGTTCGCAGCCTCCATGCCGCTTAAAACTTCCCGGTACTATTGATACATCGTACATCTACATGACAATCTATACATGTAATAATCGAGATTATAGAGGATTATATGGGGTTATTTGAATATATGGACCAATTTAGAGGGGTTATGGCTTATTTTGTAATTTTTTATATATTTAGACCTATTTATATAATCGGCATATACGCTTTTTTTACGTTAGTACTTTTTTAACTATTTGTAATGAATAGCATAGAAAACCACTTTTAATGATTTATCTGATAATTTTCTGCCGTTACATCACTCTATTATTAACTTGACACATTGTACCGATATTAATAGAGTGATGAATGTACACTTTCATAAAAGAGGACTGAGAAAATGGGATTAAATCCTTTCAAAGATACCGACCTGTATGACTTAGAGGGATACCTTTCTAAAAGATTTATTGGTATTGTGCATTCCGTCAAATCAATCCTGTCGTCTTTTATTTCAAGCGTAAACAGAAAAGGTAATGAAAAAATTACCATGATGTTTATTCCTCACTCAGAAAAACGTATTATCAATTTTCACATATCAATCTATTCAATAGTTATTTTTACCGTTTTACTTGTATCTGTAGTTACAACAACAACAGTTATGATAGTAAACCACACAACTACAATAAAAGAGATCACACGGCTAAGACTTTACGGATATGATTCTCAAATGCAGATTAACCATTACAAAAAAGAGATCAACAATCTTCATGATACGTTTCAGAAATTCAAACCCGAACTTACATACCTCTACTCCCTTACTCCGGATAACTATGTCGACTCACTTTGGGCCAAGGGTGGCGCCATAAATGGTGATAGCGAAGACAGCGCTGAAAACAATGAAGTTCAGGATGAGCTTTCCTTTAATATAAACTCTGAAGACGCTCCCGATCTTGAAGAACTCAACATTCGGGAGATGGGACAAGAACTTCAAACCACTAAAGAAGTTCTTCAAAAGATAAAAGTCTTTTTGGCAAACCGCAAGAAAATTATCGAGAATACTCCTTCAATTTGGCCAACAGATGGCTATCTTGTCAACTTGACCGAAAACGGCGGCTTCTCTTCAAATAAACGCTTAACCGTTAACAATGGCGTAACCATTGCCACGTTCCCTGGAGCCGAAATAAAGGCAACTGCACCTGGCTCTGTAAGTGATATTGTCTGGGATGACGAGTTTGGATTAACAATCACTATTGTGCATAAATATGGTTTTGCTACCATCTATTCACATTGTCAACGTTCAACAGTTAAAGTCGATCAAAAGGTTTCCAAGAGCGAAATTATAGGTTATGTTGGTAAAACTGGTAATTCCATGAGCCATAAACTGTTATATCAGATCAAAATCGGTATGGAATACATAAATCCGCTTCCATATCTCAATAAGATTTACCGACCGACTGTTTCAGAACTCTAATTTCTTTATATTATACCAATATAGCTTCAATTACCCCATAGACAGCAATGGGTTTACTATTAAAACTGCCTACTTTCTCTAAGCTTTTTCCAATTCTATTACTATCATTTCTGCAAAAGCTGTTTTCAAGCGGCAATTAAACACTTATATAATTCATAACAATCAATTCAGATCTTTGACACAGATAAATAAAATCCCATTATTGCTGTATCCACAATTTAAGAAAACTGTACTATTTTATATTTATAGTGCGTTGTCGAATTAGACAACGCACTATAAATATTACTAACAATAAGATTTTATCAATTAAACTAGCAGAATTACGAACAAAGAATGTACTGGTTGATAATTGATTCAATCATTTCCTGTCGGCCAGACTCAAGTTTAGAAACGCCATTTTTCATAGCATATTCCGATAACTCTTCAAAACCAACCTTGTTATCAACAATCTTTTTACCAATTCCATCATTGTAACCATTGTAACGTTTATCAAGAATAGATTCTAAAACATTATCTTCGACAAGCTTAGCAGCAATTCTGAGCCCTTGAGCGAAGGTGTCCATACCAACGATGTATCCGTAAAATAGATCTTCCACATCAAAAGAGGCACGACGAACCTTAGCATCAAAATTCAAACCACCCGTAGTAAAACCACCGGCTTTTAGAACTTCGTACATTGCAAAAGTAGCATCATAAATGTTCGAAGGGAACTGGTCAGTATCCCAACCGAGCATTAAATCACCCTGGTTAGCATCAATAGATCCAAGTTTACCATGAATTCTGGAAAGATAAAGCTCATGATGAAAAGTATGCATTGCAAGAGTTGCATGATTAGCTTCAATGTTCATCTTGAAGTGATCATATAAATCATGCTCACGTAAAAAGCCAAGAACGGTAGACGTATCAACATCATACTGATGCTTGGTCGGTTCCTTTGGCTTAGGCTCTATATAAAACTGTCCTTTAAAGCCAATTTTCTTCGCGTAATCTACAGCCATCTTCAACATACGCGCAAAATTATCCAATTCAAGTTTAAGATCTGTATTCAGAAGTGTTTCGTAACCTTCGCGCCCTCCCCAGAATACATAACCTTCGCCACCAAGTCTATGAGTAATCTCCATTGCTTTTTTAATCTGAGCTGCTGCATAGGCAAACACTTCCGGATTAGAAGATGTAGCCGCACCATGCATGAATCGTGGATGAGAAAAACAATTTGAAGTTCCCCATAATAGTTTAATTCCTGTACGCTTCATCTCTTTTTCGATTTCATCAGCAATAGTATCAAGATTACGCTGATATTCTTCTAATGTGTCAGCTTCTGGGACAATATCACGGTCATGAAAACAGAAATAACCGATTCCAAGCTTCTCCATCATCTCAAATGCAGCTTTTACACGCTCTTTAGCCTGTTCAATAGGGTCAGCTATGTTGTCCCAGGGGCGAACGGCTGTCGGATCTCCAAAGGGATCAGAACCTTCACCTGTTAAAGTATGCCAGTATGAAAGAGCAAACCTCAAATGATCTTTCATCTTTTTGCCCATTACAACTTCTTCAGGATCATAAAATTTAAAAGAAAAGGGATCCTTAGACTCTCTTCCCTTGTACTCAATTTTGGGAATTGAAGAGAAAATACCACTCATATTACTACCTCCGCTTAATTAATCTTTTTAAAACCATTGTTAAAACCACTACAATTATTGCTTTTAAAGTCAACAATTTATAAAAAGATTTAAAATAAAAAAAAGAGTGCTCGAAAGCACTCTTTTGTAATCAAAAATTAACTCTTACCTGTTTTGCATCGAAGCAAAAACCCGAAGAGCACCAGACAAATTTATGCATTCGTAACTTATTCTTTTACAGCACCCAATGTTAAACCACTGATTAGATACTTTGATAAGAAGGCATAAGCAACGATAATTGGTAATATAGATAATGCGATTGTAAAATACATAGCACCAAAGTCTGTTCTATACGCTGTACCACGTACAAGAGAAATAAGCACAGGAAGCGGATACTTGTCTTCAGAGAACAGAAGAACAAGAGGCCCCATATAATTATTCCAGCAGAATACGAAGTTAAAAATAGACATAGTTGCAATTGAAGGCGATATGATCGGTAAAGCTATTCGCCAGTAAATATCCAGCTCTGAAGCTTCATCCATACGTGCAGCCTCCATCAAAGAGACTGGCAACGATTGCTCAGTATACTGCTTTATGAAAAAAACAGAGCCCGTATTAATTGCACCTGTAATAATCAGTGGAAAAAAGGTATCCAGAAGACCGAAATAGTTACAGAATTCAAAGTAACCAATCAGACCAAGCTGCATAGGTATCATCATTGTTCCTAGTACAAAGCCAAATATATACTTCTTGTATTTGAAGTCATACATAGCAAAACCATAAGCAGTTAATGATGAAAAGAATGCAGCAAGCAGTGTAAAGGGAACCGTGATAAGGGTACTGTTAATGAAACCATGCCATATTGGAACTTTACTCTGCATAGTATGGTAGTTTTGAACTGCATGTGTACTTGGTAAAAAACTGATACCATTCAAAATCTCAATATTACTCCGCGTAGCGTTAATAAACATAATATATAACGGAAAAGCACAAAGTAGAGTCAGGATTCCAAGTATCAGGTAAATATAGACATACGTGAAACGCTTCGAACCTCTGGTTGTAGCGATATTCATTCCCTGCATATTAGAACCCTCCTAAACTTCTTCTTTTTTGTGAATGAAAAAATAGATTATAAACGAAAACAGAGCAATTAAAACGAAAATGCCATAAGCTATTGCAGATCCATAACCATACTGATTAAAGCGGAACGCTTGACCATAAAGATATATTACCATAGTCTGCAGCGATGCCTCAGGAGCACCGGCTCCATCTGTTAAAACCATTGGAATATCGAAAATCTGCATGCCACCTATCAAACTCACGACAGTTATATATATCAGTGTTGGGCGTAGTAGCGGCATTGTAATGTAAAAAAATATTTTTGTTTTATTTGCACCATCTGCAATAGCAGCTTCATAATATGATGTAGGAATAGCAGACATACCCGCAAGTAAGAGAATAGTTGTTTGACCATACCACATCCAGAATTGAATAAATGCTACCCAGTTCTGCGAAGCACTCGGAATCCTCAACCAGTTAATCGGTTCGTCTAGAATCCCAAGGATAACAAGAAACTGATTAATAAATCCATTTTGCCAATCAAGAAGTACATTAAAAAGAAGGGCTATAGAAGCCATTGTCACCAGATTCGGAAGATAGAAGAAAGCACGGAAAAATGCTTGCCCCTTAATTCTATTAAAAGTAAAAATCGCAGCCAGCCATAATGCTACACCAATCTGCGGAATAATATTTACAAACCAAATTCGCCATGTTGAAAATATAGATTTCCAGAAATAGTCATCACTCAACAATCGCGAATAATTCTCAAATCCGATATAAACCTTATCACTCATACCATCATATTCATGAAGACTTAGCGTAAAAGTATAGAAAATCGGATAGAGATTAAATATAAAAAACAATATAAAAAACGGCAATATAAATAAATAGCCGTAATTATTGGCATTACGTAATCTCATTTGTCTCCTCGAAGAATCCATTATCTTTGTATATTTGCCATCAGCCGGGAGAAAAAATGAAGGGGCAAATGCCCCTTCATTCATAAATTTCATTTGTAAATGTTGTTACTCAACATTTATCTCAGGGTAAGCGTTTTTGATTTTACCTTTCATGTCTGCAACTGCTTCTTCTTTAGACATTTTGCCCTCGATGTAGTTACGGATAGCATCGATGTACATACCATTAATGTTCTGGTCGTACTGAGTCTCAAGACCAGGAGTAATGTTTTTAGCTTCTTCTAAGAAGAACTGGTAATGATTCTGTCCAGCAAGGAAAGGATCTCCCTCTTCTTTAGCCATTTTAGCATCAACATTCAGGTTAGACATGAAGTCGCCGACTTCACGAGTATAAACTTCCTGATATTCAGCATCAACAGCAAGCATCTCAACAAACTTAACAGCAAGATCTTCAGCTTCAGCATTTTTGTAGATACCTAACCAAGTTCCGCCCCAAGAGTAAGAAGCAGGACCACGAGTTACACCCCAGTCACCAGCAGTGTCACCAGCGTTCTTCTTGATCACATAGTGAAGTCCCCATGTAGGAAGAAGATAACCGAAAACTTCTTTTTTAGCCATATTTCCGAACCAGCCTGGAGACCACTGATCAACTTTAGCAGTAAGATCTTCTGTTCGAAGAGTCTTTGCCATATCAAAGAAATCAAGAGCTACAGGATCCATAACAAAATTGTTATTGGCATCTACCCAACCCTGCTCACGTCCGTAGAAAGGAATCCACTGATAATCAGAGAAACCAGTAAGAATTTTAACATTCTTACTCTTAAGTGTACGTGCAGCATCTAGAAACTTGTCAGGAGAACTGATCAATGCGCCAATTGCTTTAGGATCATCTGTTCCGAAAACATCTTTTGCAACTGATCTTTTGTAAAAGAATCCACCAGGACAAGCCTGCCAAGACATAGCTACAACATGACCGTTAGAATCACGACCAAGGTCAACAACGTATGGAGGAGACTGCTCTTCATACTGTTTTACCATATCTGGATATTTCTCTGTAAGATCCATCCACATTCCCCAGGTAATAATGTCACGAACCCAGGCAACTTCACCAAGAAATACATCTGGTGCACCGGTACCAGAACGAAGTACTGGTCTAATTTTTGTTCTGAACTCTTCGCTTGGAACGATAGAGAACGCAACATCAACTCCCGGATTTTTTGCTTTAAAATCTTCAACTACTTTTTTCAACTCGTCAGTAAATGCCCAAATTGATAGTTTTGTGCTTGTTGGCTTTTTTGTACAACCGGTTGCCACAACAGCAACAAGAAGCACAGCAACAACAAGAGCCCAAAGCTTTTTCATAAAAACCTCCTATTTAAACAAACGCTTTTTTAAGACTTTTTTTATTACGACTTGCCCTGAATTTAAAATTATGTAACTTTTAAGTCAATCCCTTTTTTTAATTTTTTTTCTAGTTTTGGTGCGTCAGGGTGTATAACAGCTCACAATTATGGTGTATATATTGAAAGAAATCACTAACTAGGTCGACTTTATCAATGCCAGATAACAATTAAACCTCTATTTAAGTAATAAAAAGCAATTATCGACCGGGAAATAGCAGAACCGAATTATTTCGACTTTAGCAACCGGATTGCATATAATACACACCTTCAAAATTAAGATTTATAACAAATTTTCATCACTAAATTCGCTTTTTAAAGCACCATAAATCATTTTGCATCACAACAGCAGACATAATGACGCAAACAGGCAATTGTCACACTCCCGTATTCCTGGAAATAACCACAAATGAGTTCGGGCAGAAAAGATCTGGAGCTGATCCGTTACAGAAAACAAGACAACAGCCACGACGAACCCCCAGAAACGTAATCGCCTCAACAGATTTAACCGGAAAAAAAACTATCTTTCGGGAAATTTTACGTCGAAAAGCCTCTCCAGACTTTTCAGAGACAAGGTTTAAGAATTTTGACCTAAGCTCTTTTGATTGATATTCTCCAAACAGCGAGGGGATACGCAAGGCTTTTCCTGACCTCAGATAATCGAAGACAAGAATATCGCGTACAGCATCGCTCCCGATGCCAAAAGTCTTATTGAGCCGACTGAATACCATATTATCGGATGGATGCGTGGTGAAAAAATCCGTAACAACGCGAGAACGTACCAATGAAGCGCCACCTGAAAAAAAGTTTTCCGAGAAATTTTGAAAATAGTTCAAGATTAATTGCGATACAGCTTCAAAGGTTGTGGAAGAAAAATCGAAATTCACAGAACGGGCATAAGAGGCCAAACTCATGTAAAATGCAAAGGGAGAGATTAAATTGCAGCTAATATATCTTGAAAATGTATCCATTCGACCGCTATTATGAATAGATTCAACCAGCCTTCCAATATGCCTGAGCAACATAAGATTTTCTGCAGACATCCACCTGTTAGAGTAGATCTCATAAGGGGGGAACTGAGAGCAGAGAGTTTCATAACAGGTCGAATTTTTTGCCATTGCAGTACCAGGAAGAACTTTAAGAAAGCCTACCTGAATATGGTCGGCACCAGAAAGATATACGCGGTCAAAAGAGCGGCCAAACAGATTGAGCGTTTCAAACGGCAACCCGGCAATGATATCTGCATGACAATGAACCGACTTGATTTTAGAAAGTCGTTGTAAGGCAGAAAGAACTCCTTCAATGTCGGTATTTCGATTTATTTCACGTAGTGTCGGCACGGAAGCACTCTGCACACCTATTTCAAACTGGAAAAGTCCGGCAGGTACCGTTTCCAGAAAGTGAAAATCCTCTTCTTCAAGCATACGTGCATCGATCTCAAAATGAAAAAGAGTGGAGGATCTGTTAGCAAGGAGGAATTTCCATATTTCACGGGCACGATGCGGGTTACTATTAAAGGTTCGATCAACAAACTTAACGATTTTCACATTATGCTCAATTAACAGAAGAAGCTCACTCTTAACTCTGTCAAGAGACCGATAAGAAACCCCCTTTTGAGCAGAAGAGAGACAAAACGAACAGGAGAAGGGACAACCTCTACTGGACTCATAATAGACATACTTATCAGCAAGCAGTGCAATTTGATTTTCAAAATAGGGAAAGGGCACATCATCGAACGGTCTATCTGTCTCTTTGTAAAATGGTCGTGAAAACCGATCAGCAAGTGCAGCTTCAAATGAAGCCTCGCCCCCTGACACAAGAACAGCTCCGCATTCATGCCAGGCAGAAAGATTATATTGTATCTCAGGACCACCAAGTACAATTTTCAGAGAGGGTTTAACTACCAGGAGGTCTGCAACCAGCCGTTTTACAAGTTCACAGTTCCAAACATAAACCGAAAAACAGACAATTGAAGCTTTCGAAGAGAGGCAGGATTCAACGATTGATAAAAAGGGCATATTAATGCTTGTCTCGAATATCGAAGCTTCATAATGATTGCTCTTAATGACAAAATGTTGCAGATAATAGAGTGCAGGGTTGGAATGTGAGTAACGGGCATTGAGTGCAACCAGAAGAAGCTTTTCCATAAGATATTTTGCCCCTTGATATATTGAACCTGATCAAACAGAAAAGTTTACATAAACCTGACTTTTGAAAATAAACTTTGTTTGACAACTCTTGTCAATTCGGAACTCATTCCATTGTAAATTTCTTAAAACTGTTTTCAATGAGACATCTGCTCATGAACAATGCGGGTGAACCGATAAACAAGTTTTAAAACAAGCGCCCTGTTAACAAATTATAAGCATGAGCACAATATCTCAAGATAAAAACGGAAGGCCCATATGTCAATCAAAGATAAAATCAGAACCATACCGGATTTCCCGAAAAAAGGAATCAAATATCGAGATATCACAACACTATTAGGGGATAAATCCGCATTTCACGAAACAATAGAATTACTGCGCTTACGATATCAAGATAGCAATATTGATATAATTGCCGGTATCGAAGCCCGAGGGTTTATTATCGGTGCCGCACTCGCTTTCGCACTGAATTCAGCCTTTGTACCCATACGCAAGACAGGTAAGCTTCCTTCTGATGTACTGCGCAAAACCTATAAACTTGAATATGGAACCGACACAATAGAAATACACAAAGACGCTATCCCCAGAGGTGCGAAAGTCGTGATAGTTGACGACCTGTTAGCGACCGGCGGAACTGTACTTGCTGCCGCTTCGCTTATTAGTGACGCAGGAGGCACCATTGAAGAGCTTGCGTTTGTAATAGACCTGCCCGATGTCGGGGGTCGGCAGAAACTTATCGATTCACCCTATCCGTTCTTTTATATCTGTGAATTTGAAGGCGAATGAGAAGATTTAAAACCTTTATTGTGAATCTTCTCACATACGCCGGAATAAATTCTTGACAGTAAAAGCTCCCGATATGTAGTTGAATTGTGTCATATGTGCTTGTAAATATTTCAGGATTTTTAGCAGCCCTTTTGAAATGTTTTTTAATATGAATATCCAAAGGGTATTCAAATACTAAATAAACGAGGTAAATCTATTATGAGTATCAAAATAGGTATTAATGGTTTTGGACGTATAGGACGTTTTGTATTCAGACGTGCTATGGAAGTAGACGGAGTTGAAGTAGTTGGTATTAACGACCTTATTGACGTTGATTACATGGCTTACATGCTAAAATACGACTCTACACACGGAAGATTTAACGGCACAGTTGAAGTTAAAGGAGCTGATCTTGTTGTAAACGGCAAGACAATCCGTGTAACTTCTGAAAGAAACCCTGCTGATCTTAAATGGGACGCTGTAAGCGCTGATGTTGTTATTGAGTCAACTGGTCTTTTCCTTACTGATGATACTGCACGCGCTCACATAAAAGCCGGTGCAAAGAAAGTTATTCTTTCTGCTCCTTCTAAAGATGATACACCAATGTTCGTTATGGGTGTTAACGACTCATCTTATGCTGGCCAGGACATCGTTTCCAACGCTTCATGTACAACTAACTGTCTTGCTCCAATTGCAAAAGTTCTTCATGACAAGTATGGTATCAAAGATGGTCTTATGACAACTGTACACGCAACTACGGCAACTCAGAAGACTGTTGATGGACCTTCAGCAAAAGACTGGAGAGGTGGACGTGGTGCTTCTCAGAACATCATCCCTTCTTCTACCGGAGCTGCTAAGGCTGTTGGCAAGGTAATTCCTGAACTTAATGGAAAACTTACCGGTATGGCATTCCGTGTTCCTACTCCGAACGTTTCGGTTGTAGACCTTACTGTTAACCTTGAAAAAGGTGCTTCAATGGACGATATCAAGAAAGCTATGAAAGATGCTTCTGAAGGCGAACTTAAAGGTATTCTTGGATACACTGAAGACGCTGTCGTTTCAACCGACTTTCTTGGCGAATCATGTACTTCAATATTTGATGCTACTGCAGGTATATCTTTAACTGATACTTTCGTTAAAGTTGTTTCATGGTACGATAACGAATGGGGTTATTCTTGTAAAGTTGTTGATCTTGCAAAACATATCATGAAGTAATTGTTTTAATTACGCTAATTCACAAGGGCCTTCGGGCCCTTTTTTATCCTGTAAATCTGATTTCAACTTAACCACGCTACTGCAGTTACTCCGATTAAACATACAATACATTTTCAGTAAAGCTCTTGACCATAATAGTATAAAACGGATACTGATGGCTCATTCATTAAAAGTTGTTACTGAAATAACCAAAAAGGTATGATTACATTCAGATGAAAGTTTTATTAGGACAAGAAAGAAGCCATCCTTTTCCCTGCCCCTACATAGAAGGCCTTAAAGCTCGTTACGAATATTTTTATGCTACACAGCTCTCGGAAACAGAGCTTGAGCACTACCTGTCAAGAGGGTGGCGCAAGTTTTCAACTTTTTACTTCAGACCATCCTGTGATAATTGCTCAAAGTGCAAACCTTTACGAGTTTTAACCACCGAATTCGAACAGTCTAAAAGCTTGCGGCGCACTGTTAAGAAGTGCAGAGGTATAAGTGTCACGCTATCAGACCTGCACTATTCTGATGAAATTTACTCTATATACCGCGACCACTCTTTAAGATTTGACAAAGATATAGACGATAGAAGCCAGTTCTATGAAAATTTCTTTAATGCGTCCTGCAATACAATACAGAGCGAATACCGTTTAAATGATAAACTTATTGCTGTAGGGTTTATTGATATATCCGAAAATGGATTCAGTTCCGTCTATTTCATCTATTACCGTGAATATGAAAATTATTCACCAGGTATTTTCAGTGCTGTAGCAGAAATTGAACTTGGATGTCAGGCAGGTAAAAAGTACTACTATCTTGGTTATTTTATAGAAGAAAACAGATCGATGAATTATAAAAACCGTTTTAGTCCATATGAACTGTTTGACTGGAATACAAACACATGGAAAATTGCCAAAAAGAAGTAATAATTTCAGTAAAATGTTAGTAAGAAACCGTAATTCACAGGCAGATTCAAGAGCAATTAGCAATAAGAGGCTAAATAGAAAATGGAAATAATTAAATGGTCTGAAAAATACTCTCTGGGGATTGATGAAATTGATAATGATCACAAGGAACTGATCAAATTGCTTGAAACATTACAGGAATCCTACGACACCTGCCTGGATAAAGAAACAACTCTTGAAATGTTTAACAAGTTAGAGGATTATGCTGCTAAACATTTCTCTCTGGAAGAGAGCATAATGGATGATCTTAAATATCCATTTAAATCCGGACATGTCAGGGATCACACATATTTTGCAACAATGGTAAAAAAGTGGAGAAATGACGAAAAGATTGAGTGCAAGTCACAGAAATTATCGCAATTTCTTACTGAATGGCTTTTTGAGCATATATTACACCATGATATGAAACTTCGAGATCACATAAAACAGGAGAATCACAAAACTGATGAGTAAATATAAAACATTTCTCTTTGACGCTGACGGAACACTGTTAGATACAGTTAACCTTATTATCAAATGCTTTGAGTACACCCTGTCGCACTACGGAAAACCGGTTCCTGAAAGAAGCGTAATTGCCTCACACATTGGTATTCCCTTTAAAAAACAGATAATCTTCTATTTCGGAGATATCAGTGAAGAAATGGCTGAAGAGATATGGAACTTTTACCGGGAATACCAGCTAAAGCACTATCAGGACTATATTGCCCTCTTTCCAGATACCCTTGAGGTGTTGCAACAACTGAAGTCAAAAGGCGCACAACTTGGTGTTGTTACCTCAAGAAGCAACAGCACTCTTGATCTTTTTTTGAAGCATCTGAATATTTATGACATCTTTGATGTGATTATTACACCTGATGATGTTTCGCGACCAAAGCCCGATCCAGAACCATCTGTTAAAGCATTAAGAATGCTTAACGCTGAAGCTGCAGACAGCCTCTTTATCGGTGACGCGATTTACGACCAGATGAGTGCCGTGGGAGCGGGCATCGATTTCGCCCTGGTAAGCTGGACTCATATCCCTATTACGGTATTTAATCCTGAACCTGCAGTTCAACTTCAGTCAATGAACGATCTGCTGGCTCTTGTATAATTAGCATTTTGCAATCAGCAAACAACAGACATGTTAAACTCTACAGAGTTTAATTGGCCATAATATGACAAACAGAGGTATTTTTAAGTGAGTGATTCAAAGCAAAAAGATGAATTTCCACGGGAACTGACTTTTAAAATTGTATACCGGCGCAGCTCTATAGTAGAGCCTTTAATACAGGTAGAGATGGAAGCATTGAATAAAACCTATACCCTGACTGAAAAAGAGAGTGCCAAAAAAAAGTTTTCCTCTTATACAATCAGCAGTCACTATGAAACAGAAGCCGAACTGACAGAGGTTTGCAATGCCCTCGCTTCAATTGATGGTTTCATGATGATGGTATAGCAGACGCCCTGCCTGCAACAGCCCCACTGCTCCATGCGAACTGAAGATTGAACCCCCCGCAGTCTCCGTCAATATCAAGAAGTTCTCCCGTAATATACAGGCCGGGAACCAGCTTTGACTCACATGTTGCAGGAACCAGTTGACCAACATCTATCCCTCCGGCTGTTACCATTGCCTCTTCGAAAGAACGGGGGCTACCCGGTTCAATACAAAGCGCCTTCATATGCTCAACTAATAAAGAACGCTCCTCAGATGAAAGCGAATCGGCACGTCTTTCAGGTTCAATACCAGCCTTATAAAGGATGTACTCTGGCATCCGTTTTTTTACAACCGCTTCGAGCATCCGTGAAACTGAAGCCCCACGATAAAGCGGAAGAAGAAAAGAATTTAACTCGTCATGAGAGAATCCAGAGAAAAGATCAATTACAACATCAGCCGGCCGCCCTGACACAACCAAGCGGTTAACTGCTCCAGAGATGTCGAGGGTTACAGGCCCGGATATGCCGTAGTTAGTAAAGAGTAACTCCCCGGATGATTGAGCAATAAGTTTGTTTCCACTTTGTACAGTGAGCCGAGAGTCCCATTTTATTCCTTCAAGCCGATGGATGGCCTTTTCAGGAATAGAGAGAGGAATAATTGATGGATATGTCTCTGAAACAGTATGACCAAGCATCTCGGAAAGCTGATAGCCACGGGAAGATCCACCTAATTTTGAAAAACTCCTTCCACCTGTTGCTAGTATGACCGAATCGGAAAAATATTCATCACGTCCGGCAGTAACAAGTTTAAAAGCTCCACCCGACAGAGGAGTAATCGACTCTACACAGCGGTGGAGTTGAACGGAAACATGCAATCGTCGCAGCTCGTCTTCAAGAAATTCACAGACGGTTCGAGCCTGCAAGGCAAAGGGATACAAGCGTCCTTGTTGTCTTTCGCAGAGAGGAAGTCCGATTGATAGAAAGAATGCACGGGTATCGTCGAGTGAAAAATGACCAAAAATATTACGGGTAAACAGAGGATTAGCTCCATGGTAGTATTCATGACTAAGTCTGGAATTGCTTATATTACACTGACCATTTCCGCTTGCCGCCACCTTCCGAGCCAGTGACTTCTGTTTCTCAAGAATAGTTACCGAGGCCCCAGCACGTGCTGCTTCAATTGCTGCAACAATACCAGAGGCTCCTCCACCGACAACTATAACACTTCTTCTCATATATATCTCCAAGACCCAAATATAGCTAATTACAATAAAGTGCCGTTTTGAGGCAACAAGAACTTTAATAAATGATTGAGAATTCAAATCAATAAAGCATTTTACAGTAGCGTTACTATAAATTCAGGTAATTTTTTTAATTAAGGTTCAGGATAAGATTTGACAGAAATAGAATATGAGACATAATTCGATAATGGAAAAACTACCAATTCTTATAATCATACCGCATGGCGGCCTGCAAATACCTGAAGAACTTGAGTCGCATGCATTAACCGACCGGCTGGAACTTTTTCTCTCTTCTGACGCCTGTGCGAACGAGCTGTTTAACTTTGAAGCTGAAGTCGCCGGAGTGATAACAACCCACATATCAAGACTTTTTGTCGACCTGAACCGTGAACAGACTGCAGTTGCACCTCGAACAGAAGACGGAGTAATTAAAAAAAATACTATTTACGGTAAACCGATATATGAAGCCCCCTACTTCCCTGATGAAATTGCAACAGCAAACATTATTAAACGTTATTACACCCCTTTTTACAATACAATAGATAAAATAATTAAATCCGGAGAAATCCGAATGATTGTTGAGTGCCATACCTCGTTAGGCATAGGATTACCCCGCACTCCAAAAGCAGACATGCCCCTTCCCTTTATAACAATCCATAACCGTATAGAACGAAATATGGCACCTATTCAGACATGTCATGATACAGCTTCCTCAATGCTTTTAGAGATGTTAAGAAAAGGATTCAGCCTCTCTTCTTCCATGGAGACCAAGATTTCGGATAAACCTGCGACAGGTTCGTTGATTCAGACCTTTGCAAAATATATTCCATATTTACGACTGGATATCTCCCGATCACTATTCTTTGATGATAGATATTTCAACATGGAATACATCAAGGTCGATCAACTACGCATCAAATCACTTCGCAAAAAAATCTGGGATGCCCTGAGTAAAACATATCTAAAATGCATTTGAAATCACCAAAATGTTGTTATCTATCGTATTCTTAGCTATATTTAATTTGAGCATAATTTTGGAGCTGATTGCCGTTCAATTTACGGTTAACAGTTTCATTGCCCATATTTCAAAAAATTCATGGATAAGTTAATGCGAAATTCCGTTTCAAACGATACTATAGAGCTATCATCTAGTGAAAAAGAAGATATTAAAAAGCAGACCTATTCGTTTGGCATTCTTGTAGAAGAGATTGAAAGCAGTTATGACCAGGAAATATTACAGGGCATTATCAAAACCTGTTCAGACCAGAATACTGACCTGTTTATATTTGTCGGAAAAGCCATCAACTCTCCCCATGGTTATCAAAAACAGCAGAATCAGATATACAAGCTTGCCAATTCACCCAAACTAGACGGCTTAATCATTTCAACAGCAACACTTGGTCATTATATACCCCAGGAGCAGATGAAAGAGTTTATTTCCCAATATAATAGCCTTCCAATAGTTACAATTGGAAATTCATTTCCGAATATCAGCGGTGTTATTATTGAAAACTATAACGGAATGCGGAGTCTGCTGGATCATCTGATAAAAGATCACAACAAAAAAGATATAGCATACATTTCGGGTGGAAAAAACTATGATGCCATTGAGCGATACAGGGCGTTTAAAGATTCAATGCACAGTAATGGATTAACTATCAACCCCCGTCTTGTTTATGAAGGTGATTTTTACTTCATATCCGGCGAAAGCGCGGTTCACTCCTTTCTTCGATCTGGGGAAAATTTTGACACAATAGTCGCAGCCAACGATTCTATGGCATTGGCTGCTGTTTTTGAACTTCAAAGACTAGGCTTTGATGTTCCAGGTGACTTTGTAGTTACAGGCTTTGACGATACGGCCGAGTCGCAATACAGCAACCCTCCACTAACAACAATTTCTCAACCATCAAATAGAGTCGGAGCAGTAGCGGCAATAAAGCTTTATAAACAATTGTTTAAAAATGAACAAGTCGGAACTACTTGCATTCCATCAGCACCGGTTATCCGCGAGTCATGCGGGTGTGGTATAAACACAGACTACTGCAAGGATACTACTATCTCGCACAACAGTATAAACCATAAAGAAATAATCGACACATGTATGTCCTCTTTTACTGATATAACCAAAGAGATAATAGAAGAGTTAAAAACTTTTTCAGAAAAGCTTGATGTAATAATTAATCAAATAATTGAAAACAACCAAGAAGTCAACAAACATGCAATTATTGATCTTTTTTTTATATCTATTGAAAATACCAAAAGCAATGAGAAGGTATTTGCAAGCTGGACAACAATTATCTCTATGTGCGAAGATTACTATATTAGAATTATATCCAAAAAAGATGCGCGATTGAAAATTAGATCGGTTTTTCAGGAAGCTCGAACAATGCTGGCATCTTTAATTCAGAAAGACATCGCTAATAACTACTATTCGCTGTTATCATTTAATTCAAGCTCTCGAGCAATAAACGAATTCCTTTTGCTTTCTTATGACCTTGATAATTTGAAAACAACCATTGAAAGCTTTTTACCTAACGTCGGCATCGACTCTGCTTTCATAGCTCTTTACAATAATAATGCAGAGAAAGAGGGCATCACAGAAGATTGTGAACTTTTTTTTAATATGGAAGACGGGAAGAGATCTGATGGTGAAGGAAGTTTTTTTAAAACTAAAAACATACTACCTCCAACAAGAGAATTAAAAAATCATAGCCGGGTCTTGATTTTTGAACCACTATTTTTTGAAAATGAATATTACGGCTACATTGCCTATGAACATAGTATGAAACAGATGGTTCTCTATGGCAACTTCACCTCTCAAATCTGCAGTGTTTTAAAAGAGCACTACACCTATTCAAAAAAAATAGAAATCGAAAAAGAGTTAAAACTTACCATGAATAATATCGAACTAATTAACTCTAACCTGTCTGAAACTATTACTAACATTAACGAGACCAAACAAAAACTAATAGAGACAGAAAAGCTGGCTTCATTAGGCACACTTGTTGCAGGAATAGCACACGAAGTCAACACCCCGCTGGGAACTACCCTTTTAACAGCCTCGTATCTTGCCGAGACAACCAAACAGCATGTTGACAGATACTATGAAAACAAACTGACAAAAACTGATTTTGAAGACTATATTAATAAAAACATTGAGACTGGAACTCTTATACTTGATAACCTGATAAAGGCATCTGACTTAATAACAAATTTCAAACAAATTGCTGTTGACCAGACACATTTTGAAATTCGTGATTTCAACATCAGGTTATATCTTAACAATATAATTCAAAGCCTGAACTCTTTATTCAAGAAAACAAATCATAGCATTGCCATCGAAGATGGTGAAGATGTTACAATCACAGGCTATCCCGGGGCCTTCTCTCAGGTTATAACTAACCTGATTACAAACGCATTACACCATGCATTTGAAAATGACAAAAAAGGTCTTATTCGTATATCGTACCATACTGATGACAAAATGGTTTCTCTGTCGGTCTCGGATAATGGAGTCGGTATTCCGGAAGAGAACCTTAAGCACATCTATTCTCCTTTTTTTACAACAAAAAAGGACGAAGGAGGAAGCGGACTGGGCCTTCAAATATGTTATAATCTGATAACACAAAAAATGAAAGGCACCATTGAGTGTCAGAGCTCCGTAAATGAGGGAACAACTTTTACAATACGGCTGCCACGTAATTACACAGGTAACACATGAATAAAAAAACTGACAACAAATACTCAATAGCTATTCTTATCAACAAGCTGGATGACAACTATCACAGTATAGTTTATAAGAGTATAAAAAGAGCGCTCAGAAGCTATAATGTCAACATCACAATACTCGTTGGTCGTCCTCTGGACTCAATGTATGAATTTGACCGCTATCATAACATTGTCTTTAAATATGCTCGTCTCGACCTATTTGATGGAATTTTAATATTTGCAGGCTCGATTTTTAATTTCGTATCACAAGCAAAATATATGGATTTTTTGAAAACATTCAGCAATAAAAAGTATTTGAGTATGGATTTCAAAATAGAAAACCATCCATACATCCTGATTGATAACTTTAACGCAATGCGAGAAGAGACATTTCACATTATTACAGCACATAAAAGAAAAAAAATAGCTTTTATAACAGGAAAACCAACAAGCCAAATCGCAACCGACAGATTTAACGGTTACAAAAAAGCGCTCGCTGAAAACGGTATCAAGTATGACGAAAAACTGGTGATAGAGGGGGATTTTGTTGCTGTATCAGGCAAAAAAGCAGTTATTGAATTGATTGATAATCGAAAAATAAAATTCGATGCCATAATAGCTTCCAATGACGAAATGATAATCGGGGCAAGCGACGAGCTAAAGCGCAGAGGAATTAAAATACCAGAAGATTGTGCTGTGGCCGGTTGTGACAACTTTGATTTTGTACGCTTCTATAACCCACCAATTACCAGCATACACATCCCCCTTGATAAGCAGATAGAGAAATCATTTCAATTTTTAGTCAATCATATAGAAACTGAATCTATATCGCATGAGGTAATGAGCACGCAATTAATTACACGAAGATCATGTGGTTGCCACTACTCTTCGATTCATACTAATAATAGTGATGAAGCTGTACAAAGTGATAAATGGTATGATATTATCCACAGAGAGATCACATGCAGTAACGACATTCATCCCTCGGTTAAGGATATTTTCATACACCAGGTGGAATCTCTTTTTAACACTTTGACACAGGAACTTGAAAACGAAGCTGATAATCATCAAAAATTTGAAAAAGTATTTATTTCAATATTGAAAAAGTATTTTTACGACAGTCAGGAACTGCATTCAATACAGAAATTTCTTTCAATTTTCGAGCAATTTTTTTACATACATTATCCTTCACGCAACGATGAAAACAGAATTTCAAATATTTTCACAAAACTTCAAATATTTAGCGCAAATTTTTTTAAGAGCAATACCATGGAGGGACATCAGGATATAATTAAATTCATTATTAATTCAGTCTCAATTTATAGCGACATTGTTCCCAACGAAGACACCGATCAACTTGTCTTTTCAATTTTCAAAACATGTACATCTGTCAATATAACTACAGGCCATATTGCAATGTTTGCTGACCCTATGTCCAAAAATATCACAACTATAATGCTCTCATTTTATAATAAAGAGATACTTGCAACAGATACAAACAAATTATTTTCTGAGGAGGATCTAGTTAACTATGTCGAAAAGTATCGTCATAACAATGTAATAATCGCTCTTCCTTTGACCTATCAAAACGAAAGCTATGGTATTGCTTTTTTTGAAGAGAACAACCTGAACCCTGCAATTTATGAAAATCTTCGGTCTCAAATTTCAAATGCAATTAAAGGATCAAGACATTTACAGGAACAAAAAGCCATTGAAAAGGAACTTTTCGAAACAGTATCGGTTCTTCAGACTCGTCACAACACTCTTCAAAACAAGCTATCTGAACTCAATTTTGCCCAAAAGCAGATTATAGAAAAAGAGAAAAATGCAGCGTTAGGCAATATGGTTGCCGGAATTTCCCACGAAATCAACACTCCACTTGGAATCTGTATAACCAGTGCATCTCACCTTCTTGAACGATCAAGGTATATCCTCAACCTTTATAAGAACGGGACTCTTAAAAAAAGTGATTTCGAATCACATCTTGATACAATAAACAAAGCAACACAGATCATTCTGGATAATCTTAATAAATCTGTTCAGATAATCGGAAGTTTTAAACAGCTTGCCGTCGATCAATCAAGTAATCGTTTAAGAAAATTCAACCTACGACAGTGCATTGATGATGTCCTCATTACATTACACCCTGTATTAAAAAAATTGCCAATTACAGTCCTTGTCGACTGTGCCGACAACATAACAGTTAACAACTACCCGGGTTCTTTATCTAAAGCTCTGAGTGAACTAATCAACAATTCGATAATTCATGGACAATATGGTGTTACGAATGAAACAGGTGAAATTTCAATAATTGTCAAAAAAAAATCCGGTTCTGCAGTTATCACTTATGCTGACAATGGCAAAGGAATTCCCGCAGAGATATCTGAGACAGCTTTTCAACCTTTTATTACTACAAGAAGGTCAGAAAGCAGGCTGGGCCTGGGACTCACAATTATTCACACGACGATAACTCGCGAAATGTGCGGATCGGTTCAATATCTTAAACCACAAACAGCTGCCGAAGGAGCTACATTTCTTATAACAATTCCTCTTGAAATTAAAAACAGTAACAGGAATTGTCATTCCGATAAAATATAATACTTGAAGTAATTTGTTCTGGTTTAGAGAATGAACTCTAATCATAGTTTTTTCATCTTCCCCCGCCGATGGCGGGGGAAGATGACTTTTATATTGAGTTTTTCACTTCTTTCTGATCATAGATCATGCGTGGTTAGAAAAAGTGATTGAGTGAATT
>JAQIBV010000044.1 GCA_027858855.1 Spirochaetota bacterium | reverse complement strand
AGGTTGCATGTGCGAGCAGCAAGAGTCATCTTGCGACCAGCACAGGCCGCCTTTGCTAGTCGTCCAGCACCACTTTGTTTTTTCAAAGTGGTGCTGGACGACTAGCAAAGGAACTTGCCTTTGTAGGTTGTTCTTATCAGAACAATAAGTTTTTAGCGCAAGATAAAAACCCCTTGGGTAACACAAAAAATTATCCATAAGCTCAAACATTTGCGCTAAAGAAGCAATAATATTTAGCTGTCCTCAAAGCTAAATATTATTGCTTCTTTTCGAGCTTTGTGAGAAAAATCAACCTTTGCGTTTTTTCGAGCTTTGTGAGAAAAATTATCAATAAGCAGAAATATTTGCGCTATTCTCAAAGCGAAATATTTCTGCGCTTTTTCGAGTTTTATGAGAAAAATTGTCCTTAATACGCACTTAAACCATATGCATGTATTACATATAAGTGGCATTATTAATGAAGTGAAACATTGACTTTAGGAATAAAAGACAGTAAGTTAAAGTAAATCATTAAGAGTTTTATACGTTTAGGGATTAGAATTGTTTTATATTTATCCAATAATCCAAATGTCTTTCTGTTCTTCCTGCCTGATCTGCAATCAATGTTTTATAAATTGATAACTCAATATAAAGGGTAATTATATGAAAAAAGAAAAACCTGCCCCTGTAAAAACCGCCAAGCCGGGGAAACGACAACAGTTACCCAAAGCACCCAGCGGCATAAAAGGACTGGATGAAATAACTGGTGGAGGATTACCAAAAGGAAGACCTACCCTTATATGCGGCGGAACGGGCTGCGGAAAAACCTTAATGGCCATGGAGTTTCTGGTTCGAGGGGCAACAGAGTACAATGAGCCCGGCGTATTTATGGCCTTCGAAGAGGCAGCGAACGACCTGACAGAAAACGTCACCTCTCTCGGTTTTGATCTGAACGACCTGGTAAAACGCAAAAAAATGATTCTGGATTACGTCCATATTGAACGCAGTGAAATTGAAGAAAGCGGAGAATACGATCTGGAAGGTCTATTTATACGGCTAGGCTATGCCATTGATTCCATCGGGGCAAAGCGCGTCGTACTCGATACAATAGAGTCGCTGTTCGCGGGTCTGCCCAACATTCCTGTTCTGCGCGCAGAACTGCACCGGCTGTTCGGCTGGCTGAAAGAAAAAGGAGTAACCGCTATTATCACTGGCGAGAAAGGTGAGAATACGCTGACCCGTCAGGGACTGGAAGAATATGTTTCCGACTGTGTGATCAAGCTGGATCATCGAGTGACCGAGCAGACATCTTCCCGGCGCCTGCGGGTTGTCAAATACCGTGGATCAGTGCACGGCACAAACGAGTACCCCTTTCTGATTGATTCAAAAGGAATCGCTGTTCTGCCAATCACATCACTGAATCTGGATCACACAGTCTCCAATGAGCGCGTATCCAGCGGCATTGCACGGCTGGATGCAATGCTCGGAGGAAATGGTTATTTCCGCGGCAGCAGCATCCTTATCTCTGGTACGGCGGGAATCGGCAAGACCAGCCTCTCCGCGCACTTCGCTGATGCTGCCTGCCGTAGAGGCGAACGCGTACTCTATTTCCACTTCGAAGAGTCCCCGGATCAGATTATACGGAATATGCTTTCCATTGGTATTGACCTTAAGAAGTGGGTAAATGCTGGTTTGTTGCGTATTCAATCCAAACGCCCCTCGTTTGCAGGTCTGGAGTCACACCTTGTCCAGGCACACAAATCAATCGAGGAATTCGAACCGCAGGCAGTAATCCTGGATCCCTTAAACAGTTTTATCATTGGGGACAACCAGATTGAAGTTAAATCCATGCTGATGAGACTAGTCGATTTTCTCAAAACCAGACAGATTACCGGCTTATTCACCAATTTGTCTGAAGCTGTCAATCCGCTTGAGCATATAGATGTCTCTATTTCCTCACTGATCGATACCTGGCTAATGCTCCATGAGATCGACTCGGGGGGTGAACGCAACCGCGGGCTGTCTATCATGAAATCCCGGGGTATGGCGCACTCAAACCAGATACGGGAATTCCTTTTAACCGATCACGGCCTGGAACTTTGTGATGTTTATGTTGGGCCGGAAGGCGTTCTGACCGGTTCGGCAAGGCTGTCGAAAGAAGCAGAAGATGAAGCCGAACTTTTAATTCGCAATCAGGATGTTGAGCTGCGGCAAATCGAACTTGAGAGCAAACGTTCGAACCTGGAAGCTCAAATAGCCATACTGCGTGCTGAATTTGCGGTGCAGGAGATCGCCTCGTTGAAAATAATCGGACAGGAAACAGCAGAAGAAGCCCAGCTGGCCCAGGGGCGTCTAAATATGGGCGTAAGTCGTAACGTGGACGCTAAATCGAACAAAGAAAAGGGGACACCACATGAAAACTGACCCGGACAAACCTGCACTGAAAAAAAAGGAAAAGACACTGAAAGATAAAGAGAGCAAAAAATATATTCTGAAACTCTATATTGCAGGGCATTCGGTAAAATCCAGTAACGCCATCACCAATATTAAAAAAATCTGCGAGGAGAATCTTAAAGGAAGCTACGGACTTGAGGTTATTGATCTGTACCAGCAGCCACAGTTGGCCCAGGGTGAACAAATTGTGGCCGTTCCGACCCTTATCAAAAAACTCCCGGCCCCCCTGCGACGAATTATCGGGGATCTGTCCAATACCGATCTGGTGCTGGTTGGCCTCGATATCAGGGATAAATTGTAATGGCAGAAAAACCGGTAAACCCGCAACAGCTATTAGAAGAAAACGCAGATCTAAAGGATCGTCTTAAAAACGCAGAACAGGCACTACGGGATATAACCAGAAGTGAGACAGATGCTCTGTTAGTCCCGACTGAAAACGGCGCACAGCTACTGACTCTTAAAGGCTCCGATCAATCTTACCGGACCTTAATAGAAAACATGAGTGAAGGAGCGCTTACCCTGACACGGGAGGGCTTGGTGCTGTACTCTAACAGGCGCTTCGCCGACATGCTAAAAACACCCCTGGAAAAATTCATCGGCTCAGAGATCCAGCACTGGTTTGAACCTGAAAGCCTACGTGTGATTCAGAGACTGCTGGAAGATGATACGCCCGATACAAGCCGTGAAGAACTCACTCTCTCTGCCACTGACGACACAGCGGTACCGGTTTATATCTCATTAAGCCACCAGCCAGCAGACGAAGGACCTGATTCTTTCTGTATCGTTGCGACTGACCTGACCCAACAGAAGCGTAATGAGGCCATGCTTGCAGATGCAAGGCTCGCCCATGAAATTCTGGAACAGGCCGGAGATATTATCGTGGTATGCGACGGGACAGGAGAGATTATTCGCTACAGCAGGAAGGCTCAGTCCTTCTGCAGCAAAAATTTGCAGGGGCACCAGCTGGAGAAAGCCTTTCCTCTACGGCTAATGGACGGCACATCATTTTTTTCTACCGTCTCCATCAAAAATGATTCCCCCCAACGGGTAGAGGTTAAACTGAAATATTCCGGTAAGATATTTTATTTTCTGATCAGCATTGGCCATCTAAAAGGGGCAAAAGACGATCTCCTGGGATTTGCAATTACGATGACAGATATTACAGAGCGTAAGACTCAGGAACTTGCACTCAGAAAAAGCAAAAAGCAGCTTTCCGAAGCCCTGACAATTGCCAAAATAGGCTACTGGGAGTATGAAATTGCCAGTGATGAATTCATCTTTAATGACCAGTATTATTCATTACATAAAATTACTGCGGAGGAAGCTGGAGGCTATCGGATGCCCACAGCTGATTTTGTCCGCCGCCTGGTTCATGCGGATGATGTATCTTCTGTTGTTCAATCCATAAAATTGGCTTTGGATTCCAGTGATCCGGATTTTACAACGATGAACGAGACCCGTATTTTAACCGGAGGAGGAGAAACCCGTTGGGTTGAAGTGCGTTTTAAAATCCGCAAGGACGCTAAAGGAAACACCACTCATTTGATCGGCATCAATCAGGATATCACCGACCGCAAAATGGCAGAACTGAAATTACTAGAGAGCGAACGACGCTTTATAGATCTACTGGAAAATGTGAAACTGATTTCAGTAATGCGTGACAGGGAAGAACGCATTACCTACTGTAACGATTACATGTTTCGTCTGACTGGTTGGCAAAACGAAGAGGTTATCGGACAAAACTGGATAGATCTTTTCGTGCCGCCAGAAATTGTTGAACAGAATAAAAAGACTTTTGCCGATCTCCTCCAGGACAGACCAGAAGCATGGCATCATGAAAGTGAAATTCTTACACGATCGGGCGAACTTCGGTTGATACGCTGGAATAATACTGTGTTACATTCCGAAAACGGCAAAGTAATCGGAACGGCAAGCATCGGCGAAGATATTACCGAACAGAAAAAAGCGGCGGACAGGTTAAAATATATAAACCGTGTCTATGCTGTGCTAAGCGGTATCAATACCCTGATCGTACATGCTAAAGACCATAACGAGCTTTTTATCAAGGCCTGCCAGATAGCGGTAAAAGAAGGCGGTTTTCATATGGCGCTGCTATGCATTATCGATCAGCAGACAAAAAAGATTATACCGGTTTCCTCTGTAGGTGAAAACATCGAGATACTGACCGACTTCAAGAACTTGCTGCTGTCGGGCGATGATGTATCGAATACTATGGTAGGACGGGCCGTTGAAGAGAAAAAGATTTTATTCTCCAACGACCTGGCAAACGACCCACAGAGTTATTCAAGCAGGCAATTCGACGAAAAAGGAATTCTTGCCATGATTGTTTTACCGCTAATTGTCGCCGGCGAATCGGTGGGTTCTCTTTCTCTGTATACCGGAGAGATCGATTTTTTCCAGGAAGAGGAAATCAATCTACTTAAAGAACTCTCAAACGATATTTCGTTTGCTATTGATCATATAAACAAACAGACACGGCTTGACTATCTCGCATACTACGACGAGCTCACCGGTCTTGCAAACCGCAATCTGTTTCTGGACCGGTTGTCACAGTACATACGCAGCGCTGTACAAGACGGGCACAAGCTTGCCATATACCAGATTGATCTTGAGCGGTTTAAAAGCATTAATGCTAGCCTTGGTCGGAATGCAGGAGACGAACTATTGAAGCAGGTTGCAGAGTGGCTCAAGGTTAACATAGGAGATTCCAATCTCCTGGCGCGTATAGAGACCGACAATTTTGCAATGATAATGCCGACAGTTATGCAAGACAACGATCTGATATGTCATTTAGAAAAAACTATAGAAGGATTTTCCAGGCATCAGTTCCGGCTGGATGATGCTGTATTTCGTATTAATGCCAAAATAGGCATCGCGCAGTTTCCTGATGACGGCTCAGAAGCTGACATATTATTGAGAAATGCCGAAGCAGCACTTAAAAAAGCCAAATCGAAAGGTGAGCGGTTTCTGTTTCACACACATCAAATGACCGCGTCCGTAACCCACAAGCTCACCATGGAAAATCAACTTCGCCAGGCAATTAACAACGAAGAATTCGTTCTTTATTACCAGCCTAAAGTTAATCTCGCTGACAACAAAGTTACAAGTGCAGAAGCACTGATTCGCTGGAACAAACCGGATTCGAAACTAATACCTCCAATAAAGTTCATCCCGATACTGGAAGAAACCGGCCTGATACATGAGGTCGGGCGATGGGCATTACATAAGGCCGTAAATGATTTTTTGCTATGGCGCGAAGCCGGTTTGGCGGCTGTTCGTATTGCAGTGAATGTCTCCCCGCTACAGCTGCGTAATCCCGGTTTTATTGAGGAGATAAAGCAGGTCATCGCGCTTGGATCTGATGCCGCCCATGGACTGGAATTGGAGATTACCGAAGGGTTGATTATGGAGAATATTAAACACAGTATAGCCACACTGAAGGTCTTCCAGGCCATGGGAATTACAATTGCCATTGACGACTTCGGCACTGGATTTTCTTCACTTAGCTACCTTACCAGACTACCAGTAAACACACTGAAAATCGACCAGACATTTATCAACGAAATGACGGTTGGGCCCGAAAGTCTTTCGTTAGTATCCACCATTATCGATCTGGCACATTCGATGAGTCTCAAGGTGGTCGCAGAAGGGGTAGAAACTCAAGAGCAGTACAATCTTCTGCACCTGTTAAGATGCGAAGAGATGCAGGGTTACCTTTTCAGTAAACCCGTACCCGGCGAGATCTTCAAAACAAAATTCCTGATTCCGCATGAATTAGGGAAAAGCAGCAAATAGACTGAACTTCGAGTATTTCTCAAACAGAGACGACCATCATGGGATGCTCAATCGAGGGACATCAGGAGGATTGGGAGAGCTTCCCCGAAGAATTTTTTCGTTGTTTTTTTATTACTAACAAGCGACACCCCAGCGAGTTTTATCCGCATTAATTTGTTTTACTTTTAAAAAGTAAAACAAATTATATGGGGATTTTATGTTAAAAACTCAAAGTTTAAATAATTTGCGAAGTTCATCCACCTTATCACACTTTTCCCATGAGAACTGTTCTCGACCAAAATGACCGTAGGCAGCGCTTTCACGATAAGACCATCCCCTTGGGGTTAAAAGTCCCAGCGACTCTATTATCCGGGATGGTCTGAAACTGAAAAGAACCTCCTCCTCAAGCATTTGTTGAATTATTTTTTCATCCACAACAGCAGTACCGTAGGTACTTACATTTATACTCATGGGTTTTGCAACGCCAATAGCATAGGCAACCTGAATTTCACATTTGTCTGCAAGCCCTGCAGCGACTATGTTTTTTGCCACATAACGGGCATAATAGGCTGCCGAGCGATCAACTTTTGAAGGGTCTTTACCTGAAAAGGCACCACCACCATGCGAACCAACACCGCCGTAGGTATCCACAATAATTTTGCGCCCGGTAAGGCCGGCATCACCGTGTGGCCCTCCTATTTCAAAACGACCTGTAGGATTAATGAAGTATTCGGTCTTGTCGGTCAACAGTCCTGTTGGATCAAGGACCGATTTCACAATCTCAATCATATCCTTACGGATAGTCTCAAGCGCCACATGATCAGTCTGATGCGAAATTACAACTGTTGTGATCTCCGCTGGTTTTCCGGCCACATGCTTTACCGAAACCTGCGACTTGGAGTCAGGTCGCAGATACGCAATCACTCCACTTTTACGCAACTTCTGAAGTTCATCAAGCAACATATGTGAAAACAGAATCGGGGCGGGCATTAACGGCTTGGTAGCACGCGTTGCATATCCGAACATCATACCCTGATCACCTGCCCCCTGCTCTCCAGAGAGACTCCTGTTGGCGTCCACTCCGGTAGCAATGTCATCTGATTGACAGTGAATACGACACTGGTATTCAAAGGTGCTATCACAAAACTGAAGCTCCTCACGATTGTAACCGATATCATGAACCACCGATCGCACAAGTTTTTCAGTATCTATATCATTCCAGCCACTGCAGGTAATTTCGCCCATGTTTACCATGAAATTAGTTGTAACTGCTGTTTCACAAGCTACCCGGCTTGTATGATCTTTTTCAAGACAGGCATCCAGAATTGCATCCGACACCTGATCACATAATTTATCAGGATGCCCCTCACTTACAGATTCTGATGTGAAAACATGTTCCCTGTTTAATTTACTCATCTTGTATTTCCTCTTTATGAATTTAAAAGCAGATGCCTCTTGAAATTGATCAGAAGCATTTAATTAATTGGCTCTTCAGGAATTATGGTGGTAAAATAAATCAGGATTTTCAAGTATTTACATATGAAAGAGACATTAGAGCAGTTTTATAACGCATTACTTGGGATAGAAAGCCCTTGGGAGGTTG
>JAQIBV010000040.1 GCA_027858855.1 Spirochaetota bacterium | reverse complement strand
CTCAGTAACATATGTATTTTTAAGAAAACAATTTATGTAAACTGGTTTATATAAAATCACACATATTTAAGAAGACGACAATGAAAAGAATCAAAATACAATCCGTTTTTATTAAACTTGATGGTTGTTAGAAATTATTAACGAATTAATTATCAATTTGACTTTACAATAATGGTATATAATTATGTGTTACTTTTTAATGATAGTATATAGAAAAAGCTTAATTTTTTTAATTAGAAATTTAAAATTATATTTTCAATTAATTCTATGTTTCATTGTGATTATGCACGCTAGTTGTGTTGATCAGGATGATGCAGCTGGTGGTGTTAAAAATCCTGTTAATAAAGAAAATAGTTCAGAATCAGAATTAAATTCTGATTCTGAACTATTTTCTGATAATGAACAGGTTTATGATAAATATCAACCGCAACATCCTGACAGTTATCCACTAAAAACAAATATTAAAAAAACATTAAAGGGTGTTGGGATAATTCTGGGCATTGGTACTACATGGTACTATTATGATCAGACAAATAAACGTGATCAGTTTTTTAATTCTGGTCAGGAGATAAAAAATCGTTTTAAATCGTTTGATTCATGGAAGTTTGATGATAACTATTTCGAAACGAATTCAGTTTCTCACTCATTTGCCGGTAGTGGTTACTATTTATCTGCACGTGTAAGCAATTATAATCAATACCAGTCCTTTCTCTTCGCAGTCGGTGGTTCCCTGTTTTGGGAATATTTCTGCGAATTTCAGGAAATAATTAGTATTAACGATATGCTCTATACACCTTTGGGTGGATTTGCTATTGGTGAATCTATTTTCCAGTTATTAAATATCTATGCAGATAATGCACAGGACAGCTGGTTAAGGCAATTGATTCTCGCGAATACAATTTCTCAAAACGGAAGATATAATAAAACAATTAATGGTGGCACATTACCATCACCATATTGGCATAATCTCTATGTGTTCGGTGGTGGTTCTATAACCGATTCTGATCATTATACAGCGCACATCGGAATGAATACCGAATTTTATGGAGCACGAAGAGTAAAGCAGACGGGCAGAATGAACGGATTTTATGCAAACTCTCCCTATACAAAGATACAAATAGATTTAGGAGCAGGAAACCAAAACTTAAAGAATATATATCTGAACTTTGAAACTGGACATCTATCTTATGTTAATCAGCATATCAATCGTGCTTCAACAGGTTATGCATTTATTGCTACTTTGAGTACTGCCATTGAATATGATTACTATGACCTAAATGTTTTTACGGATCGTACAGGCTCTCTACATCCATTAAAATTGAATACTGATCTTCTTTTAACTTCAAAAAACTTTTCTATAAATTTCAATGCAACTGTTTCAGCTGTTTTTTCGCAGGTTCAATCATATGGAGCCTACGAAATGTATTTGAATGGATACGCTCCAGAGTATTTTCGTTTCAGGGGTAATCGGGTTCTTGCGCGTGAGGGATACTACTATGCTTATGGAGCAGCAAGAAAAGCTGCAGTTACTGTCGCTTATAAGATGCTTGAGGTGGGAGGCAGTATCGCTAGAAAAAATTACAAGTCAATCAATACTGACGGATGGATAAATCGTGAAGATGCCACAGGAGAAAGCGTCTCTTTAAAGGATACTCGTTCAGTATATACCTGTTGGGCTTCATATGAACTACCACGTAATTTGAGAGTATCGACACAGTTTATAAGGCGCGATCTTTATGGCTTTTCAGATAACTTTTCGCGTTCCGGGTCAGAGAACGCTTTTAAGATGCTGACTATGTATCAATTTAATTAGACTTAATATTTTGCTTTTCAAATTTTGATTTGATTACCGGTTTCCCCCCATCATTAATAAAAGGGCGTGAGAGTCGGCGATCAAAAGTTGTGGTATAAAACTTGCCTTTTTCATGACTTCGCGCTGCACAGGTCAGTTTATTGCTATTGTTCTTAAAAAACAACATCCATGATTCTATTGGTGAACCCCTAGTCTTGTGAATAGAAGAGACATCAAGAAATAGAGTATTACATCCTTCAGGAGTGGTGCTTTTTATTGAAAGAAAACCGGGAAGATGGTCATGAGCCGATATCCATATATCGACATTGTGCTTTTTTATAATTTCCCAGAATCGTTCAGACCTGTCAATACGCATTGTCCAGTTATATGTCGAAATCAGTTGACTCTGTTTAAGAGGAGCGTGGGTAATTGTTATGATAATTGAGTCGCTATTTTGTATCACTATTTCTTTCCACCATTGAAATACTTCATCAGAGATATGTGTTACTGCCCGTTTTGTTTCATCTGAGAGGAATATAAATAGAAGGTTTCCGTAGCGGACTGTATAGTGCATTGGTTTTCCGCTGTTCCGTAGATAGGACTCAATGTCGTTGTGATCATGGTTTCCAGAAATTTCATACCAATAGGGAATCGCTGTTTTTTGCCTCAGCTGCTTCATCCAGTCCCAGTACATCTGCGAATTTTTTCTGTTAACCAGATCACCTGCAACAATTGCCATATCTGGAACAAACGAAAGTCCTGTAACATCCTTTATAGCATCTTCATAATGAAATTTTTCTTCAGGTTTTTTAGGCTGGATATCGGAATGTGCCCACACAATAAACATTTCGTTTCGAGATGTTGGTTCCGGAATTATTATTGTCGTTGTACATGATATAACTGAAAGCATAAACAAATATAATAACATTGTAATAACAAGCTTATGAGTTGTCATGTTCATCCTGTTGATAATGGTTTCGTACTAAAATTCAGATTATAAAAAAATTACAATTATTCATTAATGGAATTTTCTTGAAATTTCTTTCGGATGAAAAAGACGGACAATAACTTCTTTTGATATAGTTGTTTTCGAGTTGTTCCTTATTTGAAAACATTAATGAGTTCAATTCTGTTTTCGGAAGATGTTTTTTGAAAGAGATTATATACGTGGGTTTTAACGGTTGAAATCGAAATGTTTAATTCAGCACCGATTTGTAAATTACTGTAACCATTTACTATGCAGTCGAGTATTTCACGTTCACGCCTGGTTATTGAGTAACGTTTGATAATTTGTCCATAATTTAAATTACGGTGATAAATATCGGGGCGTATTAAATACGGCAGTGCGACTGTAATGGTTGTGACAAATAGAAAGAAGTAATAAATCATCGAGAACATAAAAACCGGTGGGAAATAGTCCCGCCTGTAGATTTTCGACCATCTGACCGTGACTGAATAATCAATCACACCAGTTATTATTGCCAATACACACAACACAATAATGAGTATTATTACTTTTTTACGAAAAAATTTCTCTTCTTTCATATTATAAATCGAAATAAAAATTATTAAGAGATAAACAGAAAAACTCAACAGAGAAGAACCGATCATGAATTTTTTTGCTGCAATCCATGGTGTTGATGTAATGGAAACGTACACAGAAAGAGGTATCAAAAAAGAAAAAAGAGCAAAGGATAATACAGTTAGCTTTTTTGAAGACCAGAACCTGGAATTTAGAAAAGTAGCTATTACAATCAGATGAAGGCAGGTGTTAAAAAGAGTCGTAAAAGTGTGTGTTGCACAATAAAGATAGAGTATTTCATCAAATGTCGCAGTTTTGAAAAGATAATTTTGCTCTACAAGAAAAAATGTAGATACAATTATTGTGGAAAGTGTCACAGTAAGAGAAATCGCTATGTACTTGAGAATTTTTTGCTTGTATCTATTGGCAAGTAGGGCAATAGAATAACTTGCGATTACTCCTAGGGCAAAAGTAATAATATTAAAAAGAATTGCACTTCGAATCATCTACTTTTATTACCTGTTCCCCTGATTTGCAATCATGTCAACTATTCAATTGTTCATTTTTAATTTTTATTGGACTTCAGTCAAGTATTTTTGGTGGTATTGTGCTGTGGACACTTTTAATTTCGGAGCGTTTGAAATTTTTGAAATTTTACGAGTCAATTTTATAATTCGGATATATTTGATTCTATTACTGATAACTTATCATAAAGGGTTGTCATAACTTAAGCAGAATCTTTGTAAGCAGCACAACTCCGCGGCTGGCGGGTTCTTTAATGTGATGAGCCTTAGGAAGGGGAATAGTAACATTAGCCGGGTCGATGATATATAAGGGCGTACCTGGACTGACGTAGTGCACGAGTCCTGCCGCCGGATACACATTAAGAGAGGTACCGATTACAACTACGATATCGGCTTTTGAAATAAGCAGAATGGCCATGTCCATGGCTGGAACCTGTTCTCCAAACCAGACAATATCCGGACGCAGTTGCCCGCCGTCTTCAGCAACATCACCTGTATTGATTTCTTTATAGCCTATATCGTAAATCAAGGTTTTATCGGTAGCAGAGCATGCTGAGGTGAGCTTGCCATGAAGATGCAGAACATGACTGCTACCGGCTCTTTCGTGAAGATCATCTACATTTTGTGTAATGAGCGCGACATCATAGAACTCTTCTAAACTAGCGAGTCCATTGTGTCCGGCGTTCGGTTTTACCGTGGCGAGCTGTTTACGCCGTTCATTGTAAAAACGGAGCACCATCGCAGGGTCTTCCTGCCAGCCTCTGATGCTGGCAACTTTCATCACATCATACTCTTCCCATAGTCCGCCGCTGTCACGGAAGGTGCTCAGTCCGCTTTCGGCACTCATACCCGCACCTGTGAGTACAGTCAGTTTCTTCTTCATTAAAATATACCTCGTTAAGCTCAAATTAAGGGTTTAAACTACTTGAAGACAATTAGTAATCGGATCTGATTACTGATCGTCTTTAAGGATTAATGATTATGGTATATCAAATTCAAGTTGTTGTTTCACCGAATTAATTTTATGATGATATTTTGAAGTTACCTCTGTTAAGTGCAGGTCCATAACAGTGTAGACGTTAAAATTGAATAATTTCGTTATTTTACAATAAATATTAATACTGCATTACGAATCTGGTGAAGAAGTTGTCATTTGATGGATTTCTGCGAAGGTCGATATTGGGAGGATCTCCGAAAGTGTAGTCTATACCGGCCTCCCACCTGCTTCGATCGGTTATACTGTATGAAAGACGGGGCGCAACGTAGATGTTCGGTGAAAAAAAGAAACCCACATTAAGCTGTGCCTTAAGCTTTTCTCTAAGAAAGCTGCGTTCGAAGTGCCCTACGTAGAATAAAATATGCTGATATGGCTGTATGTGAAAATCGTGGATCTCTTCTGCCAGGGCATTGGCCGCCACTTTGTCACTTCCGGTATCGTATTTATCATGATTAAAAAAGTAGGCGTATACAATAGAATGCTGGCTCAATATGTTCCATGGCAGGTTGACAAGAATTTGTGTGTTGACGGTGATGTCTGAATCCTGGGCACCAATATCTGTTCCGGAAAAATCACTGGTTAAGTTGAAGGCAAAGTCCTGACTTAATGTGGCACTTCCGAGACGTGTTGCATAGGCTGCGCCAAAGGTCTGTTTTCTGTTATATACTACATCAATATCTGTGGCAATGCTGTCGTCAATCGTATCAATTTTAAAATCGGGAGTGTGTTCTGTGTACCAACCGTACAAGAGTTGAAGATCGAATTTTTGTGCGTACCGGCTGTAGTTGATAAATATCGAATGAAGATTGTTTACAAGATAAGGATCATCATTCCAGATGACAGTATCCATCGTTTTATGAAGATATACGTTGTCGTCGCGCTCTTTGTCGGGGCGAGTAATCGGGATATATGTCAGTTCGATGCAGTCATCAGTTGTAGGGTAAAAGCGAAGTTGAATAAGTGGGTCGGGGCGTCGACCCTCGAACTGGTCGTCAAGGCTTAATATATCGCTGTAGCTGCTGTGCGGAGCGTTTAACGGACCATATACATCCGCGAAACCATAAGTTATCAATTTTTGTCCTACCGAAAGGTCAAAGCGCGCGCTGCTCTTAGAAAGATAGACCTCGTTAGGGATGTCATAGGCATCTATGAATCCTGGAGAGCCTATGGGTTGCCCCCATAACGTTGCAGAGACAACATAATCTGTATCAAATTTATCAATAGTGCCAAAGCAACGGGGGCTGAAAAAAAGGCGTGCGCGAAGATTTTCATAACCCTCGCTTTGCTCTATGCCTCCGTAGTAATCAGCAAATGATACAAACTGAAATTCAGGTTCGGCTTTTAAATGTCCGTAAAAAATAAATGTAAAGCCACAAAAAAAAAGAAGCAGTGATCGTATACGCATAAATGTACCTTTTAGTTGTCACTCAAATAACGTGTTGTAAAATATCTGTCAGGAATTTCTTTGGTACTGGTTTCAGTCACCTCTATGACTGACTTATGTTCTGTCTGAACGTTCGTCATTGTCATTTTGGTTGGATAGTGGTAAGGCCCTGAAATAAAGTAATCCTCGACTTTGTATATTTTCAGGAGTTTATTATTCAGATCGTAGAAATCACGACGATGCATTACTGAAGTTTCTTTGTTGTAATAGCTTATGATGTGTCCATAGCCCAGTTCTTGAATTATCTCTTCATTCTTTCCCCATGATTTGATTACGTAATTGTCAATGCCGTTGGTGGTTTTGCTTTCAAGTTGTTCAAATTTCATGTTATTAAGATTTGCATCAATCAGATCGCTATAGGTGAAGTCACTACCCATAAAATAGCCTCCGCCCGAGCTTTCAAGAGATATTCTTTTTACCCTTTTTACTGTTGGTAGATATATCCACATATTGTTTTCCCGCTCATCACTATAGGAGTGAACAAGAAGTCCGGTTCCCCGTACGCGTGGGGGGAAATCAAAAATAAAAAGTCTGTTATTCTGTTTTTTGCTGACTATCTTCTGGTAGGCACGTGCCTTTATTTCACGGACATCTCCGTTTTTAGAGATCAGTTTAATGGTGAAGGTTCCCTGAATCGACGGAATGGAAAATGTTTTGTTAAACTCGCTCAGTATTTGTTCTACCGATTTTTCAGCGCTTAATGGGGTGATCAGGATTGTTAATGCTGCAGCTAATATCATTAGTTTTTGCATTTAAGACTCCTTTTTTAATCTTATGGGTAATACTATAAGGGGGATTAGATATAAACTTAAAAAGAAAGAGAGTAACAGAGATGTTATCAGAATAAATCCCAGGTTGCGGGCTCCGCTAAAAGAAGAGAGAAATAACACCATGAAAGAGAGTAGAGAAGTTATGAAGCTAAGGAAGATCGGTAATCCGCTGTATCCAATAACTTCACGAAAACTGTCCTGAAGATTGGTGACTTTTTCAATTCTGTCTATTGCGGCCAGGGTGTGTATGCTGTAATCTACAACAAGTCCTGTAATGATTGCCACAAAAATAATAGAAAAAGCGTCTATGGAAATACCGGCCAAGTTTATCAGTCCGAAAGAGATTATCATGCTGATAATTCCGGGTAATATGCTAATAATTGCAAGATTAAATTTTCTGTAAAAAAGAAGAACAGTTATAAATATAAGAAAAGCCGATGTGAAAAACGAGATTATCCAGTTGTTACGCAGGTTGTCGTGTTCTGTTTGAAGTTCTGCTGCCATTCCGTAAAACCCCAACGACCAGTCTTCAGGCATATCTTTCTTCAGGTCTGTCAACAAATCGGAGAATCGTTTAAGGTCGTTATAGTTTTCGTAGTAAATAAGGCCTTTAATTGAAAAAATCCTGTATGAGTTGTTTAACAGCGCCTCGTACTCAAGCGGATCGACACTGGATGAAAAGTAGAGAAGATACTGTTCGATTAGAGCATCGTAATTGTCATCAAATTCAGTTCCCGACAGTAGTGTCTCTTCTGACCCCATGAAATAATAGTGCATTCGTTTCAGAACTGTTAACAGTGAAAATGCGTATCCGGCAGAAGAGTCATCCATAGCCTTGTGAATCTTTTGCAGCTCCTGTAGGGTGCTCTTTTTCAGAATGCCGTTCTTTTTACCGGTATCGATTTCTATAAAAAAGGGCAGTGTTCCTGAAAATTCTTCATTTATTTTACTGTCGGCCTTTTGTATGGTAGTTGTTTCAGGAAGTTGACTAATCGGATAAGGTTCAACTACAAGATTTTGCAACTGAAGAGCTCCCCATATGACGCTGACAGTCAGAGCAAAAAAGAGAAGATATCTGAATTTAAAAATATTGGTGAAGAAGGTGGTCTGAATTCTTTGAAATTGGGGAAACATGTCCCTGGTCTGTTGAGGAAAATTTTGGTAGTTGAGCCAAAAAAAGACACCAAGCCAGACAACCGCAATTGAGGTTGCAATTATTATACCAAGCTGGACATGCCCCGAGCCTTTGATCAGACCAAGTGAAAGAAAGCCTGTAATTGTAGATATTGCCGTCAGTGAAAGAGGGAAAATCAGCTGTTGTCGGAGCGTTTTGCCTTTAACCATATGTGGCGTGTGAAATGAGTGGTAAAAGAAGTGGATCAGGTAGTCGCTCAGAAGCCCGAGGCAAAAAACCGGAATCAGTAAAACCAGCTGTGTGTCTGGAAGGCCCAAAAAATGTGAAAATCCGTAGGCTACAGCCATCGAGATCATTATGAGTGGTAGTGAGACATATATCACTTTTTTACTTTTGAAAACAAGCAGGATGCAGATTACCATCAATGCCAGAATTGGGAAGGTAATCTCGAGATCTCTGGTTAATAATGATTCAGTAGCAGCTATAACGGGAGCCCGGCCTGTAAAATCAAAATATAGCCGATCTTTCCACTTTTTTTGTAAATTGGTTAAATTGGCATATATTTCTGCTGACGGTGTATTATTGGCAAAGTATATATAATAGATTAATGTGTCGTGTTTTTTGTTAATGTATGGGGTTAACTCGGGAAAATCACTCATTTCCGAGTTAAGCTTAAGAAGGTAGGTATTGGTGAGTTCCTCAATGTTTTCAGGAATTACACGTTTGACTATAATTTCTTCTTCTTCGGCGATTACCCTGAAGGCATTGATAAGGGACTCCACCTTGGTGACGTCGGGAATTTGTCTAAAATCTTCGTGCAGAGCCTTCATCTGGGGAATATCGGACATACGGGTCAAGGACAGCCCGGCATTTGTCAGGTCTACAATGGCTATAGCCACATTGCTTTGTGGAACAAGAAGTTCTCCCTCTTGCTCTGCGTATGCATCGTTACTTTTGGAATCCGGGTTAGTCAAAGAAAATGTAAAGAAAACAGCTAAAAGCAACGCCATCACAAGCAGGAACATATGCTTCTTCATGGAATACCTCATTGGCCACTATGTGTTCGGTCATATCAGCCTTTAATTTGCGAAATCCCGAAAAATAAAGTTTGGAAATTGTTCTGTGTGTTTATAAACTAGAATAAATCGGGATATTAATAATTTTCAATTATATTTTTAGGTTAAACGTTTATTCCTATAATATAACATTCCTATTTAGTAAATCGCCCTAAGTGGTTAGTCAACATATTTTCTGAATTCGTTTGGTTTGTCGTGTGCAACCGATTCTATAACGGATAATAATATTATTTTTTATGATTTCGATTTTGAGCAATTAGTCCTGTTTTGATATTCTTGACTTATGTCAATTACGCATATATCCATTTTAGTTACAATCGACTTGTGAATATTTCAAAAAAAAAGGAAATTTTGATCAGGGAAGTCTTAAGAACCGTAATCAGATTCAATTTGAGTTGATTATTAATAATCCTGAATAGGCTTCTAAAATACAAAATAGTCACTAAAGGAGAGTTTGATATGGTAATAACAAAAGTTGAAGATACGCCGGTAATGGACACGGCTCATAATGTGGACGCGAGAAATGTTTATAATACAGAAGATGCGATGGTAACGATAATCAGACTTAAACCCGGTCAGTCTTTAAAGAAGCATATAACACCGGTTAATGTCGCCTTTTTTGTTTTGCAGGGTGAGGGCGTAGTGGAGGTTGGTGAAGAGAGAGCTATTGCCTGCAAAAATTTCAGTTATTCATTAAATCAAAATTTTAGATTAGTAGTGACATTTGTTCTCGCAAAGACTCAAAAAAACGCTAAAATTTATGAGCTTATTAGGAGTTAAGGATGCAGCGATTAGTGACTTTTTTTATTTCGCACCGGATGTTTGTAAACATTCTTGTTTTGACAGTATTTATCGGAGGTGCTGTATCTGCTTATAACTCACGTAAGGAGGGGTTTCCCGAAGTATCCATGAACCGTATCACAATCGAGACCCGCTATCCAGGTGCTGCTGTAAGTGATGTTGAGCTTAATGTAACGGTTCCAATTGAAAATGAGCTCCTGACGATTGATGGAATAAAAGAGATTCTCTCTATATCCGAGGAGGGATTTTCGATTGTTGAGGTAAGAGCTGATGATAATGCGACTGACCGAGATTTTGCCAAACTCTTTGACGATATCGATCGCGCAGTACAGTCTTCGATGGATCTTCCGGATAATATAGAGGGACGTCCTGTAATCCGTGAGTTTACATCGTCAGATGTTCCGGTGCTTGAGATCGGTTATGCTGGAGAGTATGAGCTTTTAAAGCCGTATCTCGATCAGCTTGAAGTCAAACTCAGACGAATCTCGGGTGTAGGAGAGATAAGCGTTGCCGGTGTACCGGATATGGAGGTGCAGATTCTTATCGATCCGGTTAAGGCAAAAAGCTACAATGTTGATTTGCGGATGATATCTGCGGCTGTTCAAAAACGTAATCTGGAAGGCTCGGGAGGAACACTTGAATCTTTTGTGGGTGAGCGCAAGGTTGTGCTGTTCAGCAAGTTTGATGATTACCGTGAGGTGCTTAATACAAACGTTATTATGAACAGTGATGGCTACGGGATAAAGCTTAGTCAGATGGCCGAAGTTATTATGGTGCCTGAGGAGCGCAATCTAATCGTGCGCAACAACGGTCGTAGGGGGGCGTCGCTAACGGTTAAAAAAACTGGAAGTTCGGACCTTATTAAAACTGTCGATTCGATTATTGAGCTATTAAATACCGAGACAGTCCCCGACGGTGTTGAGGTGAAAATCCTGTTTGATCAGTCAGGATTGACTCGTAACAGAATCTCACTCCTTGCTGGAAATGCCCTAATGGGTTTTGCGCTTGTAATAATAATTTTAATCGGTATTTTTAATTATCGCACTGCACTCTGGACAGCCTTTGGTATCCCTTTTACTCTGTTTGCCCTGTTTATTTTTATGAAGTTTATAGGTTTGTCAATCAATCTGATTTCACTGGGCGGGTTTATAATAATTATCGGTATGCTTGTGGATGACGCGATAGTTATTTCAGAGGAGACTAACACCAACAGAGAACGGGGACTCGATCCTGCCGAGGCTGCCAAAGAGGCTGTAAAGAGTATGTGGATGCCCGTTTTGGCCTCTTCGTTAACGACGATGATCGCTTTTTCGCCTCTCTTTTTTCTTAACGGGTTTCCCGGTAAATTTATCTGGGCAATCCCCCTTATGGTTATTGTAGGGCTTACAGTTTCTCTTTTCGAGAGTTTTTTCGTTCTTCCGACTCATCTTGCTCATAGTAGAAGTGAAAAACCTGTAAAACGTAAAGTAATCAGTAAAATGGAAAACGGATATAGAAAGCTGGTAACATATGCTGTAAAAAAGCGGTATCTGGTTGTAGTTGCGGCAATTATCCTTTGTATCATTTCCATTGCTGCATTAGGAAAGTTTGCAAAAAAAGATCCTTTTCCTCAGGAGGCGTCAGAAGGTTTTACCCTCAAGCTGACTGCGGTTCCGGGTACACCGGCAAGTGAAACCGAAAAAGAGATTTCCGCAATTGAGGATCTGGTTGCTAAATTGGCGCGCGAAGAGATCGTTGGCTATAATACCCGCATCGGAACTCATAACGAGTTAACTACAGTAAACCGCGGTACTCAGAATAATCTTGCCATAATGTTTGTTTATCTCCATCCCTATTCGCAGCGTGAGCGGAGTGCTCAGCAGATAATCGATGCGCTTCAGGATCCGATTAATAAAGTCATCGATAGTAAAACAGTTGTAACCGGAGAGATCAAGCGGCAGGGACCGCCTATGGGTAAGCCTTTTGAAATTAGAATTATCTCTAATGATGATGATGTCCGTATTGCAATGGAAAAAAAGGTACACAGTTTTGTCGACGGGATAGCGGGGGTCTACGATGTTGAGAATGACGATATTGATGGCAAAAACGAGGTAGATTTAAAAATCGATTATGATATTCTTTCACGTACAGGACTCACTGTTGAGGATGTACTTTCGGCTCTGCGAATTGCCTTTGATGGTCAGATTATATCAAAAATGGTTACCCTGGATGAGAGCATAAATATAAGAGTCCGTCTTGATGAAGATGCCCGTACCGATGAGGATTTTTTAACGGATCTGCCGGTTGCTAATAGATCAGGACAGATTATTAATATAGAGAATTTTATCTCTCTTAGTGAAAAGCCGGGAAGGGGAACCGTAAGGCATGTAAACGGAATCAGAGCTGTTACTGTTTTCGGTAACACGGATCTGCAGGTGATTAATCCTATGAAGGTGATGCAGCTTGTTAAACAAAATTTTCAATCTGACGAACAGGTTTCGATAGAGTTTTCCGGTCAGCCTGTAGAGTCGGCCCTGATATTTTCCGGGCTTTCATCAGCTGCACTTTTAGCTTTTGCCGGTATATATCTTGTTATAGTGCTTATATTTAACTCATTTAAGCGGCCATTTATGGTGCTTCTGGCTATACCACTATTGGTCGCAGGGTTTGCCTTTGTGCTCTTGACGCACCGTATTCCAATTTCCATGATGTCGGGTATCGCCATGATAGGCCTTATGGGTGTTGTTGTAAATAACTCGATTTTACTAATACATACGATTGGCGCTAAGGATAAACCTGGCAAAAAAACTGATCCGCAAAAAAAGATTGTAGATGGCGCTGTTTCACGTTTGAGGCCGATTATGATGAGTACCATTACAACAGTATTGGGCGTACTGCCCACTGGATATGGTATTGGCGGAAGCGATCCGTTTTTATCTCAGATGTCGCTTGTTCTGGCTTATGGTCTTCTTTTCGGTGCTGCTATAACGCTGGTGGTTATCCCGGTAGTTGTTGCAATAAGTAATGATCTGCCGCAGGTTTTCGCGAGGTCATAGCTGTATAGATTTCTTGCCTTTCAGCTTTTTTATTCAAATCTTCTTTCGAGACTGCTCCTCTTGCATTTCTTTTTTAAGTATCAAGAGGAGTATCATTCCCCCGGATTTCCAGATTAATGTGAAACAACTTTGGTTAAACCGCAGAAAGTGCGGATAAAACTCCTCTTAATCTGATAAATATGTAATACAAAACCGAAAGTTTTTGTTTAAAAGGATATTTATCTAATACAAGTTAAATTTAGTTGACTAAATGTAAAGTATTTTGTACATTGTGTTAATAAAGTTGAACATGATGTAAAGGAGGCTTATATGGCGTACAAAGAGAAAAAGACGATTACAACGATTGTAACCGGAATAGCAGTATTGGCGGCATACTGTTATTATTCGTTTGGTAGCACTATAGCATTAACAGATACAGATGCGATTTTACAGCACCAGGCTATTACAATGCTCAAATTTATCGGAATTGGCATTGTTGCCATGATTGTTATACAGATACTCTTTCATATTCTATATTCGATCTCTCTCGCTATAGCCTCTCAAATAAAAACAGGCAACTGTAATGACAAAGAGATAGAAAAGATGATAGCTTTGGAGGTTGTCGAAGATGAGCGTGACAAAATAATTGAGCTTAAATCTTTGCGGGTCGGTTTTGTCTTTGCCGGAATCGGATTTGTATCGGCCCTTGTCTGGCTGGTTATGGATGGATCAGCGATCTATTTGCTCAATATTATCTTTATATCTTTTAGCCTGGGATCGATTCTGGAGGGTTTTACACGTCTATACTATTATAGCCGGTAAATATATTATGAAAAACAAATGTACAATAACTAATAAAATCAGGGAACACCGGTTTTTTGCAAGTGAAATGACCCAGCAACAGCTTGCAGAGAAAACTGGTGTTTCACGACAGACAATAATCGCCATCGAAGCCGGTAAGTATTCGCCGTCGCTCGAACTGGCTTTCAAGATCGCATATGCCTTTGACGTAAAAATTGACCAGGTGTTTAGTTTCCAGATGGAATCTGATCAAAATGATTAAAACTTCTTTTTATAATAAATATCTGAAGAAAAAGCAGTCGAAGGAGACAACAGATGAAAAACGATAAAGCAAAACAGACCAGCCCAAGAATGGTATTCTGGAAACGCGGAGCCTGCTCGACCGCGATGTGTCATCTTATAAACCGTGAATTTACAAACGAAAGAGTGTCAGAAGAAGATGCTCTCTGCCTTTTAGCCGGAGGCATCGCCCAGAAGGGACACCAGTGTGGTATGCTTTGGGGGGCTTCTCTGGCATGCGGGATTGAATCATACCGAAGATACGGTAGCAGTGACGCAGCGGTTAAAGCGGTGATAAACGCCTCAAAGATCATGATTGAATCTTTTCAAAAAAGAGCTGGTTCGGTTAATTGCCAGGATATTACAAACACTAACTTGCAAAATAAGTGGCAGTTTTTTGTCTTCATGTTTAAGGTAATTATCCATGGTTTTGTATTCAGTCCATGCTTTAATCTGATTGCGAGGTGGACTCCGGAAGTTCTAATTGCCGCGAATGAGGGCTTGACCGATCAGAAAAAGTGCAAAACCCCGTGTGTAAGCTGCGCGTCCGAGGTCTTAAAAAAAATGGGGGCATCTGATGAAGACACCATGTCGGTTGCCGGTTTTGCGGGAGGTATAGGGTTAAGCGGTCATGCGTGCGGAGCATTGAGTGCCGTTATCTGGTATAAAATGCTTCTCTGGTGTCGGGATAATCTCGGACGAACACCTTCCTATTTTAATAATCCTGATGCAAAAAAAGTATTGAGAGCTTTTTACTCTCAAACCGATTCTGAAATGCTATGTAGCAAAATATCCGGCAAGCATTTCGATAACGTGGAGCAACATTCAGAATTCATTAAAAATGGTGGATGTGACAAATTGATTAATACGTTATCTGCGCTTTGATGCGAGAGTGAAATAAACAATTAGTTGTAGCTTTGTGACAAACAGGAGTAGTGGGGAACAATGCCCCTAATTTTTTCTTCATCAAGTATTATGTAATAATCTTTATGTATATCAATGATTTTTCTGTCTTTAAGAGTTTTAAAAACACGGCTTGTAGTCTCTCTTGTAATGTTAAGAATTTTTGCCAGCTTATCATATCTGACTTCTCGTGGTATCTGTATATGGCCATCTATTGTTGTTAATGAATTATTCATAAGATTTTTGAGATAACTCATGATTTTCGCCTCGGCACTGGACAGAGATAGCTCGTGTCTTAACTCTCCGATCATATTTCCCATTATAATGCAAATTGCAAAAGATAAAGATGGAAGAGTGGTAATAATTGAACGAAACTTCTCCCGCGATACGACAGCTACTGTACAGTCTTTCTCGCAAAGAGCATTTGTTGTATGTATCTGGTGACAATTAAAAATCTCGGAAAGACCTAGCAGTTGTCCGGGCCCGATAATGCTGAATATTTTTTCCTGAAACTTGTGGTTATTCATATTAAGCTCGATCTTACCGGAAGATACTATATAAAGACTCTCTACATCTTCACCTTCCATAAAAATATAGGAGCCTTTTCTGAATTTTCTAAAGTGGCTATAAGACAAAAATTCAAGAAGGTCATCATCCTGAACGTATTGTAATCTGTAATTCGCTTTCATTAACGATAGCAAAGATATTTTTTCAGTATCAATTATATCTGTTTTCATTGATCATATATAAATATTGAAAGAGACAATGTCAACGAAAATATGCATCGAAAACACAAGAAATCAAGCAAATATTATCTAATATGGGCTTGATTTGTTTGTCAATAAACAGCTAATTGTCTATTTTATTTAAAACTCCAAAGAACGTTAAGTATTAACCATTGATTATCTACATAGCAGAGCTGAATGTAGTCGACAAAAGAATTTGATATAACTTTTGCAGATGCAATATTCTTCTGAACATCCAGTAGTTCTATATCCAGTATCCGTTCATCTCCATTTTGACCTCCGTATTGTTCGACAACTTCTAAAAGTGAAGATCGTGTATACTGATCAATACCAGCAGGGTTTTGAGGATTTATGCTTCGTTTTGCCAGATCCGGATGTAATCCTTTTTTTATTCTATCTGCGTCCTTGTCGTACCATCCTTCGACATAATCATGTATTGGCTTTTTTATTGCCATTATTTGCTGATCGCTTAACTTCTCAGGAGCATCGTTATGATAATCCCAAAGAACATTAATAATTGTCCATTTATTATCAATAAACACAAGATGAACATAATCGATATATTCATTACTTGTAATTTTTGCTGTAGCAATAGTATCCAATGAATCCAGTATCGCAATATCAGCTCTTCTTTGCTCTCCTTTTTGACCGCCATATTGAGGAACGACACTTAAAAGAGATTGCAGGTTTATACCTGCAACTCCATTTGTTGAATTATTATCAGGATGCCTTTTTGCCAGTAAGTCATGTAAGCCCTCCTTCATTCGAGCCCCATCTTTATCATACCATCCTTCAATGTAGTCGTGCATAGGTTTTTTCATTAAGATCTCCTGATTGGTCTGTATAGTGATTATATAAACTGTAAGGAATAACAATCCACACAAAGAAATAATCAAGCCGGTTTTTTTTTATAAAGAACTTCGAAAAAGCGCTCAATGTCGCTTTGAGGACAGCGCAAATATTTAAGCTTATTGATAATTTTTCTCGTAAAGATTCGGAAAAACGCTGAAAGATTTGATCTTTGAGGACAGCTCAAATCTTTCAACTTTGTGAATAAAGGTTCCTAATAGTTGTTTTTCTCTCTGTTAGATATAATTTACATAGTCATTATTGAGTTTAGTTCCCCTGTAATACAATTACAGTGTCAAAATCTTTCTTCCTTCTTTAAGATAATCTGTAAGTTCGCTCATAAGTTTAACGGTGATACCCAGCTCTTCGAGCTGAGGAGTTACGCCGTAGGAATCCGCACACATCTTGCAGGCTTTAACAGTAATGCCGAGAGATAACATTCGCTTGATATAATCCTGCAGTTCGGTATCTTCGGATAAAAGTTTAGCGGATGGCCCCCAAACTACAAGCGTTATGTCCTCCCACCAGCCAAAATTCTTTGAATTAAGGGTATACATAAACGCCATCTTCAAGGCTACTTCACGGTCAGCACTTGTCCATAGTACAACCAGCTTTTCTTCACCGCTAAGCCCCGGCATTTGACTACTCTCTGGTTGAGTATTGTTGCTGCAGGAAATCATTATAAGACAAAACAGAGTAGATACACAGATTAAAAGAGTAGATTTTGTTTTCATTATTACCTCATTTGTTTTTTAATTTAACCAATTGTAACCTAGATAAAAAAGCAATTCAGTGATTAATGTCACAAAAATTAAAAATTGTTGTTGTGAATCAGTTTATCACCTCTACGATTTCCGACATGACCACGCAACACTTGGCACATGGAAAAATGGAATAAAAAAACTTTACAAATATGCCTGTAAGAGTATTTGATGAGAGCATGTTCGAGTTATTAAGAAAATTTGAATCATGAAATTCATGTTGAATAAACTTTGATGATAACTACTTAATAAATACGATAAAGTTACTCTTTAAAAGGGGGGCAAACTACAAGTTTTACCAGTGGTTAAGACTAATTAAATGGATAGAGACATGGAGAAAAATAAAAAAGGTGAGCGAACACGAGACAGGATTTTTTTCAGAGCCGGACGTTTGTTTGCCAACAAAGGGTATCATGCAGTTTCAGTAGATGATATCATAGATGGGCTCGGTATTGCAAAAGGAACGATGTACCAATATTTTGATGGTAAACTTGGGCTTTTACAAGAGCTGTTATCGTACTCAAATATAGAGATAGAGGCGGTTTTTAATTCAATTGATGTTAAGAATAAAGATTGCCGTAGTGTTATAAAAGAGGCATATTTCCGATTAAACAGACTCTACTTTAATACGTTTGATATGGTAGCACTCAATATGGCGAGTGGTAATATGTTTTTTGATGATAATGAATTAAAACCGATAATTAATTCAATTATGGAAAATTTTGTAAAATTACTTTCACCGTTTAAAAATGAATTTAGAATAGGGCAAGAAGAGGTTCCGTTTGTGGTTTTTTTACAGGGAGAATTTATCAGAGGTAATTTACAGCATCATTACGGCCAGAAAAATATAAAAGATGAAGATATAATGAAGGCTGTAAATTTCGCCCTTGATCTTTTACAAAATGGAATTTTCAAATCCTGATTATGTTATCACGTGTGATCGAACGGTTATTACAATGAAGGATTTAGATAAATATTGAAAGATTATATCTCAAGTTTTCCATATGAGTCAAATAAGTAGTGATTTTTCCAAAACAAAAGTCTAAAAAAGCTTGACGAAAAACTGAATCTTCAGTTTTATTAAAAGGATAACTACTAGATAAGGAGAAAAGTATGAAATTTAAAAATTCTGACGGCAAAGAACTGTCAACACATGACTATTTTCTATGGGGTATGGTTTTTCTTGCTGGATTGTTCCTGGTTTTGTTTAGAATAACCCATGAAGGAGTCTGGTATGATGAATCTTACACAATTGCTGCGGTTCAGAACAGCTTCAGTGATATGTTTGGTATGATCGGTAGGGATAGCCATCCGCCACTCTATTTTCTTATGTTAAAAAGTTTCATCACACTTTTCGGGGAATCTATCTTCGTCTTTCGTCTTTTTTCGGCACTTGCAATTATTTTGATGGGTGTCATGGGCTTTACACATATAAGGCGTCTTGTTTCAAATCGTGCAGGTTTGATTTATTCGATACTGGTTTTTATTACACCTGTTTCAATATTCCAGGCACAGGAAACGCGAATGTACAGCTGGTGTGGAGCTATGGTAATGGTTGCTCTGGTGTTTCTTTTTGATGCAATCAAAAATGAAAGCCTGAAAAACTGGATTATCGGATCAGTGTGTGCATACGCAGCAGCAATGATTCATTATTATGGACTTATAGCTGTTACAATTCTGTATGGCCTGTTATTCTTGCGTGCGTTAATACAACAACGCGAGCATATAGTAAGGATTCTGGTTACCTGCGTTACGTTACTTGTCTGTTATACACCCGTTTTCTTTATGCTGGCATATCAGACTTCACGAATATCTAAAGGTTTTTGGATAAAGCCTATGCCCTTTACACAGACTTTGACGCTCTTTTCCTATTTTTACGGATTCAAGTTTGGAATGCCCTTTACAGTGTTTATGTTGCTTGGTTCGACTGTAGCACTTGGAAGTATTGTTGTCGGTATTGTCTCGTTTATATTAAAAAAACGGGTAGAAGACCAGTTTGCGCTTATTTCTATAACTATGTTTTTTTTAACAATTATTGCAGGTTTTGTGTTAAGCCTTCTTTTCAGGCCGATCCTTACAGGGCGTTACCTTACTGCGGTTTTAGGGCCTTTTTTGTTTGCCGTTGCCTACGGTATTAACAGTATGAAGAATCGATACGTGATATCCATTGCGCTTCTGATTTATGCCACTGTAACATTACCGGTATTATATGGTATCTATTCGTATAACTTTAACGGGCCGATGGATAAGGTTCATTATCAAATAAAAGATGAAGTAAAGTCTGATGATATTTTTATCCATGGTAGTGAGCACACGTTTGGTACGTTTTATCACTATTTTCCGAATAATCATCATTATCTGTATATTTCATCGGATCAACACGCCTATTCAAATTATGAGGTATTTAGTAAGCATGGCGATTATGGTGATAATTATGAGGAATATCTGGATAAAGCAAGAGGTCGTGTATGGCTGGTAAACCGTACCGGTGACCCGATGCGGCTTCCTCCGGTTGAGCTAAAGTCTCATCCACATATGAAAAGCGAAGGGAAGGTGTCTTCGTTCCGTATGCCGAAAAGCTGGTTTGAAGTTGAGCTTAGTTCATTTCAGTATGTATCCGAGAAAGATGCTTCTGATGAAGTGGAGTTTGGCGATTTAAAAATTACTATTACCGGAGTCAAGGGTGGTGGAAAAATATATTGGGGATTCTATAACAGTGATCCGATTGGTCGGGATAATACTATTTCTCGTGGAATGGGGAGTGTCGAAGATGGTACGGTAACTTTAAATTTTACAGGACTTGAATATGCAAGATATGCGATATTTTGTTGGGAAGATAGTGATGGCAATATAAATTGGGATGAAAAAAAAGAGGGAGTTGCGATATTTGGATCTGCTACATCAGGAAGTGGATTTTCTATGACTTTTGCAGAAAACGGTTTTGATTTTGACGAGGATCATCAGGAATTTCAGATAGAGATGGTCTATCCAAAATGATAAAATTTACTATAAATAATTTAGTTTTTTTCCCTGGCGGTAATACAGGTTGCTAATTAACACAATATAAAAAGAGGGCACAGTGAAAAAGGTAAGTATTGTAGTACCAACATATAAAGAAGCAGACAATATTCCAGTGCTTGTCGAGCGAATCGAAAAGAGTTTTTTTCGATCTTCTTATTCTTACGAAATAATATTTGTTGATGATAATTCAGACGATGGAAGTAAAGAGACAGTTGACATGCTTTCCAAACTGTATCCGGTACAAATCCATGTTAGGGAAAATGTGAGGGGTCTCTCTTCTGCTGTATTGAAAGGATTTCAACTTGCTACTGGTGATGTTTATATTTGCATGGATGCAGATCTTTCGCATCCGCCTGAAAAGGCTGTTCAGATGTGTGACGTAATATTTCAAAATGACGCGGATTTTGTTGTTGGAAGCCGAAACCTGCCGGGGGGATCAGCTGATAGTTTCTCCTTGTACAGACGGCTTAATGCTTTTGTTTCTCGCGTACTTGCGTTGCCTTTAAAAAAAATAAGTGATCCAATGGCCGGTTTCTTTGCTTTCCCCGCAAAGCTCTATACCTCGGATCTTGTAGAACGTCTTAATCCTGTTGGATGGAAGATCGGTCTGGAAATATTAGTGAAGATGAATCCCGAAAAGGTTATTGAGCTGCCTATTGTTTTTGCTGATCGTATGTACGGTGAAAGCAAGTTGACTTTGCGCGAACAGTGGAATTATCTGTTGCACCTGAAGCGTCTGTATTGTTACAAGTATAAGGTTCTGGCTCGTTTCCTTGTGTTCGGTGCGGTAGGCGCGACTGGAGTGATTGTGGATATTGGCATACAAATTCTCTTGATACGATTCTTTGATCTTCAATTTGTCTATGCACGTATCGCAAGCATACTCTGTGCAATGAGCAGCAACTATATGCTCAATAGATTTATCACGTTTGAAGAAAGACCGCCGCAACGATTGATTACAGCATATTTCTCTTTTGTAGCTATCTGTTCGGTTGGTGCGCTTGGAAACTGGTTACTTTCTGTCTACCTCGTTTCTACAGCCGGATTTCATTATATTCCTGCCACACTATGCGGAATACTGGTTGGTATGGTATTTAATTTTGTTGGCAGTTCTGTATTTGTTTTCAAAAATGATAAGCTGAAACAAAAGCAGCACAAAGAAAAAGAAAAAACCACCGAAGTCAATACGGTGGATGAGATACTGTAGGTCGATGAGGGTGTAAATTAAAGTAGGTAATCGACAATTTTCACATGAGATCTTTTTTCATATTGTCAAAATCATCTTTAGAAATTTCTCCTCTTGCATATCTTTTCTTTAAGATATCAAGGGGAGCATCTTCGTGATTTTTGAATGTTGGGGTGCTCTTACTCATTCTAACAACGACATATATTACAAGCGCGAGTATAGCAATAAAAATTATCCACATAAAAAGACCTCCAAACCCGAAGTGCATAAATCGCCATGGTATATTCCAGTCATGCATCATGTTTCCTCCCGTTGATTGCATCTAAATTTTTTCAGATCTGCATTTATCTTTTTTCCAGTATCAATGGGGCTTCATATAAGTCATTCCTCATTACTTTTGCTGGATTTTTTTTGCAATCATACTATTGAAGATACTCATTTATATTTATTTGTCAAAGGAAAATCACGAGTATTATGAGACATAGTACAATATATAAAAAGGATAAACTTTATAAGGGCGTTTCATTAATGAAAATTGTTGTAATTACCGGTTGACAATACTCTGTTTTAAATGAATTAATAAGAGCAGTATAGAAAAATATTATTGTGCAATGGAGAAATTTGTGAATATTTTATCCATGTTTGCCTTTTTTTCTGCTCTGTTCGCTCTTTTCCAGGGACTTTTTGTATTGTATCTCAATTGCCGATCAAAAATCCATATACTTTTCTTTTTTGTAACAATTTGTCTTAGTTACTGGTCATTCTGTGCAGTATTCGGTTACTCAGCAAATACTGTGGCTGAGGTATTCTCCTGGCTTCGTCTATCTACTCCAGGGTTTGCCTTTCTTCATGTCTTCACACTACATTTTATTCTGGTAATAACTGATAATTCCTGCAAAATAAAGAACTCTGTATTGGCCCTGTTGTATATTCCATCGGTTTATTTTACATGGTATGGGATGACACATCCCTTTGTCTTTGATGTATTTACCCGTGTTGGCAATTTCTGGATAGGTAGGCCTATGCTAGATTCACCCATATTTATTCTGTTTATGATGCAATACATGCTCTATTATTTTATTGCGGCGGTAATTATTATACGATGGATTTACAATAAAAACAGTAATCGGATACGAAAACAGGGAATCCTTCTACTCATATCTATCTGCGGAACAATTTTGATTTACAATCTGGAGTCTCTTATACTTCCTTTTTTTACTGATTACAAAACATTAGTTTTAAGCGTTAATGCCGGTATTTTATGGGTAACAGGTTTCTGGATTGCGATTATCCGGTATCACCTTTTCACCTGGGAGACCGACCGTCTGTTACATGAGATATTCAACGAAGTTGACCAGGTTATCCTTCTGCTTGACGGTGATTTATCCATTATTGTCGGTAATAAACCTGCTTCGCAAGTACTCGACCTTAGACATAGCAGGCTATGTATGCCCGGGGTAATATCACTTATTCGAAACCTCAACACCGCCGTCGATAATGGTCGCAGAATAAAAAAACAAATTTTCTTTACCCGGATAAAGGATAGCAGTAACAGTGAACACTCGTTTCGCTTTAAACTCACTCCAATGTATGACTCTTACAATGATTTTTATGGATATCTTCTGGCAGGTATCGAGATCAAAGAATTCAACTGCTTACAAAAACAGTATTCATTAACAGACAGAGAAATGGAAATTTTACACGATTTATGCAATGGTCTATCCGGCAAGGATATTGCAGTACGTCATTCGATTACACTTGCCACGGTAAAAAGCCATTGCACACATATATACAATAAAACCGGTACTAATAGCCGGCTCGAGATCATGAGAATGCTGGCGGATTATAACTCAGACATTTCTTTTAATGATGGACTTCTGTTTAATCGCTCGTAGAACCCTTTGTATCCTGTTATAAAAAAAGCAGGACAAGCCGTGTACCATCCGACTGTTACGACTTCTTTTAGACCTCCAGTTTTTTTAAATTATTGTAGTGTCATACCTAAGTATGATGCATTTTCTTCCGTTTACTATATAATCATTACACAGTTAAGGGAAATAGTAGTATTGCTCAGAAATTAAAATTTTATTTTTTTAGAGTCGGTGTGATTAAGTCGCACTGTTGCTTTGATCTTTAAATACCGGAGAAGCCGGTTAATATTGGAGAAGAAGATGAAAATACTAAAACAGTTTCAAAAAGTTTTTCGAATCATATTATTAATCATGCTTATTGTGCCGCTAATATTAGTATCTGGTTGTGAGATCTCTACTGGCGACGATGAACCGTCATCTGAAACCGAAACTACCGGTTCTGAAACTACTTCCGGTTCCGAACCGAGCTATACCGCAGACGACCCGGTTTTCTCTCTTGATTCAGGCAGCTATCCCGCGACAACGACGCTCTCATTAAGTAGTAATTATGAGTCTTCAATTTACTATACCATTGATGGAACCGATCCTGACAGTGGTTCAGCACTGTTCGAAAATAGCATAGATTTGGTTGAAGATGTTACAATCAAGGCTATCGCTATAAATGAAACAGCTAAATCCAATATTATCACAAATGAGTATACGATAACCGCCTGTTATTCGGATTTCACACTGTCACTGCGTACCGGCACCACATGGAGTTTTCACTGGTATTGGTACCACTATGTAAACTACTCCTATACAGATACTCCCTTTACTGTGGAAAACGACCTTACGATTACGCTTGGAGAACCGCATGTCATTGATGATATCAGCTTTTATCAACTTGACTGTGTTTATACATCTGGTACATACGCCGGTGAGGATGCAAGCGGAATAATACAATGGAGCTATCTGGCTTACCTCGAAGACAAAAAACAGTTACTGGCGTCAGATGATGGCTCTTCATACACAATCATCTTTGATGCCTGGTATGGATTTTGGTATGGAAAAGGATTCTTCTCTAAATTTGATGAGGATCAGCCGCTTGCGGTCTCCTATTTAAGTGAAGAATTTGTTATGAGTGAAGGGTGGTCCTGGAGTGATAACGATTCTGTATACTATCCGGGAACAGGTACCATTTATGATCCGGATCCATACAGTGGTTACTCGAGTAACACAGAAAAATATAAAAGTGGCATCGGCCCCTATTACTGGACCAGCAGCAGTGGTTCCTCCCATTCATACAGCAGTACTGGAGACACATACAGGATGACTCTTAATAGTTTTACCGAATAGACTGAAAAGACTTAAAACCTAAAAAGCTCTTTGGCTACCGGCTGAAGAGCTTTTTTTATGAATATTCCAATAATTATTAATCTTACTTAAAAAAATGAATCAGCCGACAAAAACTAAAATATAGATATAGCTGAAATATCTGGTTCTGCTAAACCTGAAATAATTATTTTTACAAAGGCTCCTACTCAATTACGAGGCGATTATGGGCAAAGGATTTGGAGAAACCGATGAAAACTATTGAGCGACTCAAATCACTTGATATTCTGCTTGTTTGCGGACTTTACGGCTCGGGTAAAAATGAATTTGCATTAAGATATTTTGACAATGGCCTTTGGAACAGGATCAGTCGAAACGAGATGCGCAAACTTATGTTTGAGATGACACATTTCGGCAGATCATGGATGTCCGAAAGTTTTAACGAAGAGGTCTTGATTATTAATCCAAAGTGATATTTATGCCATCCTGGTGCATGCTGATCTTTCAAGCTGCGTAGTGATTGGTTATGATCCTTTTCTATACAACTTGAAATTGCAACTGGTTGCTAGTATACTTATATGAGGACAGTCATTTGAAACTGTCTGTTCGAATAAGTGCCGATCCTGATCTGGTTTTCGGTTAATCATTTGTGAATACCCAAGTAGTGAATTATAAATAGAATGGAGGAATAAATGAGTTTTCCAATTGATTTAAGTAAATATACAAAACAGGAATTTTCTTTGGAACAAGAGTTAAACCAGGAGGAGCTTGAAACATTACAGACTAATATTCAACTGGTTCGTGATGCCATAGTCTTCTTTACCTCAGTTGCGGCAAAGAAGGGCCTCTCTGGACATACGGGCGGTGCATACGACATGGTACCGGAGGCTATGATTCTGACCGGGTTCATGAACAATTCTGAAAACAGGGTCTTACCGGTTCTTTTTGATGAGGCGGGACACCGGGTTGCATTGCAGTATATTTTCGCGGTCCTTAATGGACATATGAATGATGAGCGGCTTCTTGAATATCGTGAATATAAGGGTGGGCTTTATGGTCACCCAGAACTTGATGTGCAGAATGGAATATTCTTCAGTTCGGGGCGTTTAGGGCATATGTGGAATTTCGTTAACGGAGTTGCACACGCACATCCTGAGCACAGAATAGTTATTCTGGGTAGTGACGGTTCCCAGATGGAGGGGAATGATGCCGAAGCTGCCCGTTATGCTGTTGCACAGTCTCTTGATGTTCACATGTTTGTCGACGATAACGATGTTACCATCTCTGGACACCCATCTGTTTATATGAAGGGTTTTTCTGTAGAACAAACTCTTAACGGGCATGGCTTAAAAGTTGATGTCTGTGATGGAACTAAGATAGATATTATGTATGATAAAATCCGTGCAGTGCTGTCGCACGACGGCCCGACCGCACTGGTTACAAAACGGGCAATGGCTGAAGGAATACCCGAGATCGAGGGAACAACTGACGGTCATGAAGCAGTTCCGCCAGAAGTGGCAAAAAAATATCTGGCTGCACGTGGTTATACAGATGCAGTCAGGTACATTGATGATGTTCAAAAGGGTGCTGCTCCGAAATCATACCGTGGTTCATCTGACTCATGGGGTAAGGTGAGAAACGACTTTGGTATCCAGCTAAGTAAACAGATACAGACAATTCCTTCTGAAGAGCGAAAAAATAGTATTCTGGTAATCGATAGTGATCTTGAAGGGTCATGCGGCCTGCAGCATGTCAGAAAGATGACACCCGAAGTTCTTATTTCGGGTGGTATTATGGAACGGAATAATTTCAGTGTTGCGGCTGGATTCGGATCGAAAGAGGGACATCAGGGAGTATTTGCAACATTCAGTGCATTTTCTGAGATGATTATATCCGAACTCACTATGGCTCGATTGAATGAGGCGCGTGTGCTTGTACACTTTTCACATTCCGGGGTTGACGACATGGCGGACAATACATGCCATTTTGGTGTTAACACCTTTTTTCTTGACAACGCCTTTCAGGATGCTGATACAACCATGCTCTATTTCCCTGCCGATGTAAATCAGCTCGAGGCGTTGATGCCGAAAGTTTTCCATGAAAAGGGAATACGATTTATATTTTCAACCCGCAGTGCACTTCCTGAAATTCTTGCCGAGGACGGTTCGACCTATTTCGGTGAAAGGTACCGTTTTACCGGAAACGATGAGATAATTCGAACTGGTAAAAATATCTATATAATTACCTTTGGAGATATGCTGTATCGAGCCCTGGATGCGGTAGAACGGCTACGTGATGAGGGCATCAATCCGGTTTTGGTGAACAAACCTCTTCTTAATATTCCGGATGAAGCTATGATGAAGCGCCTTGCGGATGCCGACGCTGTTCTTGTTGTCGAATCACTGAACAAAAAGACCGGTCTGGGTATTAGGTTTGGCACATGGCTTTTACAGTACGGGTTTCACGGAATATACAGGCATATGGGTACCAACCGGCCAGGGCAGGGGGGGCTGCATGAACAGATATTATTTCAGCATCTTGCTCCGGATGATATTATGAAAGAGGTTAAGGCAATGGTTCAACAGAGCCAGAACTGATCTCTTAATACTTCAGCACTTTCTATGCCGCCTTCAGGCGGCACTTCTTTTCACAGTTTAAAGTCCTGATTATCCTGAAATAGCGGAAACAAGCTCTCTGCAGTAATCCGGAATATCTTTTACTACACGACCCCAGACAATATTGCCCACCCGGAAGGCCGCTTCATCGGTCCATATAGCGCCAGCATTTACAAGATCATCTTTTATACCCAAAGACCCCGTAGCTTTCCCGTTACCTATAATACCAGCCGAAATGCCCACCAACCCGGCATGACAGATAAGCCCGATAATGCCGCCTTTTTTATGAACTGCCCGGATCAGATCCAGCAACTGGGTATCCCGTCTAAGCTTGTCGGGTGCCCATCCCCCCGGAACAAGAATTGCATCCACATCATTTGGAATTATATCTCCGGGACCGAATTCTGCAGTTGCATCCAATCCACCATTTTTGCTAATGTAGGCTTCCCCTTTCTCAAGACCAACCACCTTTACCTCTGCTCCCTCTTCAATCATTCTCATTTGAACAACCCAGAACTCCAGATCCTCAAATTCCGGGCCAACAAGCATGGCCAATTTTTTACCTTTTAGTTTCATACATACTTCCTCGATTTGTTTTTATAGCATATTGTGAAATAATATTTCTTGATTTCTCTTCTATATTTTTGATGCTTCTGCTATCAGTTTCCCAAACTTATCGGCTTCAGATCTTGCTTTTTCATCAGGATTCCACATATTCTTATAACCTTCTCCAATAAGGTCAAAACTGGCATCGGCCAATAGAGTGTTCAATATTTTCACCGACTCTCCACTTTAACCATAGCATCCGAAAGCTGCAGCATTTTCATCTCTACAAATATCAGCTGTTTTCCATTCCCTATGTCTAATTTGTCATCTGTTTTTACTTCATTAAAGTTCCAGTATTTGTGGTATTATCCTTTAAGCGAGCTTATTGCATTTGCTGTACAGTAAATCGGTGTATCAGGGATTTTAAGTTTATATTTAATATAGGTGGTAACAAGTGTAAAAGCAAGTTATATCGGTTAATGATGTTATGCGCTTCTTTAATAAATTGTTGACGATAGATAGTGTGATTGCAATATTCTGTAATTCAGAAACCCTAAAAATGCTTGTGAAGAAGAATATGAAGATATTCCGTAACATTTAGAAAAGTAAAGAGGTTTACAATGATAATAGATGTGCATGCTCATATTTTCCCCGACAAAATTGCTTCAAAGGCGATCGGCTCACTTGCGGCTAACTCTGGTGAATACAAACCGTTTGGAGACGGTACTCTTGAAAACCTTTTAGTTAATATGGATAGAGCTGGTGTTGATACAGCTTTTGTCGCAAACATAGCTACAAAGCCACAACAGTTTAAGCCTATTATAGACTGGTCTGTGTCAATACGTTCTGAAAGAATTTTCCCTTTAGGTTTGGTACATCCTGAAAGCCCAGATTTTGCAACAGAGATATCTAGTCTTGTTGAGAATGGTTTCTGCGGAGTTAAATTGCATCCCCTTTATCAGGACTTTTATGTTGATGATAAACAGATAGTGCCTTTCTTTAAGGAGCTTGAACAGAGTGGTATGTTTGTGTTATTGCATGCCGGTAATGATATTGCTTATCCCGATGCGGATAATGCATCCCCCGTAAGGATTGCCAGGCTTTTGGATCGTGTGCCGTCTCTTGATGTAATTGCTGCTCATATGGGGGGCTGGGAGGTCTGGGAACAGGTTTCAGATGATCTTGCCGGTGCCAACTGCTGGTTTGATACTTCTTTTATTACACATATTGATAAGGATCTTGTCTGTAAAATTATTGAGAAACAGGGGACAGACCGTATTGTCTATGGCAGTGATTTCCCCTGGCAGGATCAAAAAGATCAAATTGACTATATTCGCTCTATTTTTAGTGCAGACGATACACAGAAGATATTGTCGGGCAATATACTGATGCTTCTTAAGAAACATGGATGTGAACAGTTTTTACAGTTTTAATTGAAGTTGGGCAAAGTAAAAAAAATAATAGGTAATTCTGGACTCTATTTTCTCTGTAATCCCCGCAAACTTTTTTCTCCGTTGGCCTCAAAGAACAGGCATTATTGCAGCAGTTTGTTTCCCTTTGATTTGCTGGATCATGATCAGTTTCTGAGCTCTACCCTAAATTTCTTGACTAAAAAGCTATGGTTTAACATCGTATCCTTGGTTTTTTAGTGCCATGTGTAACTATGTAATTTTAAAAAACTGTCGCAATGTAAATGGAGTCCGAATATAATGGAAAAGATAATTAATGTTGGCCTGGTTGGTTTTGGAACTGTGGGAAGCGGTGTGTACACCGTTATTACAAAAAACGGTGCCCTGATAGAAGAGCGTACAGGCATCAAGCTGGTTGTTAAGTCAATCTGCGATTTGCGTGTGGATCTTGTTAAAAAAGCTGTTTCGGATGATGTAACGGTTACTGACAACTGGAAGAGTCTGATAGAAGACAGCAGTATCGACACCATAGTTGAATTGATTGGTGGTATTGAGCCCGCAAAGAGTGTTGTAGAGGCGGCTTTGAGGTCTGGCAAGAATGTGGTTACGGCAAATAAGAAACTCCTGGCCGAAACCGGAGCTGAGATTTTTGAACTTGTCGACCGTACGGATGTCAAGCTCGGTTTTGAGGCGGCCGTAGGCGGGGGGATTCCCTGTATCGAGGATCTGAAAAACGGACTTGTTGCAAACAATGTAAAAAATATACTTGGTATCTTAAACGGTACTACAAACTATATATTAACACGAATGGAACTTGCCGGTCTTTCATTCAATGACGCCCTTGACGAGGCTCAGGCCGAGGGTTTTGCGGAGGTTGACCCGACATTTGACATTGAGGGCTTTGATGCCGGTCACAAGATCTGTCTTCTGGCCATGCTTGCCTTTAACAAAAAGGTCGACTACAAGGCAATCGAAATCGAGGGTATTACCAGAATAAAGACTACCGACATAGAGTTTGCACGCCGAATGGGGTATGCCGTTAAGTTGCTGGGTATTGCCCGAGAGCAGAACGGTTCTATCGACGTGCGGGTGCATCCGGTTATGATACGCGAATCACACCTGATCGCATCGGTCAGCCATGAATTTAATGCTGTTGTTTTTGATACAGACATGACCGGTGAGGTTCTTCTGTATGGTCGCGGCGCAGGCTCTTTGCCAACTGCTTCGGCTGTTGTTTCCGATATAGTTCAAATAGCTTTAAAACAGGATGTTGCCGAAAGCGCGATTCTTACCAAAGGTGATGCGACACTTGTTACACCTGACAAACGCTCCTCACGATTTTATCTGCGCCTTCATACTCAGGATCGTCCGGGAATACTCGAAAAGGTGGCTCATACCTTCGCTGCAAATAATATATCTGTCAGTTCGGTCGAGCAGCACGAGACCGGCGATGATACTGTACCTCTTCTTTTCGTGACCCACAACTGTTGTGAGGCCGACATCAAAAAAGCAATAGCTGACATTAATAATTTTGATTTTGTAACAGAAGCTGCGATGATGATCCGAATCGAAGAGAGTTAAAAGGGTAAGAAAAAAATAGATTAAATTAAACTGTGTGTACCTATGCAGTTAAAATGGAGCTTACTACATGAATGCAGTTTTTAGATGTATAAACGGTTGTGATGGTGAATATCCCTTAACAGAAGTTATCTATCGCTGTCCCTCCTGTGGGTCTCTGCTTGAGGTTGCACATGATCTTGAAGCCCTTCGCGAGAAGCACAGCGGCAGTGAATGGCGTGAACTCTTTAACTCTCGTTTAGGAACTACCCGATGGCCATATGGATCGGGGGTGTGGCGCTATAAGGAGATGGTCATCCCAAATATTGATGATCAGTCGATTGTCTCCATGTATGAGGGAAACAGCAATCTGTTCTTTGCTAAACGCTTTGGAGAAATGTTCGGTGTAAAGGATCTTTGGGTCAAGATGTGCGGTAATACTCATACCGGATCGTTTAAGGACCTTGGTATGACGGTTCTGGTCTCTATGGTAAACTCTATGATCCGTAATGGTTCACCGGTTAAGGCCGTAGCCTGTGCATCCACTGGTGATACTTCAGCAGCATTGGCAGCCTATGCCGCTAACGCTGGAATACCATCCATAGTCTTTTTACCGGCAAACAAGATAACTACAGCACAGTTGGTTCAGCCCATGGCAAATGGCTCCATCGTACTGGCACTGGACACCGATTTTGATGGTTGCATGAAAATAGTACAGGATGTTACAAAGAATAACGAGATCTACCTTGCAAATTCTATGAATAGCCTTCGCATCGAGGGGCAAAAGACAATTGCCGCAGAAATTCTTCAACAGTTTGATATGGAGGTTCCCGATACTATAATAATTCCGGGCGGGAACCTGGGGAATGTTTCGGCTCTGGGTAAGGGCTTTAAAGAGCTGAAGGCGCTTGGAATTATCGAAAAGATGCCTCGCATCGTAGTGGCGCAGGCCGAACATGCCAATCCTCTTTATATGGCTTATAAGAACGGTTACGAGAATTTTTCAGCAGTTCAGGCTAAAAAGACGCTTGCTTCGGCCATCCAGATCGGAGACCCTGTGTCTGTTGACAAGGCAATCTCGACATTAAAGCAGTTTAATGGCATTGTAGAGCAGGCCAGTGAGTCTGAACTTTCTGAAGCTGCGGCGCTTGCCGACCGTACTGGAATGTACACCTGTCCTCACACCGGTGTAGCGTTAGCTGTTTTCATGAAACTTGCACAAAGCGGAGCCATTGCATCAGACGAGCGGGTTGTTGTCGTATCTACAGCGCACGGCCTTAAGTTCTCTGAATTCAAGGTCGGTTATCACGAAAAGAGCCTGGAGAATATCACCTGCAGTCATGCAAACCGACCGATTGAACTCGCGGCCGACAGCGGGTTAGTTTCTGAAGTTCTTGAACGTGAAATAGAAAAGGTTATTAATAACAGAATATAATATCGGGCACCGCAGTTTTAGTTAAAAATTTGATTATCAGAGGTAAATATGATTAAAGTACATACACCAGTTACCGATTCGGTCAGGTTTTTCGGATCTGCTACACCCGTTTTGCTTGTTGAAAAATATGGTTCACCACTTTTTGTATATAATGAGTCCATATTACGCGAACGGTGCCGTGAACTCAAAAACCTTATCGATTATGAAAATTTTTCTGTAAACTACTCCGCTAAGGCAAACTCTAACCTTGAGCTTTTAAAGATTGTAAATGAAGAGGGCCTTTCGGTTGATGCAATGAGTCCTGGTGAAATTCATGTCGAGCTTGCTGCGGGTTTCACACCCGACCGGATTTTGTACATCAGTAATAACGTTTCGGCAGAAGAGATGCGTTTTGCAGTTGAACAGGGCATCATGGTCAGTTTAGACTCTCTTTCACAGCTGAAATTATATGGAGTAAACTTTCCAGGAACAAAGGTCGCATTGCGTTTTAACCCTGGGGTTGGCGCCGGCCATCATGAAAAAGTTGTAACGGCCGGTAAAAAGACAAAGTTTGGTATAGCTCCGGAAAGCATGGATCAGGTGAAGGCTATCGTTGAGGAGCACTCCCTGACAGTTGCCGGTATTAACCAGCACATTGGTTCACTTTTTATGGATCCCGACGCCTATGTTAAAAGTACATGCTCAATTCTTTCCATTGCAAAGAACTTTGATTCACTTGAGTTTGTCGATTTCGGAGGCGGCTTTGGCATACCATACCGCAAATCAGAAGGTGAAAAACGTCTTGACCTTGATGCAATGCGTCTCTCCCTTTCTAAAAATGTAGATGACTTCATTAAAGATTACGGTCGAAAAATTACTATCAAGATAGAGCCAGGGCGATACATAGCGGCTGAGTGTGGAGTCATTCTTGGGACGGTTCATTCAGTGAAAGAGAACTATGGTTCACGTTATGTGGGCACAGATGTCGGTTTCAATGTTTTATCGCGACCTGTAATGTATGACTCACATCATGAAATAGAAATTTTTCGTCCAGATGGCGAACATAATAAAAAAACAGAGTCTGTAAAAATAGTGGGTAATATCTGTGAAACAGGAGACATCCTGGCTGATGATCGCGATCTTCCGGTCATGGTCGAAAAAGATATCATAGCAGTTCTGGATGCCGGAGCCTACGGATTCTGTATGAGCTCTAACTATAATAATCGTTTAAAACCGGCCGAAGTACTTATTGCAGCTGATGGGAGTGACCGCCTGATAAGGCGCCGCGATACCCTTGAAGATTTAATGAGGAACTTTTAATGAGTAATAAAAGAATAATCGTTGTAGACGATGATCCGGTTAACCGGACTCTGATAAGTTCGGTTTTACAAGAATATATTATTTTAGCCGCACCTGATATTAAGACTATGTACCAGTTGATAAAAGAGGGCGGTCTCCCCGATCTTATTCTGCTGGATGTTATGCTTCCCGAAGTGAGTGGTTTTGAGGCTGCGCGCGCCCTGCATCAGGAGTTTCGTAACCAGGATGTCGGTATAATCTTTGTGACATCACGAACGGAGGGGCACGCCGTTAAAGAGGGTTTCGATTCGGGTGGTTACGATTATGTGAAGAAACCCTTCGACAGCCTTGAACTGATAGCCCGTGTAAAAAATCAGCTTGAGCGTCTTGATCGTGAACATAAGTTGAAGTCCGATGCGTCTTTAGATTCGCTGACACGGGTTTATAACCGTAAGTATTTTCAGGATTTAGTCGAGCAAAAGATAAACTTTTGTAACCGTAAGAGTATGAAACTCTCACTGGTAATGATAGATCTTGATAATTTTAAACAGATTAATGATAGTTTCTCGCATTTGGCCGGAGACTATATTCTGCAGACCTTTTCTTCCCATGTTTCAGATAGTCTTCGTAAGTACGACCTGATGGGACGTTTCGGTGGAGAGGAGTTCGTAGTCGCCTTTATCGACTGCTGCAAGGAGTGTTCATACACCATAATGGACCGACTGCGCGATGAGATCGATAAGCGAACCTTCATCTTCGAGGGTAACGAGATTCATCTCTCCTTTAGTGCGGGCATTGCCGACAGTCGCGAATCTGAATCACGAAATGACCTGTATAATGAGATACTCAAACTGGCCGACCACCGTCTTTATGAAGCCAAAGATGAGGGTCGTAACCAGATAGTTATTGGGTAGTGGTTTCAACTATTGATGTGATGCAGAAAAACTGATCTGATCTTTCAGTAAAATGCGCAAAAAAGCCAGACCCTTATCGTCTGTTTCAAGGGAATATTTCTCTATCAGATATTTCCGCAATTTTTCTGCGTTCTCTTCACTCATTTGGACATTACCTCCTGCATTTTGATAAGCAAGAATTTTCTGTATAACTTCAGTTTCCCGGGTTGTTAAAACCGCCTCCTTAAGAATTTTGGGGCTGTAACCGGCTTCTGGAATAAGGGGAGGTTTGCTTTTATTGTCGACAACTACCGAAGTTTTCGCTGCAATATCACCGATTCTTTGACCCGATCCTCTAAGTGCTATCATACAGATCGCCGGAAGCCCCGTAAACAGATGAATATCTATCAGGCGTAAAACCCAGCGAATCAGACATTGCCCTACCGAGAGTGGTGAGCCGTCACTTGAAATAACCCGGATTTTCATAACACTCTTGCCGATGGTCTGCCCATTCATGCCAATTTCGCATAGCAGGTAGTAAAGTAGAAGAGGTAACGAGATAAAAAATATAAGTGCTATATTCTGGGGAGAGCTAATGTCAAAACTCTCATCACTAAGTGCATAAGTAAGTGATACTATAATAGCTAAAATAAAAGCAACGCTTAAGATGATAATTGTATCCAATAGAAAGGCCAGTATGCGTGAAGCGACCGGTGCTGTTTTATGCACTATTCTGACGTTGTGTGCTGTTGTAATTGTTATACTGCTCATTACAGAAGACCTCCTGCTTTAAGTTCCAGATATTTGTTTATTAGTTGAACGGTAAGTTTATTGTAACTGGTAACAATCGAGTGAATACCGTTTTTAATGAATTCCTTGTGAATCAACTCCTTATTCCGGGTAAATTCCGAAGCAATCGCACTCCGGTAAATCTTTTCGACAGAATCGGCCGGTTCAAGTATGCACTTCTCCATCTCTGTATTGCGAAAGGTAATAACAACTAGCAGATGTTTACGGGAAAGAAGACGAAGCAGGGGCAGAGCCCGGTGCATGGAGTAGACAGTTTCAAAATTTGTATAGATCAACAGCAGACTTCTATGATGTAGTTGGCGATTAACGGTTATAAACAATTTCTCGTAACTGACCTCACGGTGGTCGTTTATACAATTATACAGCTGATTGAGTATCTTCGAGAGCTGCGAGCTGTGGTTATCCGCCTTCAGGGTATTGCATCCGTCTGCGTTAAAGGTTATGATTCCCGCCTTGTCGTGGCGTTTAAGGGCAACGTTTGAGAGGATAAGTGCCGAGTTCACCGCATAATCGATGAGACTCATTCCGTTAAAGGGCATCTCCATAGAACGACCTGTGTCCAGAACCGAATAGATCGGTTGAGATCGATCCTCCATGTAGTTATTAACAATCAGATGTGACTTGCGGGCGGTTGCTTTCCAGTTAATGGCCCGAAATTCGTCGCCATAACGATAGTTGCGCAATGCGTCAAATTCATGAGCCACGGCACTGCGACGAACCTGTTTTAGCCCAGGGTCACGCAAATTATGTGATGATGCATAAAAGTCATACTCTTTCAGGGCCATGATGGATGGGTAAACAGGAACCGATCTTCCGGCTTCAAACTCGCGCCTGAAGGAGGCGAAACCAAGCGGGCTTCGAATGAAAAGGTAAACAGATCCGAATGTGTATAGCCCCCGTTTTACTGGGCGAACTTTATAGGTTATCGTGGTGAGGGTATGCGGACCTGCCTTTACGGAAAAGCGTGCATCCCTAATTTGAAGCTGAATCGGAGCTTCATCAATACAGTCGATATCTGTTTTGCGTGAATGATCAGAACGTATCTCGATTGTAACCGGGTTAAACTCTCCATTAGATAGTTTTGTGCTCATTATTCGTCTGGCCGAAAAACGGCCAGATATGATTGCTGTATGGACTATTTCAACTAGTGATAATGGTATGAATATAATTGTTAATAGAATAAGCGGGTTCAGAAACTCCTCAAAAAAGAAAGCAACAAATCCAAATACGCATAGTGCGCCCGCGCATAGAAAAAAGTTTCTTTCAAGATAGAGATTTTTTACAAAAAATAGTAAGGTTTTCATTTTGGAACAGATACCCGCTTAATTATTATTGAGAGAATGTCCTGAACAGTTTGCCCCTCCATCTCACTTTCAGGTGAAACAATAACACGGTGAGCAAGGGCTGGCATCAACACAGTCTGAATGTCATCTGGCAGCACAAAGTTTCGGCCCTGAAGTACGGCATAACCTTTGGCTCCATTCAGGAGAGCCACACCGGCTCTGGGTGATGCTCCTAAGTATAGTGAACTCTCGGTTCTTGTGGCCTGAATGATATTAGCGGTATACTTTATTAGATCCTCAGAAACAGTTACCTGTGCAGCAAGATCCCGTATTTTAAAGATCTGTTTTTCTGTAGCGACCGGTTTTATATTATCAGAGGGTGACTGAAATCCACGTCCGTGCGAGTCTGAAAGAATTTTGATCTCCTCATCAAGAGATGGGTACCCAACAGCAATTTTGAAGAGAAAGCGGTCAAGCTGAGCTTCAGGAAGACGGTAAGTCCCCTCGTACTCGACCGGATTCTGTGTTGCGATTACCAGAAATGGGTCGGGCAGTTTATAAGATTTTCCATCGGCTGTAACCTGGTACTCCTGCATTGCTTCAAACAGTGCAGCCTGTGTCTTGGCCGGTGAACGGTTGATCTCATCTATCAGCAACAGTTGCGAAAAAACAGGGCCGTGTTGAAAGTTGAATTCGAGGTTCTTAGGGTTAAAAACGGATGTGCCGGTAATGTCGCTTGGCATAAGATCCGGTGTAAACTGTATTCGTGAATAGTTTATACCCAGTGAAGCGGCGAACATCTTTGCCAGAAGCGTCTTCGCAACTCCGGGAACTCCTTCAAGAAGTATATGTCCCTGTACAAGCAGAGCCGAGAGGATCAGATCCACAGCTTCATTGTGTCCAGTAATAACTGATGATATGTTATCCCGTATGGCGGAAATAATCGTTGCCGCCTCTTCGTTGGTTACGGTGCTCTTTGTTCTACCTGGCATTGCGATCTCCTTTAATTATGCAGTTTTCGTATTGTTTTGTGTAGTTTTACAAGGTCACTGGTTTCAGTGCTGTCTGTTTCACAGCAACTATCAATGAACGATATGTTTTTGTATGTCTCTTCATAGCTAAGGCCGCATTTAGCTGAGCAGATAGCGGCGATTGATTCAGCAGAGTTTACAGTATCTTCTTGGCCAATGCTGTGCCGGAAATTTGAATAGAAGTATTGCCGTAATTTTTTGGCAATAGTACGATTTGCACCACGTATCAGATAGAGTGCGGCGATAGATTCGGCAAACTTAAGCGTGCTGTTTGTCATAGGCTTTACGGTGGGAATGATTCTTTGACGTCGTTTTGCATTAAAAAGTATGAACAGAACTATAAAAACAAGTGATGAATAAAATGAGATAGAGAGCAGTCGGTTGCTGTCTATGAAGGTAAGTACATTGCGTTCGTTTACAGTTCCCGGTTTATAGTATTCGTTCCAGATTGTGTTACGATAGGGTAACTGTGCTAATAGTAAAAAGGGAAGCCGGTAATTCTCGCGTAGATGATATGTTGTGAATATATGTGGGGTAGTATTTAGAATCAGGCGTCCCTTGCCGTAACGGATTGAAACTGCGACCGGCTCCTTCGTTTCGTTTACTGCTAATATTTCGGATATCGAATCACGAAATTCAGATATAAAGGAATCTCTTAGTGGGCGTGAATAGTCGTAATATCTCTTTTCGCCAGTATGATAAAGTCTTCCTAATCCATCATTGCTCAGGTAGCGGGCCTCAATATCGAAACCCAGTCGTGTTGGAATTGTATTGTCCTGAAATGAACGTGCAGCAATCAGAACATTTGCTCCTCTGTAAATCGCCGAAAGAATTACCTCCGAATCGTACATGTCCATGCCGGCTTTGTCGGTTATGATAATATAGTTATTCTTACTTATATCATTGTATGATACGTTAAAACCCTTTACATCATCATAAAGCGAAGTTTGAGAAATTCCAAGATTTTTTTGGAGTTCGTTTTCTTTCATTATCGCGTAGAGAGCATAACAGCCATATGGCTTCTTTTCAGAATATGAGTAGCTCTCGTTCCAATCATACTCTTTAGGGGCGAACATCACCGCGAAGAAAAAAATGATAAACAGTGCAGTAATTATAAAAAAATAGATCGATGTAGAACGTTTAACTCTCATGGTGTACCCGCAATCTTAAGACTCAACTCTTTGAGCTCTTCTGTCTCTTTGGTTGTAATCTTTTTATCACCATACCAGACATAGTCGAATGTGCCTGCTATCTTTGAGAATATTTCCCGAGTATAACTTTCATTAATTTCTGAAAGATAGGCTCTGTTTGTTTTATCTTTTCGTAGGCTTAAAATACCAGCATCTGCGAGAGATGATAATGTAAAAAGATACAGATAGCGCATTGCAAAACGGTTGTCTGACGATCTGTATGAATTTTCATAAAGCTGCAGGTACTCATCTGATTTATGAATTGGGAAACTGGTCGAATTAATGATTTCGCGATTCATAGATCCCGGAGAGTAGGTGAACCAGATCTTGCGTAATATTTTGTACATAAAGAGGATAACTATCATAAGCAGAATTATTAATAATGCTGAAACAAGAAGGTTCGGTATTGAATCGAACTCTAATTTATCAAGTGGAGATGACAACATGTTGAAGAATTCTGATATTTTCTCGATTATCATTTTGAAAAAACTGTTTGCTGCAGTATTCGTTTCAGAGGAGTAGTTCAGATTTTCGCGCAGATAGAGTTTCTCTACTACTTCGTCTGACGGGATTCGATGTGAATTTTTGGCATAAGCCATAACTGTACTCTGTACAACCAGGGTTATAGTGAGAATCGGTTGTAAAAGATGGGTGGCAAATCTACGCATTTGTTAAACCGTCAACAGCCTTGCTGAGAGACACAGCCTCTTTCTTTTCACGCAGTTGGTGATACTTTATGCCGAAGGCAAATTTAGGCAGTATCATGGCGGCATAACTTAAAATAGAAACAACCGAAGCTATACAGTAGATGAGTGTGGCCGTAATAGGAGTAACTGTTTCGCTGATATTCAGGGCAACTCCTATTGCTGTGATTATCCCGGCTGGGAGAACAAGGTACATCATAAAAATATAAGAGATGAATGCTGCCAAATATAAAAGACCTACGCATGAGAGCCACTCTTTCTTGAGCAGCTGAAAGGTACGCTTCAGCGATTGATAAAAGCTGAGCCTTTCAAAGGCAACAACACAACCGTACATCATTGTAAATATTGGCAGAGCCAAGGCGAATGCGTAATAGAGAATATTTATCGCATAAAAAACGGCTACAAAGGCAAGGTTAATCATTACAATAAAGATAAAAGAATAATAAGCAAGATATATCACCATAACAACAAGAGTGAATTGTATTGTACGAATGGCTATGTGTTTAATATTCGAACGAAATTCCTGGGTTATATCCTCTGAAGAGATTTGCTTAAAGTCCTTACGGGTGTAAAGCGCTAAATAACGAAGAAGTAATGTGTCAAAAATAATATTGATGGCAGCATAAATTAGAATGACCATCAAAGCTGACAAAATCGTAAATGGTATATTATGCCCCTCCATAAAGTTCTGGGAGTTCCTGTCCAGGGCTTCAGGATTTTCTGAAATATTGAGCAGAAATTTGACATAGCTCTTTACCAGGTAGACTGTAAATATTGAATTTATAAGGTAGGCCGGTAAAAGATAGATAAATATTTTTTTAAGTATCAGCCGATAGTTCTGTTTAAATATGGTAAAGGCATCGTCTATAATAGATGTGTTTTTACGAAGAGAAAAGAGGTTCAGGTTTTGACTCATTGACTGCTCCTGTAATTTTCAAATTATTTACAATATCTGGTTTCAAGATCTATTTTTTAAGGATACTTTAACATTGTCTGTCCGCATCAGGTTCGGAATTTTGTGTCTGTTTTTGTAAAGTTATGGTTTTGTAGTGCCCACCATAGTAAAGCGGGTATATGAGATAAAAAAAGAGAATAAACCCGAGAGATATAAAGATTATGAATAAACGTATGAAGTCAGGAAGCTCTGTGAGACGGGTAACAAAGCCTTCAAGAAAACCTGCGACAACAAAAAGTGGTAAAACACCAATCAGTAGCTTCAGTCCATCGGCTGCGCCAGTTTGAAACGAGTGGGTACGGCTGAAAGTTCCCGGAAAAAGAACGCTGTTACCAATTACAATTCCGGCACCGGCAGCGATGATTATAGCCGGTATTTCGAGAGAGCCGTGAATCCAGACCGTTTTTAACGATTCGGCCAGAAGATTATGCTCGTAAAAGATATAGTGAAATGTGCCAATCATTATGCCGTTGTAAAAAAGCAGAATCGCGCTACCTGCTGAAAGTAAAACACCCAGAGCGAAAACTGTAAGAGCTACTCGGATGTTGTTGAATGTAATACCCAAAAACATGTTAATCTGGTGACTCTGTTTATAGACAGCCAGTGGATCTTCGTTTTCAATATTCTGTTCGGTCATACGGGTGTAGGTTTCACCAAGTACAACACGTGAAAATCGTTTGTCGTACCGGCTTGATAACGCTCCTATAAAGACGGCAAATGAAAAAATCAGGAAGGCTGTTATCAGTGAACGTGCATGTTTTCGAATAAGCAGGGGTTGCTCGTTTTTCCAGAAGGTAATAAGACGGCTGCGTTTTTCAAATTTACGGCTGTAAATTGTACGGTGAAAGGCAGAGGCCAGGTTGTTCAAGTACAGCGTTGTCTGGCTTTCTGGGAAAAAGGTGGCCGAGTATGAAAGATCATCACTGATTTCGGTATAGTGTTTTGCAATGGTTTCTGGAGATACAGAGAGTCTGCTTTTTAGCAGACTCTCCGCCTCTTTCCAGCGGTCACTGTATCTTTTTATAAAGTCTGTCTCTTTCATCTCGGCTTCTTTATAGAGTTGGCGCCTCAATAAATCAACCTTTTTTCACATAGAATGGGTGGTTTTATGCCAGTCCCAGTTCGTGCTCCTTTTCAACTCGCATCTGGCTAGTATAAAGCTCGTAATAGTGACCATGATTCTGCAACAGCTCTTTGTGCGTCCCTGATTCACGTATTCGCCCGGCCTCAAGAACCAGAATCCGATCTGCTTCCCTGATAGTAGAGAGCCTGTGTGCGATTATAAAGCTGGTGCGCCCCCTCATCAGGCGGTGCATTCCTTCTTGAATCAGATGCTCGGTGATCGAGTCGATGGAACTCGTAGCTTCATCCATGATGATAATATCCGGATCAGAAATAATTGTGCGCGCCAGGCTTATCAGCTGTTTTTGACCAACCGATAAAAGGTTACCTGCCTCTCCGACATTCTCATCATAGCCATTTGGTAACCGCAGAATCATTCCATGAGCCTGAGCCTGTTTAGCCGCGGCAATAATCAGCTTCTCTGTTGCATCGGGACAACCATACAGAATGTTTTCACGTATCGTTCCCGAAAATAGGTGAGGATCCTGTAAAACCACACCAATACGCCGCTGTAAGGCCTGTTGTGTCCAGTTACGATAGTCTTCACCATCAAAGAGAATAGTACCCTCCCGTGGCTCGTAAAATCGCGCTGCCAGATTAACCAGCGTGGTTTTCCCTCCACCGGTTGGGCCTACAATGGCAATGACCTCTCCCGGTGATACCGTTAGATTCAGATCTGAAATTACAGGAGTCTCGGAGGTATAGTAGAATGAGACTGACCTGAATTCAATGTGACCCGAAAATTCGGCTGTTTTTCTGCTCTCCTTTTTGTCTGTTATATCGGGCGGAGTATCCAGCAGCGAAAATACCCGTTCGGCGCTTGCAATGGAGCGCTGCATTTCACTGAAGACGCGCGACAAATTTTCGATCGGCCACATCATGAAGAGCACGTAGCCGATAAAGGCTCTCATTTCACCGACAGATAAAACACCAATCGAAATCTGTGCTGTACCAACATAAAGAATCGCAGCTACAGCTAGTGTGGTAATCATCTGTACTATCGGTAGAAAAAAGGCCGACAGCCATCCAGCCCTAAATGATGCCTTATACATTGACCCGGTAATTTTAGAGAAGTCGTTAAGGTTTTTCTCCTCACGGTTCAGAGCCTTAACAATCCGGACTCCTGATATGTTTTCAGAGAAGGCTCCAGTTATACTGGCATTAATCGAACGAACCTTGCGGTACTCCTTCAGGATGAGTGTTCTGAATTTAATAGAGGCAATGACCAAAAGCGGGGTCATTATTGCGACAACTCCCATAAGCTTAACATTAATTGTCGCCATGAAAATGAGAGCAACCACAATGTTCACGGCTCCCCATGTCATATCCAGAAACATCCAGGTGCACAGTTCGGCAATCCTTCGTGAGTCACTGGTGATTCGTGAAAGCAGCCATCCGCTTGAAATCTTGTCAAAAAACGAAAACGAGAGTTCCTGCAGATGGTTAAACTGCTGCTTGCGGAGGGTGTATTGCATATACTCTCCCAGCCGGCCGGCACAAATAATAAAGATGAAAATAGTAATGCTGTTCAAAATGAACAGAGTAAACATGATCGTACTATATTTCAATAAAACAGAGACATCCCGTGGAATTACACCTTCGTCTATTATAAATTTGCTGATATAGGTGTTGGTCGAATCTATAATTGCGGTAACAATAACCGCTCCCAAAAAGCCGAATAGAAGTCTTTTGTTTTCCAGCGCGATTTTCAGGAGTGGTTTGTATATTTTACCACTGAAATGTTTTTTAAAGAGTTCGTCTTCACGGCTTCTTTTATCACTCATTATATTTTGCTCCTTATATTCAAAATATGCTAAAAATATTCTGAATTAATTTCGTTAGCCAGTTGGCTTTCAAGTTCAGTTTGAAGTTTAAAAACAGTACTGTAGAAACCATCATTGGCAATCAGCTCTTCATGGGTTCCCTTCTGTACAATTTCACCTTCCTTAAGCACCAGAATCTGATCTGCCTCTTGGAGAGTCTGAATCCGGTGAGCGATAACAAAGGTTGTGCGGTCCTTTAACTGTTTTTTCAGAGCCTCTCGGATTGACTGTTCGGTTCCTGCATCCACAGCCGAGGTAGAGTCATCCAGAATCAGAATATGCGGATTTTTAAGCAAAATACGAGCTATGGCTATTCTCTGTTTCTGACCTCCGGAAAGACTAACTCCCTTTTCGCCGACAATGGTATCGTACTTTTCGGGAAAATCCATAATACTATCGTGAACAGCTGCAGCTCGTGCGACTTCGATAACCTCATCAAGACTGACCTCCCGGTCTGTTCCATACTCAATGTTTTCACGAACTGTCATGGTAAACAGAAAAGGATCCTGCTCTACGATACCGATATTCTTACGCAGAAAGGCGCGAGAATAGTCTGTTACCACTCTGTCATCAATAAGTAGTTCTCCACTCTGATAGGGGTAAAACCTGGGAAGCAGGTTCACGATCGAAGTCTTTCCTGAACCGGTCTCACCAACAAGAGCAATGGTCTCTCCCGGATTACAGATAAACGAAATGTCTTTCAACACAGATTCATCATCCGTATAACTGAAGCTTAAATTGCGGAACTCAACCTTGCCTTTGATCGGTTCTTCCGGTACAGGCACATTGCTTTTAAGCTCTTCAGGAGCCTGTTTCATGACTTCATCAACACGGTTAAATGAAACATAGCTGTGGCTTATTTCAGTAATAAGTCGCCCCATGTCTTGAAGAGGCCAGATCAGCCCGTTAAAAAGAAATGTAGCAGCGACCATTGTTCCGATTGTGTGAACACCGTTTATTACCAGCATGCCCGAATATAGTATTGATACTGTTAATTGTATGCCGCAAAGAATGTGTGCAACTGGCCAGTAGGCTGAGTGCCAGAAGACTACATTCATGCCTGCTTCACGTTGCTTCAGATTTTTAATTTCGAACATGTCGTTTTCACGATCCTGTTGTGCGAAAGCGCGAACAACACGTATACCGTGAATATTTTCTTGAACGGCGTTTGATACATCTCCTTCACAGTTCTGATGAATTTCGTAGGCCGTATGAATCCGTGAAAAGAAGAATGTCGAAACCAGTGTAAGAACTGGAACAACCACGGATGAGATAAGAGCCAGTCTTATATCAAGCAGGGCGAGCGCGATGAAAAAGATTATGCATCTAAAGACAATCTGTAAAAATCCAGGTATCTGTTCGCCGTAAAAGCGTCGTATTGTATCGACATCCGAAGTGGCTCTTTGCACAAGCTCGCCAACCGGTGTATGGTCATGATAGTGAAATGTTAGCCTTTGAATATGGTTGTAGAGCTTCTCCCGGATTTCCCGGGTGATCTTTTCAGTTGTTGCAGTTTTCCAGCGACCGCTTAGAAAGTGAAAGAACCCTAAAAATACCGTACAGGCGATAAAGATCAGTATTTGACGGTTTATATCAGCAAAACTGACATTTTCCTTCAGTGCTGAATCGACAATGTCACGAATAACTAGGCGCCCAGCAGCTTCGAAAAGAACTCCAAGCAGTAGAGCGCCTAATGCCGCAGCAAATAAACGCTTGTGATTTCCAATAAGTCTTATGAGTGAGTGAAGTGTTTTCATACTATTCTCCTAAAAATAAAAAAGCCGCCTTTATCAAAAAAGCGGCTTCTGCTCCCCATATTTGGGGATAAAAAAACCGCGGACAGTTTCGTCCGCGGTTGATTGTTTTCTTTATGTTATAGAGTTAAATCGAACACGTGGACGCACCTGTAGCCGTATAGGCCCAGTTACCTGAAATAGTAAAAATCAGATTCATAATCGATTTAAGCTTCACAAAGGTTCTCCTGAAATTTTATAAAATGTAATAAAGTTTAGACCTGTTATTATGTCAATCTTTTTTTGTTATCTGAGTTTACTTTTTAGCCACTGTTGGGGTGAGCCGTTGACCTGGGCGTAGCAAATGCGTCCGTATCTTGACTCCCTCCGCCCCTGGCAAAGTAAGAAGTCCTTGATTTGTGAAAACGAAGCAAAAAAAAGTAGTTGTTAGCGCTTTTGGTTGTAGTCAAGAGGGAGGGTAGTTATATTTGTTTGATTCGACAATAGAGAGGGACTATGCATCGCTTTTTTTCTGAAATAGACAATACGTTCAAACACGCGCTCCACCTGCCGCTCAATAAAGAGAAGTATATTATTTTCAGCGACTTTCATCTGGGTAAGCGTAAGTCGCGTGACGATTTTTTGAAAAACTCAGAATTCATGATGAAAGTACTCACCGAGTATTACTACCCACGAGGTTATATTCTTGTGCTCAATGGTGACGTTGAGGAGTTACAGAAGAACAGTATTGATACCGTTTTAAAGCGCTGGAAGGATCTGTATGCAGTCTTTACCCTGTTTGCCGAAGATAATCGTCTCTTTAAAATTGTTGGAAACCACGACTATCGCCTCTATACTCGGAATTTTACAGACTCTGTGAATTCCCGTCTGTACGACGGGCTTGTTCTGGATTATCAGGGCAACTCTATCTTCATTTTTCACGGACATCAGGCTTCCCGTTATAGCGGTCACCTGAATAAAATGATCGGAATTATTCTGCGCTATTTGGCTAAGCCATTGGGTATTAAAAACATAGTGCGTGATTATGGTAATATCAAGGTACATAAAACCGAAGAGCGGGTCTATCTCTATTCGCAGAAGAAAGGGCTTGTCTCGATTATAGGGCACACACATCGCCCGCTATTCGAGTCTTTCTCGGATATTGATATCATTCTTTTCACAATTGAGCGTCTTCTGCGTGACTATCTTGGTGCGGGCAAGCGTGAACGTTTGAGGCTTGAACATGAAATTAGTGACAACCGTAAGCATTTACGACGTATACTTGCCTATGATTCGATGGAGGGTGCCATAGGCAGCATCTATAACCAGGAGATGATAATTCCCGTTATATTTAATTCGGGTTGTGTGATAGGACCAAAGGGGGCTACCGGCATAGAGATAGAGAACGACTCTATAGCGCTGGTGCGTTGGTACTCAACCTCGCAGAAAGAGAAATATTACAGTCAGGTTAATGATCAGATTTTTAATTTCAGTAAAAGCAGTGTTTATCGCAAGGTTTTAAAGCAGGATTCCTTGGAGTACATATTCACCCGTATACGCCTGTTAACGAAATAATTAGACATCTATCTTCCACTCTTTGATAATTCTGGACAGAAGACGTACCTCGGTTTCATGCATAATATTGTCGGCATCCACAATTCTCATCACGAGCCTTAAAATGGTGCGTTTATCAACTTCAGGTTCGTTAGATAACTTTGTAATTGCTGCGTTAAAGCGTGTTGAAAGTGTATTAACATCAAGTGTGTGTAAAGAGTCGATCTGCTCATTAACATCGGCAGGGAAGGTGTAGGGCGATTTATAAATTATTTCTTTGATTGTAGTTATCTCTGAAGAGTGAATCTCGTTATCGATTGTAATTGCCATGAAGAGAATATCCAGTATTGCTTGTGTGTTTATCATTCTTTTACCGCCTGTTTTTTTCGCAGAATACTGTTTGCAGGAATCTGCGCATCGAAGTGAATAAGAGATTCGCTGTTCGGGCGAGCCATGTTATCAGCAATACCAGTTTCAATGTTTTGAATATCCAATACTTGAGCTTTTGTGTCAAGTATAATGTCGGCATTCAATGGCGAGATAACTTCTACAGTATCTCCTGGTCTGATCGGGTTAAAGACCTTCACTCGAGGTGTGTCGGTCGATTCAGAAGTACTGCTGTAGCCAAGAAACATTACATTCTTTATGTAGGGGACATCTCTGTTTTCCATGTCATCAAATTCGTTAAAAAGATCTTCTGTATAAGGACGATGGCTTACCATGTCAAGTTCCTGCGAGTAGAAATCCTTAAAAGAGTCGTACAGTTTTGGGTTTTCCAGGGCATGTCTGTAAATTCGTGTAACATTTGCCGCGTAGTAGAGTGATTTCATACGGCCTTCAAGTTTGAAGGCATTAACGCCTGCTTCTTTGAATTGTTGTAATTTGTGAATCAGGCAAAGATCTTTAGATGAAAGAATGTGAGTATCACGTTTATGCTCAATGATTTCCAGATGAAAACCGGGGCGTTTCTCTTCAACTAAAGCGAAGTTCCAGCGGCAGGGATGTGAACATGCTCCCTGATTGGCATCGCGCCCTGAAAGGTAGCGGCTCAGCAGACATCGTCCAGAGTATGAAATACAGACCGCCCCGTGAGCAAAAATTTCGAGCTCAACACTCGTTGCATCACGAATGCGTTTTATATCATCCAGGGTTGTTTCACGTGCCAGTACAATACGTGAAACACCGTTTCGTTGCCAGAAGTTTGCGCTCAGGTGGTTCAGTGTAGACATTTGTGTGGATAGATAAATTCTGGAATTAAGCTTCGAGTCTTGTACCGCTTCAAGTGTAGCCGGGTCGGATATCATTACAGCATCAAAGGGGTGATGCTCGACAGAGGCGATGTAGTCTCGTAATTGATTAATGTCGCCTTCGTGCACGAAAGAGTTTAGTAAGAAGGTTGTCTTTACTCCATGTGCAGCACAAAATTTTACAGCCTCTTCAATTTCATCTGCAGAAAAATTCCTGGATTTATCACGCAGGTTAAACATATCGCCGCCAAAGTAGACGCTATGTGCTCCGTACAAAACGGCAAACTTCAGTTTTTCAAGACTGCCCCCCGGGGCTACGATTTCACAGTTGGTCATCAATAAATCCGTTACTCATATTTTTCTGATAATATTCCACTGCGCGGTTATGCTGCGACAGCGTCTTTGAAAAATAGTGCGATCCGTCATTTCGGGCAACAAAGTAGAGGTAATCACTATCTTCAGGGTTTAACGCTGCGTACAGTGCCCCGCGTCCTGGCGAGGCTATCGGTCCCGGCGGAAAACCGGTTCGTCGGTATGTATTGTAGGGTGAGGGTGATTCCAGATCACGATATCTTATGCGCCCTGAGAATTTTTTTACGGCGTATCGTACCGTAGGGTCTGAATCGAAGCGCATGTTGCGTTTTATACGATTATGAAAGACGGAGGATATCCGTCGCTGCTCGCTTTTTATTTGTGCTTCGGCCTCGATAATCGATGATAAAAAGAGCAGCTTGTTCAGGTTAAATGACGGGAGCATCTTCTTCTCATAATCAAGAGATTCAAGCTCCAGTATCATTCTGTTGTGAAGATGTTTTATCACATCACGTGGGTCACTTCCGGGGGCGAACGAGTAGGTGTCAGGAAAAAGATATCCTTCGGCCGAAGGAGCATTAATTCCCAGTGATTCCAGAAAATCTTGATCAAAGGCGTAGTAAAGAAACCGTTCTTTCTCACAAATACCTTCTTGTTCAAGACGCGGTGCTATCGAAAAGAGGTTAAAGCCTTCAGGTATGGTCACCCATACGGTTATAACCGAACCGCTTGAGAGTTTATCCAGAATTTCCAGATTTGTGTTCGTTTTTTCGATAGTGTAATTCCCAGTGAGCAGCTTCTGTTTCTTGAACAGATACGAGAGTGCCACAAAAAAGTCGGTGTTTCGAATAAGACCGGATCTCTTTAATTCGGCGGCATTCATGCGTACAGTCGATCCTTGTTGCACCATGAATTCAGTAGTTTGTGCAGATCTGTCTGACATAGGCGCCGAGTTCATGAAGACGAATATAGCGGTTGAAGCTAAAGTCATCGTGATGCCGAAGATGAACAACAGAAGAATAATTTTTCTTAATTTTTTCATATGGTTTTGATTTTCTTTTTTTAAAATTTTACTGTTTAATTATAAACGATGACTATTTGTAAAGAAGATATTTTGAGCGTATTTTTTTAAAGGCGGTAAGTTCCTTTGTGGTACCTGAAACAACAGCACTTACATTTTTTTTCTTCATGATGCTCTTCAGGTCACGACGGCCGCTGCTGGTTATTAATCCTGAAAAAGATGAGTACTCTTTGGGGTACATCTCGTTTAATGTTTTGTAGATTGTCAGTCCAAGAGTAAAACCATCGAAGTTATGTTTGTCGGTCATAAAGATCTGTATGCCGTGACACTTTTTTTCGAAATGTTTGTGGTACTTCGCGCGTGGTGTAAACAAGACGGGCTTGATTACAACCCCTGCAACAGTGCCCAGTTTTTTGACAAACAGTTTAGAATCAATATAGGGAGCACCCAGCATTTCGAAGGCGTAATCGGTTCCACGCGCCATAGAAATGTTGGTAGTTTCAAGCCAGCCTAAACCGTTGTAAAGAATTGCTGCCTCCTCCCGTCGGATATTGGGTGATGGATTTATCCACGGAAGATTTGTATCCGAAAAGAGCATTGAACGGTTCCACCCCTTCATTTTAATTACGGTTAACGGGCAGTCAATGCCATGTTCACTGTTAAACATTAATGCCAGTTCTCCAGGAGTCATGCCATGACGAATCGGAATGGGATAGATAGATGTAAATTTGCCGGTAAGTCCCTCTTCGGGCATAAAGCCAGATACAATAACTCCACCTGACGGGTTAGGTCGATCAAGGACTATCATCTCTTTATTTGCAGCGGCAGCTGCGCGCATGGTGTAGACCATGGTCGCAATATAGGTGTAATAGCGGGCTCCAACTGACTGAATGTCAAAAATTATGACATCGATGTCTGATAGATCTTTTGGATCGAGTTCCCGTCGTTTTCCGTACAGAGAAATCAGGGGAATCTCTCCCTTTTGCTTGTTGTCTATTTTCGTATCTTTTTCTGCCGAAAAGCCGTGTTCGGGAGTGAAAATTTTAACCACCGTTATGGAGTTCTTCAAACATAAATCCAGTAGATGTTCTTCTTTCCTGTTAACGGCTGTACGGTTGGTAACAAGAGCCACTCGTTTTCCCTTCAACTGTTTGAAAGAGTTCATTGTTAAAATATCAAGACCGCTTTTAACTGGTTCTTTTGAAAAGAGAGTCGATGAAGAGCCTGCTGATGTCATCAGGACAATTAAAAGACAGATGATAAGTGTTGTTTTATCGGTTATGAATCTCATTTTTATTTCCTTGTAATAGAGTACTTGCGGAATTTTCAACTATGTAATAGTGAAATAGATTTTAATGGTCTGTAATATGGTTTTTGAGAATTTGTCTGTCAAAAAAAACTTAGTTTTGAATTAGTAGTTCAGGGCGGTATTCAAAATGCATAGTGTCGTAATGATACCAGCGCCCACCCCAGATGAAGCCCTCTGATTCGAATATATTTACAATCTCTTCAGGAATTCTATTTTGGTACCTGATATCATCTGCCACTGGATCAGAGTCCCATCTCCAGTAGTTGGAAACATTCAGATTTATGTCAATCGCAATACCGAATGAGTGAGTACTCAATCGATTAGTACCGGCGATTTTTCTGTATACAAAGGTACCTGCCGGTTTGTCAACGAATCTGTGATAGTGGGATGGCAGATTTGAAAGCTTTTGTGATATGCGTAATAGGTTTTTGTGAACATCATTAACAGTAGTAACCCTCAATTTAGTATCAGAAATACCTGGCATCCATGTAATGGTAGTTAGCTTACGTTCGATTGCATCTTGTGAATCGCCATACATTGCATTAAAGAATTCCTTGCTGCGAAAACGCCCCGGGTCTTCATTAGTGGCTGGTTTTCTCAGTTTGCCTGCGGGGTAGTTCTGATAAAACATATCATGAATGTCACTGTTTTTTAACATATCTTTGAATGATTTTATTTTACCATCATCATAGATAAGTTCGGTTCCATTTTTAAAGTTGACGCGATTGTCTGTGACCGAAACGATAGTGTCAGGATAGGCTGGTATTAGTGGATGATCTGCTTCACGTTTTGTCTGGCTGGGCTTCTTTTTTTGTGAAGAGTGAGCTTGATTATTTAGGTATAAAAAAAAGGTTAACAGTATAACTGGTAACGAAATTATTAGTGTTATATTTTTGATATTAAGTTTCATGATTTAACTGTTTCTGTCTATTATGTTCAGGTCAAGAAAAAATAACTCTATTTCTTTGCAAAAAATACAAGATTATTTAGTGCTCTGTTCATGTCGCACTAAATAATCTTATTTACAACAATATGTCTTGCTTAAATTTTTTTTTAAAAGAGTACTGGATGTATATATGAATGTTTATCTGTACAATATTGCCAATTACAGTGATCCGCGGCTTCGTGATGCGATTTTTGAAGGGCTTAAGGCCTCTTTGCCTCCCGACTTTTCAGGTAAAAGGGTTCTGATAAAACCGAATGTTCTAAGCGCTTCACATCCTGATGATGCGGTTACTACCCATCCGGAAGTTGTTGGCGCTGTCATTGCTTTTTTTAAGTCACGAGATTGTGAAGTGAGGGTTGGCGACTCGCCGGCAGTTGATTCACCGGCACGCGCCTATCAGAAGACTGGTCTGGCCGAAGTTTGTATGCGTGAAGGAGCAACCCTTGTAGCTTTTAAAAAGATGCGTTCATTTACAGGAGCCGATGCTCTTGTGGTGAAGAGGTTTCAACTGACCACTCATCTGGATTGGGCTGAATTTATAGTTTCTGTTCCGAAGCTTAAAAACCATGTGCAGATGTACTATACCGGTGCTTTAAAAAACATGTTCGGTTTGATTACCGGGCTTGAAAAATCCAAATATCATCTGCGTTTCACAGATCGTAAAAATTTTGCTTCAATGATAGTTGATCTTAATACTATTGTTAAGCCCGGTTGTGCTGTGATTGATGCAGTTCAGGCAATGGAGGGAGATGGACCTCGAAGTGGGTCACCTGTTTATACCGGGTTTGTCGGAGTATCAACCGACCCTCTTGCGCTTGATTGTGCATGTGCCCGCTATATCGGCTATGATCCGCTCAAAATCCCAATACTTAATGATTCACTGAAACGCCCTAGTTTTTATATAAACGGATTGGATGATGTCTCTGTAAAGGGCGATTTTTCAAATGAGTCACGTTTTTTGGATTTTAAGAGGGTGGAGTATGTACGAGATATTGCTTTTTTACGTAATCGGCTTCCGGCATCAATATACAGTTTTGTCCGAAACCTTTTCATTCCGCATCCGGTTTTTAAACATAAAAAATGCCGACTTTGTCTTAAGTGTGCACAGATATGTTCGGCAGAGGCCTTGATGGTTTCTGAGGGAAAGATAGTGATTGATAGAAATCTCTGTATACTATGCTTCTGTTGTCATGAAGTTTGTCCATACGGTGCCATCTCTTTAAAAAAATAGTACCGTATGGAACAGAATTATATCTAAGAGTTTAAAAGCTATTCGCTCTTTTTAATCTCACTCTTCTTCTTTTTTTTCCTCTTTTTCTTCTTTTTCCTCTTTTGCGTCAGAAAGAGCCTTTAAGTTATATTCTATAACACTCTGTTCTTTGGCGTTCTGCACAATTTCATTACCTTTCTGCTGAAGACGCTGTGCAAGAATCTGCTGATGAATATACTGAGCAGCCTGATCTAATGGAGCGCCCTTAAAGCGTTCTTTGTTTTCGTTGTAAACCTTGTTAATTTCATCATCTGTAGGGTTAAGCTCGTCACGGAACTTTTTACGAATATAGTATCCAACCTTCATGACATCTTCCTGAATTTTCAGCATGTATATAATATTCTTGTCATCTTTCAGTTTAAATTCTTCACCATTAAACGCTTCGTCATGAAAAAGTATCATCTGTACAAGCTGCTCAAAGAACAGTTTACGGTCAAGCATCGGGTTCTGGGCAACATATTCTTCATTGGTAGCCAGGTTTTCGACCTCTTCGTTGGTCAGGTCATAGTTTGCTGTGTGCTGAACATAATACAATGCATTGAAAAGGGGAACGGTAAGCTTCTCTTTTTCATCAACAGTCAGAAGAACACCTTCTGAAGGTCTTTTGGCAGGGTCTTTGGATGTTGCACCCTTTAACAGCTCGGCGTTGCGAACTATCTTGTGTTTGCCTTTAATTTCGGAGAGCACCTCGTCAGAAAGCGCCTGTAGCTTTTCATATTGAATTTTTTGACGTATATATTTTTCGGCCTGGTCAAGCGGTGCCTGTTCGTACATTGCACGGTTCGCCTGAAATTCTTTGTCGATATCTTCCATTGTTACATCAATTTTGTTCTCAAATTTCAATTCTGAAAAACGGTTAACAATTAGATTGAGGTGTTGGAAATAGACAAAGGCCTCATATTCGCGGTCATCTTTAAGGATTCCCTCCTCATCGATCATGTCGGAAACCAGTTTTTGACGAATAATTTGTTCGAGAAACTTCTGTTTGCTTAAGTAGGGGTTTTTTTGAACTTCTTCAGGGTTTGCGGCAAGTTCGTCAACCTCTTCGTTGCTGCTTTTTTTATAGGTTAGAACGTGATTGGCATAGTAAAAATTATTCAACTCTTCGAGAGTCAGCTTCTCACCGTTTATTTTGGCAACCCAAGGGTCACCGCATGAGATCAGTGGTAAAGCGGCTAAAAGTATTAGAAACGTAAATACAAATTGTTTAAACATATTTTAGATCCTTTAATTATTATAGTCAGAGAAAAAACCGGGATGAATCTGTTTTAATAACGAAATATCACAGGAAATCTCTGAGGTTTCGAATAGTGATAACACTTAAATAAGTATCAACTGTTACTTAAAAGTTACAATAGGGAACCAAAGAAAAATTTTGTTAATTTTGTTAATTAAGAACCCTATTCGAGCATAATGCAATGTTGCATCGTGGTATTAAGTCAACTGATATCCTGCAACCATTTTTTTAGCTCTTCCAGCTTTTTTTCAGTCTCTTTTTCCGTATGCTTAAAGATCAAAGTGTCATTATTTTGAGGGTCCAGCATTAGCCTTGGGTCTTCTTTAATGTTTTTAAGAAGAGTCTCGGTATCGATTCTTGTCTGCTCAGATATCCTGATACGAATCGCCTTTTCCCCTTCAATAATCTCTTCGATGTACATGTTGGAGGCGATTGACCGAATAAGTTCAAGTTCAATAAGGACACCAACCTGTGCCGGATAGGGGCCGAAGCGGTCTTTCATTTCGGCGGTTAACCGTTCTATCTCTTCTATGGTTTCACAGGACTCGAAACGCTTATAAAACTCGATCTTCTGTCGCTGATCGCTGATATATTCATCGGGTATGAAATTATCTGTTTTAATAAACAGGGGGGTTCTGAAATAGATTGAGTGTCGTTCACCTTTTAAGCGACTGACAGCCTCTTCGAGCATCTGGCAGTAGAGGTCGAAGCCGACGTCCATTATATTTCCTGACTGCTGTTTCCCCAGAAGGTTTCCGGCTCCTCTTATCTCCATATCTTTCATGGCAATTTTGAAACCGCTTCCAAGATCTGTGTATTCGGAAATTACCCTCAGTCTTTTTTGTGCGACCTCACTTAATGCCGTATGGCGTGGATAGAACAGGTAGGCATAACCCTTTTTAGACGAGCGACCGACACGTCCCTTAAGCTGATAAAGCTGAGAAAGCCCGAAGGTGTCGGCTCTGTTGATGATGATAGTATTTACGTCGGGCATGTCAATGCCACTTTCCAGAATGGTTGTTGCCACAAGAATGTCATATTTTTTATTAATAAAATCAATCAGAATGTCTTCAAGTTCATGTTCGTTCATCTGTCCGTGAGCAACTGCTATAGAGGCTTCGGGAACAAGTTCTGAAAGCATTGCAGCGTGAGTGTCTATTGTCTGAACTCTGTTATGAATAAAGAATATTTGGCCATGCCGCTCCAGTTCATTGCGTACAGCTGCCTGAAGCACATCCGGATTCTCTTCAAGAATATAGGTTTCGATAGATTGCCGATTTTCCGGTGCGGTCATAATTGTCGAAAGATCGCGTATGCCGGCCATAGACATGTGAAGTGTTCGTGGGATGGGTGTTGCCGACATGGTCATTACATCTACCTGTGTGCGTAGCTCTTTAAGCTTCTCCTTATGTTTTACGCCAAATCGTTGCTCCTCATCAATAATAAGCAGCCCCAGGTTCTTAAAGACAACATCCTTTGCAAGAAGAGCGTGAGTTCCTATGATGATGTCTACATCTCCACCGGCCAAGCGACTCTTGGTTTCGTTTATCTGTTTGCGTGAGCGAAAGCGGGATACCAGTTCTATTGATACTGGATAGTCGGAAAAACGGCCTAAAAAATTCTTATAATGCTGCATGGCTAAAATTGTAGTAGGGACGAGTATTGCAGTCTGGCGACCGGCCATTGCGGCTTTGAATGCCGCACGTATGGCAACCTCGGTTTTACCAAAACCTACGTCACCGCATATCAACCTGTCCATAGGCTGTGCCGACTCCATGTCGTCCTTAACATCTTCGATGGAATTTAGCTGATCGGGTGTCTCTTCAAACTCAAAACGGGCCTCGAACTCCTCCTGCCACAGTGTGTCGGGTGGGTACTGGTAACCTTTGAGAGCCCGGCGGCGTGCGTAGACTTCGATAAGCTCGCCTGCAAGCTCTTCTACTGACTCTTGAACCCGTTTTTTTATGCGATTCCAGGCCGATTTTTTGCCGAGCGAATCGATTCGTGGAACCTTACCGTCTACGCCTGTATATTTCTGGATCATGGTTAACTGGTCTAGTGCAACAAACAGTTTGTCGCCGTCGGCATACTCGATCAGAAGAAAATCTCTTTCGAAACCGCCGGCACTCATTCTTTCGATGTTGCGAAAAATTCCAATTCCATGGTTAATGTGTACAACATAATCGCCCTGTGTAAGATCCATAAACGACTTCAGTGGCTGTGAAGAGCGCCGTTTGAACGACCGTTTCCGCCTGTAAGACTTGCCAAAAATATCGTGATCTGTTAGAAGAAGGGTTTTCGTTTCACCAATCTCAAGTCCCTCAGAATAGGATGAGAGAGAAATAACCAGGGCGGCATTCTCGGTATCAGGGTCTTCGTCAATTACCGGTTGAAAGTCCTGCAGCAGATCAGTTAAACGGCGAACTTGACCTTCGAAGGCTGTAGAAATATATATTTTCCATCCGTTGTCGATGCGCTCGGCAAGGTCATCTTTCAGGGCGCTGATCTTGCCGTGAAAGGTAGGGATGCTCTTCAAGTTAAAACGCATAGAGCCTGATGTCGCGGTAAAGGTCTGCATGACAAAGGCTCGATCCTGTAGTTTTTGCAGTGTGTCCATGTTTATCAGTGATTCAACCGGAACCGCAAGGTCGCGTGGCGATTTGCGGGTGTAAAGCTCACGATATTGGTGTTCGGCTGAGTTTCTCTTTACGGCAATATCGGGTGGATCAATGGCAAAAACGGGGATTGATGTTTCAATATAGTCAGAGATGTTGTTGTAACCGAAGATATGGGGCAAAAGGTCATCGATGCCGGCTCCGTCGTGAATTGTTCCATTTTCATACATGCTTTTGAGATGTTCTGGAATGCGTTTTCCTGCGACAATTGCCTCTTTGATGTAGTCTATCAGAGTCTCCTTCTCTTTATCGCTGATAAGAAATTCGGTTCTCGGATAAATGGAAACACTATCTATTGAAGTAAGTGATACCTGGCTTTCCAGGTCAAAACTTCGTATGGATTCGAGAGTGTCTCCAAAGAAGTCAAGCCTTACCGGTTCATCTGTTTCTGGTGGAAAAATGTCTATGATTCCGCCTTTTACTGCGAATGTGCCGTAGGCGCTGACGGCAATATCACGTTCATACCCGTAGTTGACGAAAGTTTCAATCAGATCGTCGAAAGGGTACTCTTCACCTGGTTCAAGTAACAGTATATTGCGAGTTAAGCGTTCACGTGAGGGCAGGTTTCGCAATACAGCTTCTGTATCAGCGATGAAAAGAGCCGGCTTACCCGAAAGCATTCGATACAGTGTGCGGATTCGCTCTCTGATAATATGGTCGGGGGGAGCCACAAATTCGTAGGGAAGTACCGATAGGGACGGGAAACGGTAGATGTCGGCTGTGTCCATCAGGGCTTCGCAGTTTGCGGCAAAGTCGGCTGCCATTTGCGGTGAAGAGACAATGATAAACGCACTTTTCTGTTCATTTGTAAAATAGGCCGCACAGAGTAGTGGAAACGCAGAGGACGAGATGCCTTCAATCGTTTGAACTCCATTATTATCCTGAAGAGCCTCGGCAAACTGTCTGTATTCGCTGCTCTTAATATATGAGTCTATTACTGGTTTTAGAAGCATGGCGGCCACCTTTTCTGATTTATACACAGAAAAGGGAAGTAGCTCTAGTGTAAATAATTTTTTTGATTCTTTACACGGGTAGTCTATTTTACTTAAAATTTCCCTAAATAGTTGACAAGTAAGTCGATACCTTGAATGATTCAGTAAAAACTGGCGTCTTGATTTTTATGCTTTATCGCGCAGACTTTTATTGATTCTGTTAACGCGATAATGGTCGGTCTTTCCGGTTTTATTCTGTTTTTGTAAGTACAAAGAGGTCTATTATGAAGTCTCAACTTGATACATTACTTTCAGGCCTGTTGGTTGAAAGATTGTCCGGGTTTAAATATATTCTTGCCGCCTATTTATGTCGCAAAGCCGATCTGGACGACGAATCGGTAAAAATAATCCGTGATTATAGCCAGAAAGGAAAGCTGGTTTATGTCTCTTTTCAGAGCTCTAATATTGCGCTTATGATGCTCTATCGTCTTCTGGAAAAAAATGATCTTGCCCGTCCACGACTTGCTCTTGAGTGCAAGCCATTTCTTTTGCAATCCTTCAGTCATCTTTTTAAGCGGTTTTTCGGAAAAATCAGGCATCTCTTTAAAAGAAAAAATGAATCAGTTTTCTGCACTGAATTTGTCGAGAATGAATTCTCTGAATCACGTCCAATTCTTTTTTCCATGCTGGCAGACGACTATTTTTTGAAACGTTATGTCGAGCAGAAGTATGATACACTCTATTACCTAATAGAGATGCAGAAGAACAGTGAAGAGCCGTTTTTTCTGATGCCACAGACTGTCTTCTGGACACGTAAACCCGATAAGTCGGGGCGTGGAGATAAAACGTTCCGCTCCTCCTCTGATAAGGGTTTCTTTTCCGCTTTCCTCTCCGCTGCAACTCCATCATATGTGCATATGATTACGCCTCTTAACCTGAAAGAGTATATCGCAGAGCATGAGGGTAAAAGTTCTGAAGAGATAGCGCATAGCATTCGCGACTCACTTATTGAAGAGCAGCAGAAAGAGGATCGTGTTGTTCTTGGCCCGGTGTTAGCGCCTAAGAATGAGATGATGGAACGGGTTTTAAACCATCGCAATGTCCGAGAAGCCATCGACCGGATTTCGCAAGAGGATAATCGTTCAAAGAAACGATTACGAAAGAAGGCTTACAGCTACTATCGAGAAATAGCAGCCGATTTTTCGATAACTTATATCAGGTTTTTCGGCATAATTCTTAACTGGATCTTTCGTAAAATATTTTCCGGTTTTATAATTGATGAGGAGTTTATTCCTGTAATAAAAGAGGCTGCAAAGGCCGGCCCGGTTGTTCTTGTTCCATGTCATCGCAGCCATATGGACTCTCTTATTCTCTCCTATGCTTTTTTCCAGAAACGGGTAATTCCACCTCATATAGCGGCTGGAGTAAACCTTTCGTTTTTCCCAATTGGTTCGGTTTTTCGTCACTCAGGTGCTTTTTTTATACGGCGAACCTTCAAAAACCTGAAGCTGTATCCCGAGGTCTTCAAGCAGTATCTGAAGACACTGTTGCTGGATCGTTATCAGCTTGAATTTTTTATCGAGGGAGGGCGTACACGTACAGGAAGATTGCTTTATCCGCGTCCGGGGCTTTTATCATATATAATTGAAGCTGCCGACCAGGGATATGCTGGGGATGTCACCTTCGTTCCTATTTCAATTAACTATGACCGCGTTCTGGAAGAGGGCGCCTATTTTCGTGAAATAAACGGAAAAGACAAGCAACGGGAAAATTTTCGTTCTATACTTTCCGGTTGGAAAGTCTTAAAGAAAGATTATGGTTATGTGTATGTTAATGCAGGTAAGCCCTTTACATTAAACGGCATACGAAATGGATCAACCGTTTCAGAACTTGTTCCTAAAATTGGAAACCGTATTGTTACCGAGATAGCCAAGGCGGTGACTATTTCGCCGGTAGCCTTTGTTACATTAGCAATGCTGTTATACAGAAAAAAGGGAGTTTCGCATGACGATTTATTACGGAGTGCAAATTACGTTTTTTCTGTTATTAAAGCATTGAATATACGATGTTCCGACGTTTTCACAAGTAAGAGTATTACTGCAATAATTGAACAGGTTATGGACTCGTACAGCAAGGATTCTATAATTACAAAAGTAGAGGATGCCGACACAGCTGATTTGCTTTATACCATAACTGATGATAACAGGCGCCTTATTGCATTTTATAAAAACAGTATTGCCCACCATTTTTTGCCGCTATTTTCTATGGCGAATATTTTTTGCAGGGTTGAAGATAGCAGAATCAGTCGTAACGATTTTAACAGTTCACTAACAGAGTTGATTACTCTTTTAAAATATGAGTATGTTCTGCCCGAAGATAATGAAGAGGCGATCGGGGTGCAGGTGGATCTGTTACTCAATGACTTCTTTGTGGCTAATAGATTTGTTCAGGTTGAGGGTGACATTATTATAATAAACGATCAGGCATGGGTTTGTGACGATCTTAAATTGCTGGCAACTGGGGTTGAAGATATTCTGGAATCCTATTACTGTGCTGTTCACTCTATTGAAAAGATAAAGAAGAAGAGTATGGAGATAAACGCATTTACTAAGGTTTTAGCAGAACATGGCAAGGCTCTTTTTGTAACTGGTCGACTGTCAATTGTCGAGTCGATATCAGTACCGGTTTTTAAAAATTCAATGCGTCTTTTATCAGAAAGGGGTATAGTTTCAGAGAAGAGTGTTTCAAAACGTAAAACGATGATTGAAATACTCGACAAGGACAAAGCGGTACTGTTTAAGAAAGAGATTGCCCGTCTGATGGTACAGTAGTCAGGCAAACTGGTAGTATTGTGTATTGAAAATCTGATACTCTTTAAAACGTTAGAATATCCTTGAAATTTTGGTAATTTTTCAAAGTTCCCTTGTATTTAATGCTTTTGCATCACCTGTAGCTTTCAAATGGTTGAAAAAACTAAAAGTTAGGTGAAAGTGGCGCTTTTTATAAAAGGCGAGATTGAATACTAATTATAAAGACAAATTGCTTTAGCGTGCTGACGCATCTTTCTATATGATTTGCTTTCCTTTTGATACTTCCTCTCTACCTTATATGATGACTTCGGATAATAAGTAGGGTTTGAATCCAATAAATTCATTTTTGATTCTACTTGAAATAGCGACTGTTTACGTTTAATTGAATCATACTCTGAAATAAAATCAATATTTTCTCGTAAATGATGTGGCCAATACGCACCAGCTTTTAGACCGGTAATGTCGTTTTGAGTACTATCTTCGTTCTTAATTTTTAATATAAATTTATCAATTTTTGAATCGGTCAGTCTATTTAATGAATTTATAGCATTAATAACAATTTCGTCATTTTCTGAAAATTCATTATTTTCTTTTCTTTGAATCGTAAAAGCAAAATATGCTCCAAGTAAAATTGAGGCAGAAATAATTACAAAAACCATTTATATTACCTTCATGTTTTTAATTGATTTTTTCGTCTAATTTTTTTAAAAAACGTTCAACACTCTCAATAAGTTTATTG
>JAQIBV010000055.1 GCA_027858855.1 Spirochaetota bacterium | reverse complement strand
ATCGATATTTTCTTTATAATATTGTTCTGTGCAATAACTATTTAAAGTCCCCCCTTGGGGGATTTAGGGGGCTTAAGGCTCGACATTTGCAAGATAATAATTGTGGGTAGAAGTCAGCTCCTCGAGGAGAGGAGCCGGGGTGAGGTCAAAGGTTTTTGAATTGAAAAGAATAACATTAACACCAACTAAAACCGCACACATAATCCGTCATAGGCAAGATTAATATTATCAGGTAATTCGCTGTTGACTTTATCGTGTTCCAGATTATGCGCGCTATGAACAAACCAGGTCTGATTTGCTCCGATTTTTTTTGCTGCCTCTACTGCCTGATCAAGATTAAAATGAGTAGGGTGTTCTTGATAACGCAGCGCCCCCAGTACAAGAACCTTGACCCCCCTTACAAGCTCAAATGATTCATCACTGATATATGAACAATCGGTAATATATGCAAGGTCGCCGATGCGGTAGCCGTAAATCGGGAGCTTACCGTGCATAACCGGAATTGGTACTATATTGAATCCGGATGCCTGAAAGTCAATACCAGGCTGTACCACATGATTTTCAAGAGAGCTCACCCCACCCCCATTTTGAAGCGGCTGAGCGTAAATATAGGTAAATAAGGTTCTGAGGCTCGTGTCGCACTCCTGGGACATATAGAGACTTATGCTGTCTTTGTGTAGTCTGTTGTAAACACGAAGTTCATCAAGACCAAAAACATGGTCGGCGTGAGCATGCGTTATAAGAATATCAGTTATATTATCAATTTTATGAACTAATGCCTGCTCCCGGAAATCCTTGGAACAGTCGATCAAAAGATTACGGCCATCCTGTTGCAAAAATGCACTACAACGTAACCGTCGGTTTTTGGGATTTGAAGAGATACATACATCACAACTGCAGGCAATCTCTGGTACGCCATGGGAGGTACCGGTTCCAAGAAATGTTAACGAAGGCATTGGCGAGATACTCCTTAAAATTATTCAGATCATTCAGCTGTAACGGTGTCGGCCCGCACAATTATACGTTCATTCTGAGCTGCCTTTAAAAACTCGCCCTTAACAGTAACAGTGCTTCCGTTTTCAATTGAATTTAGTGGAGTATCCGAGACAACCTCGGCAACGGCATCAAACTGATTATCCTTTTCATTAATAAGAAGAGTAAACACGGTCGATCCTTCAGAGGATTTGTAGTTGTTTATCTTTCCTGTTAACACTACATAAAAGCCACTGTAAAGTGCCGAATCCCCAATCAGCTTATCGGCCGACAGGGGCTGATACTGTTTTTCATCCATGCGACGGATAAACTCTTTAAGAAACGCAACCCGATCCTTAACAGAAATATTTACATTACTTAGCATTATACGATTCAGTATAACAAGTGCTTCATTATTTTTGCCATCCTTAAGATAGCGTCGTGATTTTTCGTAATCCTCAAGCAGCTGTTTTTCGTTACTGTATGAAAAGCGACTACCACCCTCCTCTGTGTCTATCAGCGGGTAACGATGATTGTCCAGACGAAAATGTTCGGTAGAAATTTCTGAAGACGAAGAGGACTGTGTAAACACTGATTTTTTTACAACAACCGAGAGAGTCACAGCAACTGCTACAACAATCAGCACTAAGGCCACAATGGCTGCATTCGAAGGTCTGAAACGAAGATTAAACGCAGCACGATCCCTCTTAAAATGAGTCGCCTCGACTGCCGCAGGAGGTTTTTGCAGCGTTATGCACTCCTCTAAAGTCAGTTTTCTTTGGAACTTTGCAAAGTCCTTACTCTTTAAAAGCCGTTTATGCATTCGTCGTATCTTACGGCTTTCGGGGTACTCCTGACCATACTGAATGATGGGCCCTATTACCTGCTCTTTTGAAGAGCCCGACTTAAGGGCAAGATATGTAAGAATCTCTTTAAAGGGCGCATAGTCGGGATAGTGGCGGAGCGCATTGCGGACTATGTCTGAAGCCGAAGCGAGACGGTCACTCTTCAAATAGGCAACAGAGAGCAGATAATCGACATAGGGACCTCGTTTGCCCGATGAAACCTGTTCAAGGCAGCCTACAGCTTCTAAGACAGACCCCTTTCGCAGATATTTGAAGGCCTGCCTGATAAGGATGGTGTTAATTGGAGGCCGTTTTTTACTCAATGTCACTCTCTTTACCATCAGAATGATCATCCTCATAATAAACATGAAGCTCATCATCCTGAGGTTTTGAACGATTGAAAACCGAAAGACCCGGTATACGCATATTAATGTCTATTAAGAAACCAACTATGAAACCAAACAGTGTAACAAGAGTTATAAACAGTGTTTTTTTAAACCCCAGGGTTAGCAGCAACACCCCGATCAGGAACCCGGCAGAGGCACCATAGCTTCGACCGGGATAGCGGGTAAAATACCCCCGCAAATGCTGAAATATCTGATTCATACTATTTCTTCACCCGTTCCACGTACTCTCCATTACGTGTATCTATTTTTATAATGTCATCCTGATTCACAAATATTGGAACATGAATAGTTGCTCCAGTTTCGACTGTTACAGCCTTATTCACGTTTGTTGCGGTATCGCCACGAACACCAGGCTCGGCATAGGTAACAAGAAGTTCCACAAAGATAGGAGGCTCAATCGAAATGGGTTTATCTTCATATGTCGATATCTCTACCGTATCACCCTCTTTAATGTAATTAAGAAGATTATCGGTGCCGTCTTTCAATACACAGAACTCATCGTAGGTTTCATTATCCATGAACACAAGAGTATCGCCCTCATCATATGAGTACTGCATACTTCTCTTCTCTACACGAATATCCTCGATCTTTTCACCAGCTCTGAAGGTCTTATCGATAACTGTTCCCTTCGTCAGAGATCTGATTTTTGTACGAACAAAAGCTGCACCCTTTCCGGGCTTTACATGCTGAAAGTCTACAATAGAAAAGATATCGCTATTAATTTTTATAGCCATACCCTTCTTAAAATCGTTACTGGAAATCATTATTTACCTCGTAGGCTTATTTACCTGTTTATAATATGCGAATTTCACGGGAAGACCTGCTTAAAACGACTGGGCCGTTATCAGTAACCTGAACCAGATCTTCAATTCTGACTCCACCAAGTCCTGGAATATATATTCCAGGCTCTATGGTGATTACTGAATTAGCAGGAAGAACAAAGTCATCTTCCCCTTTTACTCGCGGGTGTTCATGTACATCAAGACCCACTCCATGTCCCAAAGAGTGGTTAAAATAGTCATTATATCCTCCACCGGATATTACCTTTCGGGCTATTGAATCAAGAGTTCCGGTGGTCACGCCGGTTGCAACAGAGTCGATAGCCAACTGACGGGCTTGGTTGACTATTGAATAGATCTGCTGCATCTTTTCATTTACATTTCCGAGAAATACTGTTCTTGTCAAGTCAGAATTGTAGCCCTCATAGATGCATCCCATGTCAATCAGCAGGGTATCACCTGGTGCAATCTTCTTTTGCATAGATGTCTCGTAATGGGGCATGGAGGAGTTTGCTCCGGAGGCGACAATTGGACTGAAGGAGCTTCCTGTAGAACCGTGAGTACGGTAAAAGTGCTCAAGCTCGACTGCGACATCCCATTCTGTTATGCCGGGCCTTATATATGTACATAGATGCTCAAAACAGTCGTCGGTAAGCTTTGCCGCCTTCTGGAGTAATTCTATTTCACGATCGTCTTTGACTACTCGTAGATCACGGCAGACATTACCTGCACCAATAATATCTGGATTTAAAGAGTCGGATAGCAGATTATAATTTTCAAGAGTGACTGAATGGTCTTCGACATAAATAGTCTTCCACCTCATCTGATCTGAGAGATTTATTACCTCATCTATGAAGGTACGATTCTGTAAAATAAATTCTATACCAGAGTCGTTCAGAAGTGAACGTGCATACTCCTCGTATCTGGAATCAGTAATAAACCAGGCGTTATCACGATCAACAAGCAGATATCCGCTGGAACCTTTGAAACCTGTTAAATACAATATATTCTTTAAATCAAACAACAAATAGGGAAAGAGTCCTGCAGAATCAAGTATTTTACGCAACCGATCAATTTGTCTCATTTTTTTTCCTATAGTGTGATTGAATATTTCGAGCTGAATTAGCAAAAGCCCCATCAGGGTATTCTGCGGTAAGAAGTTCGAGTTGCCGGTTTGCATGATCAGGCTTGTTCTCTTTAAACAGAATCAGAGCATAACTGATTCCTCCACGAGCAACGAAGTTTGCATGATCGTAAGGAAGCTCTAGCAGCATCTTATAGAGCTGTTGTGCTTTGTTAATATTTTTAATGTGGTAATAGTTCATCTCGGCCATAATGAAGAGCAGTCGCGGATCGTTCTTTTCGTTCACGAAGGCAGCCTTGCTAAACCGGTTTGATGTAACGAAATCTTTCTTCAGATAATAATAATAGGCATAGTAAGAGTTCGATCGGGAACGGTATCCTTTGCGGTTTTTTAGTAACTCATTAAATTGAAGAAACAGTTTATCTTGGCTATGCACCAGGGAAACTTCGGCAAGATGATCAAGCAGTGCAGAGTCGGTGGATCCATCAAGATACAGAGCACTGTTAGTTTCAAGATAATCGAACAGTTCGTCATGTCGGTTAAGCGATAAAAGTACACGGGTCATAAGTCCGACTGATTCAGGACTCTGTGATGTGAGCTGTTTAATAATAGCATAGCTCTTGTCGTTTTCACCGGCATCAAGATAGAAGCCGGCTGTAAGCAGTGCAAGGCCGTCTTTTTTATCTGCATCACTAGTATCAGTCAAAAGATTATTGGCGAAGTTTGCACCGGCCTGAGGCCCTCTTTTTTGTGAGTAATAATGGCTTATGGCCGACGCAGACCGTAAATAGTATTCTTCTAATTGATAGTCGGCTAGAATAAGCTGTGCAGAATCGGCATTATCAAGTTTTAGTTCTGATAGAATTAGAAAATAGTAATCAGAAGGTTCAACAACACTCTGTTCTGTGGAAGAGATCAGACTGGAGTAGTAAAAAGAGGCTGTCTGGTAAAAACCCTTCTGATAGGCAACTCGAGCCGCATAAAGAGTAAGAATTGGACGCACACGCTCATCCGTAGTCTCGAAATTTGAGACCAGCTTTTCAATTTTATCATAGCGCTTATTGAGATAAAGCAGCTCAAAATATCGCTCTGTTATTGCCGGATCATAAGAGCTACGCTTTTGGTTCAAAAGACGCTCATAACTCTTTTCCGCAGATATGTAATCTGCTTCATTATAAAGCTTTTCACCTTCAAGGCGTAATATTAAAGTGCTAATTTCAGATTCAGGAAAATTGTTCAATATATAAATGATATATTTTGAATTGTTACTTTTATTAGCTTTTAAAAACAGCGCATAGTCATATATTATTCCCGGATTTTTAGAACCTTTTGGATATGTGGTGATAATATAGTCCGCCTCTCGACGTGCTTCTTTGAACCTGTTTAAGACGACATAGCAATCAAGCCTGATGACATGTGCATCATAGGCATTCAGCAGTTTAGGCTGGCGAAGATAAGTTGTACAATATTTAAGTGCATCTTTATAGTTTTTGTTTTCGTAGTGAGCCACTGCAATAAAATAGTTGGATTCATTTTTATATGGAGAAAATGGATTAAATGCATCGACCTGTTTAAAACCTTCGATAGATTTTGAATACTTTTTTTCACGAAGATAAACATACGACAATTTGTACTGAATCATATCCATTTCGGGGTCATACGCAAGTTCTTTCTTTATTGTAAGCAGAATCTCTTCGGCACGACTGTACATTGCGAGTTGCACATAAATATCGGAAAGCAGTATATAGGCATTTCTGGAATCATAGTCTACTTCATAATCAAGAATTTTTTCTGTAACGGAACGCGCCTTGTACAGATCACTATTACCCAGATAAATATTCCCTGCCAGATAGATAGACTCGGCTTTCAAAATAGAGTTGTTACTGCTTTCTATCAGATCCAGAAACAGAGAAAGTGCGTTATCCTGTTCATCGTTGCGCGAAAGGATGCGAGCAAGTTCAAGCTGCGCCTGTTCTTTCAGAGAGGAGTCATTTTCTGAGGAATGGTCGATAAACAGACGCAAAGACTGTATAGCACGCTGATCATCCTTGAGCTCTATAAAAGAGAGTGACATATAATAGAAAACATTATAAAGAGGGTTCTGATTCAGCAGGCCCTTTTCTACACGCGAAAAATGAGTGATCGCCTGTTTATGGCGTGACCTTTTCTGCTCAATTCGACCATAGAGAATATGGGCGCGAGCCCTGATCTGTGGTGATTCTGAAGCAGCAATAATCTGTTTTAATATTTTTTCAGATGCCGGGTAGTTTATTGAATTAAAATGAGCGAGAGCCATATCATAACGAATCTGTTCAACTGTCACTTGATCATTTGCGTATTCAATAGCCCTCTCCCACTCTATTAGGGCCTCATCGTACCTGCGTTGACGAAAATAGATGAAACCGATCTGTCTGTAGGAGTCAACTATCAGAGCAGGATCTGAGGGGTTCTCTGAAAGATAACGCTTAAACTCCTCTATTGCATAGTGATGATTGCCATCATAATAGTACGATCGGGCAATCCAGTAACGGGTCTGTATTCGCAAAGAGTCATCCGTACTAATTGTAAGATAACGGTTGAACTCAAAAATAGCTGACTGGTAACGTTTCTGATAGTGAATGCTTTTGGCTAATTGAAAGAATGACTGTTCTTTATAAGCATCATCATTCTTGATTATAGAACGCAGAATCAACTCAGCCGATTTATAGTTCTTTGCTCTTATAGCTTCGAGAGCCTGATCATAGAGCATTGAACTGCTCTGTTGTGCGTTAAGCATCAACGAAAGCAGAAGAACAGATAATATTGCTACTGCGTGTTTCATATTACATCGATTCCGGCAAACTGACTCCGAGAATTGAAAGCCCGTTATGCAATACGTTTTTAACCGCAGAACAGACAGTCAACATCGACTTTGTGCAATCAGAGTCATCGGTTAGAATACGGTTTACTGTATAAAAACGGTGAAAGCCCTGTGCCAGGCGAAGCAAGTAGTTAGCCAGTCTATGAACCTCAAAAACTGTTGCGGCATCTGCAATTTCTTCAGGAAAACGGATAATCATCTTCAACAGAGACTGCGCTTCCGCATTCTCCACATACTCAAGGCGGATTTCATTCTCGGAAAGATCAATAGAACGCTTAGTAGCTTCTTTGAATATAGAGCAGATCCGTGCATGTGCATACTGAAGATAGAAGACCGGATTTTCGCTGCTTCGCTTTTTAGCAAGTTCGATATCAAAATCAAGATGACTATCCATAGAGCGAGCAACGAAAAAATATCGAGCAGCGTCAACACCGATATCATCTATAAGCTCCTGCATTGTCGAAAAGCGACCCAACCGCTTGGACATCTTTACAGCTTCACCGTCAAGAATGAGGTTAACCTGCTGCGCTATCAGAACACGAAACTTGTCGCTATCGTGCCCAAGGGCAATCATGGCTCCACGCAAACGGGCAATATAGCCATGATGATCCGGCCCCCAGATATCGATTATTGAGTCATAGCCACGGGCAAACTTATTTTCGTGGTAGGCGATATCGGCCATAAGATAGGTAGGGCGTCCGTCTTCACGGACAACAACACGATCCTTATCATCCTCATAGTCGGTTGCACTGAAAAACTTTTTACCCTCTTCATCGTAAATAACGTTTCGGGCAAGCATCTCTTCATAGGTCTTTTGAACGATTCCGCTTTCATGAAGCGTACTCTCGCGAAACCACTGCTTGTAATTTACACGAAACTGTTCCATAACAGTTTGCTGACTTTTTACTATATAAGATATGGCATAATTACTAAAAAATGCAAGAATCTCCTCTTCTGATGAAAATTGATCAGGTTTAAACTCATTAGTATCGATAATATGCTGAGCAATATCCTTAACATATTCACCTTGATATCCGTCTTCGGGAAACTGAATTTCTTTCCCAAGAAGCTCCTGGTAGCGACTATAAACAGAAAGGCCGAAAAGATTAACCTGATTACCGAAATCGTTCACATAAAATTCACGGTCGACCTTGTCACCGGCTGCCTCTAAAATATTCGCAAGCGAATCACCTAATGCCGCGGCCCTTGCTGAAACAACATTCAATGGACCAGTTGGATTAGCCGAAACAAACTCGATGCTATACTTTAACGGATCAGTCTTTTCTGAACATCCAAAAGAATCACCAGCAGCAACAGCCGAAACAACGTAATCGGCTAGGGACTGCTGAGACAGAAACATATTAATAAAACCGGGTTTAACAACATCGACCTTCTCTACCAGAGAAGACTTTTCGATGTACTGTTTTAATATTTCACCAATAACAAACGGAGCCTTTTTTAGCACACGAGCACTTTCAAGAGCAAGCGGTGTGGAATAATCCCCAAACTTCTCCTCTTTGGGATACTCGATCTTTACATCAGGAAAAAGAGACGAATCGATGTTTTCACCGAATTTTCCATCATTTATTGCAGACGAAAGAGCCTCAACAACCAGCTCCTCAATTATGCTTTTTACACGTTTCAATATGATACCTCGGAATTTAAATAAATATTATCTATGGTCACTATGACTAAAGCCATTGAAAAGACAACTTTTTTCTATTAAAAGACTAACATTGATCACTTTTTCATCATACATATCCCAATGGAAAATTTAGAAAATCGAAAAAAAAGAGATATAACTATGGGAATAGCTTTTGATAAAAAAGTTCCCTATTATTTTTGAATGATACACAATATCCTTTTTTTTATTGATTTATTACACTGTACGGAGCCTATAATCTGTAGGGACCTTAAAAAACGCAGAACTGTTTACGATTTTTTAAAATAGTAGTTTTTTGATTCCAGCGGTTTTCAGTTTCGCCAGAAATCGTAATAAATCTACAAAACTTCCGATAGAGAGTCAAGAATGTATGCACTTCGTCTTCTACGCATTATTTTTCTTGTTTTCATAACTTGCGTAATATCTCTACTCCTGTTTAATGAACGACCTGATACTTCATACCATGCAAATCATGGGCAGATGAATCTTTCTAAATCAGATCTGCACGAATCGCCTGTGCTTTTGCAAGGAGAGTGGAAATACTACCCTGAACTAGAATCCTACAAAGAATCAGATCTGAAAACAGCAAAATTTAGATATCACAACTTACCATACCCTAAAAAAAGAATCAGCACTAACCCGATTAACAACCTTAAACATGAATCTTTTGCTGGCCTTTATCATCTACGTCTTACACTACCCACGGTAACAGGTGTAAACTACGCTTTAATCACTGTTCCCGACGGAGATAATGCTAACTACACAATTATTAACAGTACCGATAAACGCAATCTGCGATATTCTGAAAGTTCCAACATTTTTAATTCAATAGTGAATTTCAAGGGCACCCGCGTTGTTGATATATTCGCAGAAGTATCACACCATGACAAATACCTGCCACAATTTGAAAAAAAAATACTGATAGCTTCATCAACAATAGCCAACCAGCACCTTCAGACCCTATTCCGAACAAAAACCATGATAATCGCATTTATGTTTATCATGTGGCTGTTTCATCTTCTACTCTTTTTTCTGCGCGACCGTGGTAAAAAGCCCCTTCTTATCTCTCTGATTACATTTCTTTTCACCTTTATATTCCTGTTTCGCGGAACAGTTACAATCACAACCATTTTCACGGATTTTCCGGACAAGCTTATCCCTATATTTCTTTACATCTCCATTTTTAGCCTGACTCCTGCAATTATAGCTATCTTTATGGCTCTTTTTCCTGAACGGATTTTACTAAGGTTTCTTTACCTAAGCTCGGTTTTTGCTTTCGTATCAACTCTTGCGCTCCTAACCCTTCCTACTGCAATGTTTGAATATATACTTTTGACATACTACCTGCTGACCGCGCTTATTGCACTTTATATTATACACTTAACAATAAATGAGATCAAAAAAGGGTTTCCAGGCTCACAACTTTTTTTATTTGGGTTCATTACTCTTATACTTTTTACAGGAAACAACGTGATGAATAGTTATATTCCTGTTTACTCGCTTAATCTTTATTTGGGTGCAGTGGTTTCGACATTTTCATTTATTCTGATTCTACTAAAACGGTATACCGATGCTTTTCTTGAAGTAGACGCCATGACAGAAAATTTGCAGAAAACAAACCTGCATCTGCAACTGATGAACAAGTTGAAAAGCGGATTTTTGTCACGCACCTCACACGAGCTGAGAACCCCCCTGAACGGAATTATCGGGATTGCAGAATCAATGATATATAACAATGAAAACATCCTGATCGAAAAGGCTTTACAGAAAATTATTTCAGGCGGGAAAAGGCTCTCTACAATGGTTACCAACCTGCTGGATTTTTCGCGAATAAAAAATAAGGACATTACTCTTAGTAAAAAGTTATTTAATGTAAAAGATTGTATCGATACTGTTTTGCACTATTATGAACACCTGTACAGCCATAAAAAAATAAGACTAACATGTTCAGTTGATCCCCAAATACCTCCTATTTTCGGCGATAAGGAGCGCATTCAACAGGTTCTGTTCAATATTCTTGGTAATGCACTTAAATATACCAAATTGGGGGCAGTATCAATCACCGCCGCCCTTTCTCTTGAACCCAAAAGTAGAAATGTAATAATTACGATCAGTGACAGTGGCATTGGAATTGAAGAATTCAGACTAAAATCTCTGTTTTCTCCCATTTCAATTGATGAAGATGGCACAATTCACACAGTTGGCAAACCAGGACTGGGGCTTTCTATATCAAAATCCATTATGGAATTACATGAGGGCTCGTTGCATATCCTTAGCACCCCCGGACAAGGAACGACTGTCATCTGCAATCTTCCGATAGACTCTGTTGAAAACCTGACTACCGCAACAGTCGAACCCTACGCGACTGATCTGACAGCAAGTAAAATCGATGCAGATTCGGTCTCTATTGACGCAGACTTCAATAATCCTGTAACCATACTGGCTGTTGATGATGATCCAATCAACATTCGAATTCTGGAAAACCAGCTCAGAGCCGAATTCGTTACTGTTGCCACCGCGGAAGATGGTCCTGAAGCACTCTCTCTTATTGATTCAGGTCTTAAGCCCGACATCATTCTCCTTGATATCATGATGCCACAGATGTCAGGTTATGAGGTTGCACAGATCGTAAGACAATCCTATTCACTTTTCAAACTCCCTATTATCATGTTAACCGCGAAAGACACAATCAATGACCTTCTGACCGGTTTTAAGGCCGGTGCCAATGACTACATCCGCAAGCCATTCAATCGTTATGAGTTAACAGCTCGTATCAACACCCAATTAATACTTAAAAAAGCCCTTAACGAAAAAGAGCAGCTTATAAACATTGAAGAAGATATAGAAATCGCCAAACAGATCCAGAAAAATACCATCTCTGACCTACCCGACTCGAACAATTTTTTTTCCATCGCATCTAGATTTATTCCAATGAAAGATGTGGGAGGTGACTATTGCGGATTTCATAATATAGCAAAAGACAAGTTAGGAATATTTATAACCGATGTTAACGGTCATGGCATACAGGCAGCATTAATAGCATCTATGATAAAAATCATATTTTCATCACTGGATCCTCTTGCTAAGACTCCTTCACAGTTCATAACAGAATTTAACCGCATTATGATGCGTAACGACGAGAGTCGAGTAAGCCGAGGGAACTTCCCCCTCAGCTTCTCACAGAACCGTACGTGACAGTCTCCCGTCATACGGCTCTTGTTATTCAAACCTTTGGTTTTAATCCAAGTTCCCAATGTAC
>JAQIBV010000050.1 GCA_027858855.1 Spirochaetota bacterium | reverse complement strand
GTTGCTATAATATCTTTATTTCTTCTTTATGTTATGCATTTTTTATTCTCTTGTATTGTGTTTATTAATTTTAAAATCCTAGATATTCTGATTATTGCTGTTTTGTTTTTTTTGTTATTGGTATTGATTCAATTTGTTTTAAACCATAGCTTTTTTGCTGATAAAATAGTTTTAAATAGAGGTAACATACTCACCGCGTTGATAATTTCATTAATTCTTTTTATTTTCGGGAAATTTGATAATATGTTCTTAGGTCGATATTTTCAAACTTTTCCAATATTAGAGGCCGAAAACGGTCTGGGTTTTCATCAAGATACAGCATATCATGTTGCAATAATTCAAAGTATTAAAAATTTTGGTTATCCGAGTATTGGCCAACACGGTTCAATTCCAACATTTTATCATGTACTTAGTCACTATATTGACGCTTTTGTGTTAAAACTTTCCGGTATTTCTCCCTATGACTCTTATGGTTTGTTGTATCAATTCAAAATATTTATACTTCTTACATCGTTTATAATATTTATGGCTTCGGTTTTTAACCACATTTCCAAAAAATGGTTCACAATTTTTGTTAGTATCTCAACATTAATTGTAGTTAATACATGGCATGTAATTGGTTCGCATGGTTTATGGTTTACAATAATAATATTATTTGCGTCTATGCCTAAAATAATAAAAAGCCTTTTTAAGCCTAAACAATCCACAACAGATCTGCTATTCATTTTTATTATTGCAGCTTTGCTTTCATTGGGGAAAATATCTTCAGGTTTTATGTTTGCAATATTTATTGGTTTTTATCTGCTTTTAAAAGAGTATGGAAATTTCAAAATTTATTTACTGGGCGCGTTTTGGGTTCTGTTTTATATTTTGATATTCAGTTTATTGACCACTCAACACTCTCCATCGGATGTAACAAGTATTTTTAACTCAAATCCGATTGAAAATTTTGTTCAATACGCTTCAGGCCAAAATAGACGTTTTTTTGCTGTAATAATCAATTCCTTGTTCTTTTTCACCTTTTATCAAAGTCAAAAACCGATTAACTCTTATTCTATTAAATTCGGTTATAGCTCTATTATTTCAATTATTCTTTGTTTTTTCATTTTTTCATATGAGGGCTTTACAAGTGCAGATCGTTCTTATTTCTTTATGGGGCTCTTTTTTGTGCAAATTCTTACTGTGCTTTATGTGCTGTTTTCTTCAATTGATAAAAATTATTGCAAATACAAAATTTTGGTGATACTTCTTTTTTGTTACATGGTTTTACCAAATTCAAAATCTATCTTTTCGAAAGAAGTATTTCATGATCCCTATGGTAATATTAATTCAATACTTGAAAAGAATGAAAAATTATCAATGATAGATAATATTTTTGTTAATAACCGTAAGACTTATAAAAGATTATTGACTGGACCACTAACGGTCTTTACAGATGATTTACATGTATTTTTAGAAAATAATCAACTGAAAAAAAATAATGTTTATATGTTTATACCAAAAAAAGTTTTTGATAATGAAATTGATAATGTTCTTAAAAAATCGAAGTGGTCTCAAGGTACTTTAATTTATGCTGTAACAGGTATACCTCTAATTTATGGTGTTGAATCGTTAAGTGCGCGTTATGGTTTTGCTAATTATGGTAAAGAAAGTTTAAGAAGAGATGAAAGTAGTATTGACCCTGACTATATAAATTCCTTAAACAAAAAAATTATAATTGTTAAATCGTTTAATCCACCAAAATTCGTATTGAAATAATCATTGAAGTAAAGGTAAAAAGTATGACCATCGATTCCACAAACATTGAAATTAAAAATTTATGCGTAATTCCAGCAAGGGGGGGGAGCAAGCGAATCCCCGGAAAAAATATTAAAGATTTTTGTGGCAAGCCCATTATTGCATATTCAATAGAGGCTGCAATTAAAAGTGCTCTTTTTGAGCATATTGTCGTATCGACTGATTCCGAAGAAATTGCCGAGGTTGCAATAAAACATGGAGCAGAAGTCCCTTTTTTAAGACCTAAGGAACTTTCTGATGACTTTACACCAACACGACCAGTCGTTAACCATGCAATTTCCGAGGTAACAAAAATATATAATAGACCCTATTTTGTATGTTGTTTATATTCAACAGCACCCTTTATTCGAACTGAAGATTTAGTTAAGGGTTATAATTATGTTTTCAATAATGATATCGATTTTGCTTTTTCTGTTACCTCTTATGCTTTTCCAATTCAAAGAGCTTTGAAGTTATCGGATGAAGGTTATGTCGTAATGTTTCAGCCTGAACATCTGTTAACACGTTCTCAGGACTTAGAAGAGGCATATCATGATGCTGGGCAATTTTACTGGGGTAAAACAAGCTCTTTTATGGATAACAGGTTAACTTATGAGTCAAAATCTGTTCCAATTATTCTACCAAGACGTTTAGTGCAGGATTTGGATACCATGGAAGATTGGGAAAGAGCTATTTATATGTATAAAGCTATGAAAGCTTGCGAATTATGATTGTTTTTCGTTGTAATGCTTCGCCAAAAATTGGAATTGGTCATTTAATGCGATGTCGATCCTTGGCTATTGCCTGTAAAAAGTTGGGCTTAAGCTGTTCAATTCTTGGCCCACCCGATAATTACAAAGTTGAAGGCGATGATGCACTCTTTGATTACTGGGTTGAACAATCTGATTGGGTATCTGAGACAGATGACGCAGAAAAATTGATTCTCTTTTCTATTAAGGTTAATGCAAAAGCATTGATCATAGACGACTATAAAATTAAAGAAAGTTATCAGAAAATATTAAAAAAGTCCAAAATACCATGGATGCAATTTGATTACACATATCAAATTCTATTATGGGCTGACATTGTATTAAATTCGAATATTACTGCTGATATACAGGCTTATAAAAAATTAAAAATGAATCCTAAAACGAGGTTCCTTCTGGGAGCAAAATATGCATTATTAAGACCTGAATTTACAAAAGCGATATTAAAAAAAAGAAAAACAGTTGAGCGAATTTTGATTACATTTGGAGGTGGTGATGATCGAGGAGCTATTTTGTTCTCTGTTCGTGCAGCTTTAGATACTACACCTAAAAATATTGAACTTGTTATTGTATCAGGGAAAGATAATCCACGGAATAAAGAAATACAGGAATGGGTGCAGGTTAACGGCAAAGGAAGGGTTATTTTAAATATTAATCCTAATAATGTAGCAGAAATATTTGCTTCTTGTGATTTGGCAATAATGGCTGGTGGAACTAGTACATTTGAAGTTGCTTATTGCGGCCTGCCTATGTTACTAATTACTATTGCAAAAAATCAAATTAAACAGGCGAAAGCATGGGAAGATTTAAATGTTGGATTATACCTGGGTGAATTATCAAAAATTAATTATATCGATATTTGTCACCAGATTGATTTAATGATAAAAAATTATAATAAATATCTTTTGGCTGATAATATAGTTGACGGTTGTGGAAGTAATCGTGTTGCAAGTGAAATTAATAATTGTATAAAGGAGAGTTCATAATGTGTAAAAGTTTTATGGTTGTAGGTGCTGGGGTTGGACAATTACCCGCAATTTTGAAGGCAAAGGAACTTGGTTATTTTGTAGTAACCGTTGATAGAAATGAAAATGCTGTTGGTATGAGTTATGCAGATGTCGCATACCCTATTGATGTTATGGATGTAGAATCTATAATTCAAGTTGCTAAAAAACACAAAATAAATGGTGTCATGACTATGCAAACAGATTTGCCAGTACCAACTGTTGGGCAAATAATCGATAGCTTATCTTTACCTGGAAATGGATTAATGATTGCTAAAACTTGTAGTGATAAAGTCGAAACAAGAATGCGTTTTGAGAAAAAAGGTGTTCCACAGCCTAAATTTTTATTTGTTAATAATATTGATGAAATTAAGGCGAAAATTGCAAATATAGGTTTTCCTTGTATAATTAAAGCTCCAGATAGTTCAGGTAGTAGAGGGGTAACTAAGGTTAATGAAAATTGTGACATTGAAAAAGCATTTTTAGAAGCGCAAAAATATTCACGATCAAATCGAATATTAGTCGAAGAATACATCGATGGTTTAGAAATTGGTGCTCAAGCTTTTTCAATCGACGGTAGTTGTGTTAAGGTACTATTACATAATGATACTGTATCTTCTCCACCATATATGATACCGATTGGGCACTCTTTTCCCTTTATTGATAATAATAATACCGATCGAATTGAAGTTGCTGTTAAGAAAGCTGTAGAAGCCCTAGGTATTGAACAAGGACCATCAAATGTTGACCTAATTATTGATAAAACCGGTAATCCATATATTATCGAAATTGGTGCTCGAATTGGTGCAACATGTTTACCAGAACTTGTGTACTATTATTCTGGTATCAATTGGGTAGAAGCTACAATAAAATCAGCTGTTGGAGAAGTACCTGACATAACTCAAAAAAAACATAATCCAGTTGCAGCAGTAATTATCGATTCGCCTCAAGATGGCGTGTTTCAAGGGTATTCATGTCCGGATGAAATATTAAAATCTCCTAAACTATTGGAGTTTGAAGTAACAGTAAAAAAAGGTGATAATGTTGAAAAATTGAGAAAAGGTACGGATCGTATTGGGAAAATTGTAGTGTCTGATGAGAGTGTTAGTAAGGCAGAACAGATTGCAATGGAATATAAAAATGAAATAATTATTGAGATCTTATAACAAGGTGTAATAATCACTAAGGTTAAAGATAATATCAGGTTTTTTATAACCATTGTAGTGGCGATGACAAAGGTGCGATAGTCTTTACTATCAATTCTTAACTTTCATTTGTGTCTTCAGATGTAGAAATTGTTGTAATTTCAAGTAATACTAATCCAAATAATTCATTTTTGAAAACTTTTTTAATGAAGTTACTACAACTAATGTTATCTTGGTGATAAATCCGCCCAATATGGCAGAAATAATGCTTTCATTAGATCTGGCAATAATGGCAGCAGGAACAACAATTTTTGAAGCAGCTATATGCGGTTTCCCTGTATTATTGGTTTCATTGGCAAATAACCAGATTTCGCAGGGTGAAGCCTGGGCAGGTTTAGGGGCATGTGTTTATGCAGGTTATTTGCCTGAATTTGTAGATAATGATTTCAAAAATATTATACAGCAATTTTTTAATGATTTCGATAGTTGGCAAAAAATTAGATATAATGCTCTATCGCTTGTTGATGGCAGGGGGGCTAATCGTTTAGCTACATCTTTATTGGATTTAGTAGAAGAGAGAAAAATAAATGGATAAAAGAATACTAGTCTTGGGTACAAATCATGGACAGGCAGATTTAATAAAATATTTAAAAAGTGATGATTGGTATGTTGTTGCTGCATCCGACAATTCTAACCAAATTAGTGCTAAGCTTTGTGATAAACATGTTATGGTGGATATAAAAAATGTTAAAGCTTTATCACAGGTAGTAAAAGATTATAATTTGAGTTATGTGTATTCTATTTCGTCTGATATGGCAATAAAGTCAGTTGTAGATGTTTGTGAAAAAATGAATTTACCTACTTTTTATGATAAAAAGTTTATTCAATTATTAGATGATAAATGTGATTTGCGTTCATTTTTAAATGATAATAATTTAAGTACGGTGTCGTACATTCGTGTTCAGCATGAATCAGAATTACATGAATGGAATACATACCCTTGTATTGTTAAGCCTGTCGATAGTCAAGGTCAAAGAGGTGTTGCGAAGGTAACTGATTCAGAAAGTTTAAAAAGTGCAGTTAATGCTGCAATAAATATATCGCCATCAGGTAAGGCAATAGTAGAGGAATTTCTTGATGGGGTCGAAATTTCCTGCAATGTAATGGTGTACCAAAGTAAGATTGTTATTGCCGCCTTATCAGAAAGATTAGTGCATTCAAATATAGGTTTTGGAATTCCTCGGGGACATTTGATCCCTATTAGAAATATAAATGAATCAAATATAAATGCGGCAGATATATTGGTAAGGTCTATAATAGATAAATTAAAAATAATTAGTGGTCCACTCTATTTCCAAATGATAGTTACAAATGATGGCCCCAAAGTTGTGGAAATTGCACCAAGACTGGATGGGTGTCATATGTGGCGCTTGATAAAGCAGACATACGGTGTAGATCTTGTTAAAATTGCAATAAACGGCTTAATTGGGGAATTGAACATCAATGAAGAGATAAAAAGAAAAAATAAAGGCTTTTATGAATTAATGTTTCAACAGGCTAAACCGGATAATGAATTTCAAAAGAAAAATTTTCCTTGCCCAGATGATGCAATTTATCATGAATACAGGTATGAATCCGGTGATATAATCCAACCTGTAAATGGCTTGTGGGAGGTAGTAGGGTATTATGTGCGAGAGTCGCTCTAATTTTAAATTGCCGGGAAAAATTGCTATAACTGGTGTTACCGGTTTTGTTGGTTCGTATCTTTATAAGAGTCTGATTGAGGCAGGTGTAAATGTTATACCTATTTCAAGATCAGAGTCTGAAGATTTAGAGAATTTAAGAACAACCGATTACAGCTGTGAAAGTTTAATATCAATTTTACAAGGTGTAGATTCGATTGTGCATCTTGCTGCCAGAACAATGCAATCTAACGATGATATTAATAACATTGATACATTTTACAAATCAAATGTACTTTTACTAAAGAATATAATCGATTCTTGTAATGTTTGCTCGGTTAAACAAGTTATATATTCATCTTCGCGCTCTGTTTACTCGAATGCAAATGTTTCACCGTATTCTGAAATTCAAATACCATTACCAGATAACGCTTATGGTTTGTCTAAACTATTTGGTGAAGAGTATATTAAAATGCTTACAAAGAACAGTTCGATAAATCATTTGCTTCTTCGCTTTGCAGCTATTTATGGTGAGGGCGAAAGAGATTCTCCCATTCTTATGAAATTTGCTAAAATGGCAGGAGAAAAAAATCAACTGAATGTTACCGGTAATCCCTATAAAAAATTGGATCAGTTGTATGTTAAGGATGCTGTTAAAGCTATATTATGCGCCTTAAATAAACCTAATATCAGTGGTACGTTAAATATTGGTTCCGGTAATGCTTCTACATTACTACAAATAGCTGAAACGATTAATGCTGTATTTGATAATGACAAAAATTTGAAAATAGAGAATATAGAAGACGCTCCCTTGACTACTGACTCAACAATGGACATTAATTTAGCTAAAGAGGTTCTAAACTGGGAACCCAGCTTTGATTTAAAAAGCGGTATTGAAGATTTTAAACAATGTAGATATATAGATAAGAGATGATTATATGTTTAATAAAATAGTGTTCATAATTGCCGAACTTTCGGCAAATCACAACAATAACTTTGATACAGCTGTAAAAACCATAAAGGCAATTGCTGATTCAGGGGCAGATGCTGTAAAAGTACAAACGTATAAACCTGAAAGCTTAACATTAAATATTAATTCTGGATTATTTGCACCTCGAACAGATGGTTTATGGAAAGGGTATACCTCCTGGGATTTGTATTCAGAGGCAGCAATGCCCTATGAGTGGCAGCCTAAACTAAAAAAAATTGCAGAAGAATCTGGTTTAATATTTTTCTCTTCACCATTTGACTTTGAAGCTGTCGATTTTCTTGAATCGATAAACAATCCTATATACAAAATTGCCTCATTTGAAGTTACTGATATACCATTAATTGAATATGCTGCATCCAAAAGAAAGCCCATGATTATCTCGACAGGTGTGGCTGAAATTGAAGATATCGAATCTGCAATAGATGCCTGCCGAAAGCAGGGTAACGACAATATTACCTTGTTAAAATGCACATCTCAATATCCTGCTACTATTGAAGATGCTAATTTATTAACAATACCTGATATGAGAGAAAGATTTGGTGTAAAAGTAGGGCTCTCTGATCATACAATGGGGCATATTGTCGCAGCCTCTGCTGTTGCATTGGGTGCAACAGTGGTTGAAAAACATTTCATAATTGATCGAACTCTTGGCGGTCCTGATTCTTCATTTTCAATGGAACCTGATGAATTTAGATCAATGGTTAACCAGATACGCCAAACAGAAAAAACCCTTGGTCGGGTAAAATATGAGATAAATGAAAAAGACAAAAAAAGAAGAAGATCACTTTTTATTACGGAAGATATTAAATCAGGTGAAATTTTTACTGAAAAAAATCTTCGTTCTATTCGGCCGGGTAATGGGTTGAGTCCTAAATTTAATAAAGATATTTTAGGAAAAAAATCTGCTTCCTCTTTTGAGAAGGGTACTCCACTTGAATGGAAGATGATTAAAAAGGAAGAATAAGGTATGCTAAATAAAATTATTTGTAAAATTAGTCGGGGCTTAATAAATAAAGGGTATTATTGGTCGGGGCTATTATTTTCTAAATTTATGATTAAAGATTTTTCAAAAGTTAATTATCAAAATGCCTACAAAGTTATAATTGACTTTTTAATTAATCCTACTACTTCTCACGATACTTTTGTAAAATTTATTTACAGCTTAAGTGAATACAAGTTAAGCCGATTAGCTTTGGTTTTTGATAACAGATCGCTTAGAAGTTATATTGAACAAAAATATTCATGTGTATCAAAATATTCAATGTTATTATCTATATATAGACTGAGAAATGAAGATTTTTTTTCTGCTATAAAATGCTTTAATTCAGTTTCCCCGTCAGATTATTCTACAACTTACCTAACCAGGATGGTTGTTGCCTTTCAAGAGATAACAGATTTTCAAAAATCAACAGAGTTATTGTCATATATCGAAAGAAATGATGATGCAGATATTCGATTGCTAACTGCAAAAAATTCTTTGATGCAGGGTTTTTTAGACGATGCATATTTTAAAGCAAAAGAGGTTTTAGATGAGGACCCCTATAATGCCCAAGCAATTACACTGTGTCTTCGAACAAATAAAGTAAATAAAAATGACATTATTGAATATGTTATAAAAAAAATTGATAACAACGTTGAAATGACTAAAGAACAAATATTAAACAAGGCGAAGATATACATATTATTTGACCTTTTATTTGAAGCTGAGCAGGAGTTGATAACTTTATGCTCAAAAGGTAGATGGTATTTTGTTGGGGAAGTTAGGGATCTAATAATCAAAATGTATATTCCTCTAAGATGCTATAATAGTGTGATTTATTGGAGTGATTGTAATTCATTGCCATATATACATTCTATTGATATTATGATAAACCGAATTGAATGTTTTTTACATCTAGGAAAACCTGGATTAGCGAAAAATGAAATTGATAATTTCGATAATATGTTGAAGGCAATAATAAAAACGCGGTATGTTTATCCAGCGCAAACCAAAAAGCCTCAATTAGCAAAATTATTAGAAATTACTTATTTGCATCTAGGTGAATTTGAACTTGGTTTTGCGGCAAGATTAAATCGCCCTTCATGTCAGGAATTAAAGAAGTACTTTGAAATTAAAACTGTTGATATTGGGTTTGATACAGCAAAATTTTTCAAAAAAAGTATTTTAATTATTGGTTCCGGTGGTGTGGCTGATCAGGTATTACATTTTTCAATAATTCATGATTTACTCAAACTGAAGCCTCAAAAAATCTATTTTTCTTGTGATCCTCGTGTTGAAGTAATTCTCAAAAAAACTAGTTTCGCAAAAAATGTAATATTTATTTGTGTTAAACATAATTTAACCGATTTGCCTGTAGAGAATTCTATTTCAGATAGGGATAGGGTGTTAAGCAATAAGCTACGAACTATTTGTAATAACTCGGTCTGGGATATAATGCATCAGGTTGACTATATATTTGAAAGTTACGAATTAAGATTTTTATTTAGAAAGCGTAAAGAAGATTTTGTTTTTCGAGAACCCTATTTAAATAATGATTACTCCGCTAAATCGATTTCCAAAAATAATAAAATTAATGTTGGTATATCCTGGCGTAGCATGTTGATGACCGCAACAAGGGCGGGTAGTTACACCAAGATTATTGACTGGTTAAACCTGTTAACTGATAAAAGGTTCAACTGGTATTTTATGCAAATTGCCCCGACAGATGAAGAATTGAACCTTGCAAAATCATTTGGAATGCACTTTCCGGAAGCTGATATTAAAAACGATTTAGATGGGTTAATTACATTTTCTCAAAAGAATCTCGATTTTATCATAGGCCCTTCTTCAGCAACAACTATATTGGCAGCTTTTGGCGGGGTAAGGGCATTAATGGTATTCCCAAGTTTTCATAGCAAGTGGAGAGTACATGAAGATGGTAATGATATATTTTTAAGAACTCTTACTCCTGTTTTCCCATTATACCCCGGCGATATTTCATCACTAACTTCTAATGTCCATTCACAGCTGTATAAAATGATAGAGTGATTAATGGCCGTAAATTATTGATTTTTTGCTAATTGTCGCTATACAGCTAATTGTCGCTATACAGCTAATTATCATGTATTATCATTTTTTAAAATTGTACCGGCAATAAATGGAATATTGTTTTTATCATCAAAATAATATATTACTAGGATATTATTACTATCTAATTCTATTGACCACGGGTATCCCAAATCATCTGATGCTCCATCGTCTCTTATAATTATTTCTGGGGCTGTTTCATAATTCGTGCATTCTGCATTTAAAATGCGTGCTCGAATACCATAAGGTTTATTGCGATAGCCATAGGTAAGTAACACTTTACCATCTTTTAATTGAAGGGCATGCAAGGGATAGCCAGTAAATCCCATGTCCCTCCAATCCTGAAAACTTAGGCCACCATTGATCGAGCGTGCAATACATGCATGGCCTTCAAAATAATTTGTACGCATAAACGCAACAATATTACCAGCTGGTGTTTCGATAATCGAAGTTTCGTTAAAAGAAACTGATTTATCTTCAGCAACAACGCACATATATTCCCATGTTAGTCCTGAGTCTTTTGAGCAAATAAGATGCGCAGATTTTTTTTGTGGGTCTTCCTGATCTTGTGATGCGACTACCCAAAAGATATTACCGGCTTTGTTTTCATATAAAGAGCCTCTGTTAAAAGATGGTAATTTTTTCCCGAATGAATTGTAGCGAGTTTCGGATGATATACTTAGTGGCGGGTAGTGTTTACTCCAGTTTTTACCTTCATTAGTACTTTTCAGGCAATATCCCCCCATAAGTACAAAATAATCGCTTTTTACAGTAATGGGTTTTTTCATTTTAAGTATAATTTCCGGTTTACTAAAACTCCACAAATAACTTGAAAGGAAAATATCTCCATTTCGTAGTTGCAGAAGGCAAGGGTCTTGGCTACCACCTAACGGGTTAGCATATAATAATTCATCATTATTGTTCCATATAATTCCGTCTTTTGATCTTATCATGTAAAGATAGCTGTTAGCATCAACATGATAATTTCTATCTTCCCCGAGTTTTATACGATTAGGTGCTTTTCTAAAAGCTAATAGATAATTTCCATTCGATGTTCTAATTATTGAGGGAAATGCACAGTGAAAATCAGCATTTCGATAAATGATAATGTCTTTTATTTTCGAAATCAAAGATTTTATATCCTTTCAATTAAAGAGATTTAATTATAGTTTCATGAATACTCATGTTTGTCAACATTGTGACAGATTCACAAAAATTTTGTGATGCTTATATTAAACATTTTCGTTTTTTTTGTAAAGCAAATATAAATATCCATCTCTTTCATTCCAAAACAGTTGACATCTATAATTATTCTAAAATCATGTTGTAACTACATATTACTGGTGACTAGATGAAAAAAGACCTTAATACTGCCGATTATCCTTTTCTTCCAGAGCCAAAGCCTGTAACAGAGCAGGTCTGGCCAAATGATACGCCTCCATTGCTTACAATCGATTGCAAAACCTATATGCACGAAAAGTTTATCGAAGAGGCAATAAACGGTTTTTTAATACAAAAAACTACTTTCAGGGTTTTAATACTGATTCATGACGACGCGTCAACCGACAGAACTCCCAAAATTATCAAGGGATACGAAGCAAAGTATCCTCAATTAATAAAGACAACCTGCCAGGTCGAAAACCAGTATAAAAAGAACCCCAAAACCGCGAAATATATAAAACCGCCATTAATAAAGTCCAAATATATTGCCAAATGTGAAGGCGATGACTACTGGACCGACCCGACAAAGCTTCAAAAACAGGTTAGTTTTTTTGAGTCCAACCCTAATTATGTGGTAACATATCACGACTGTGTTGTTGTAAACGAGGAGGGGGGGGTAATACATAAATCTCGTCTTGCAGCAAGCCCATATACCTACAAAATTTTTAAAAATCCGGACAAGGACAAACGTGATTTCACATCCAGAGAGCTTATGCTTGGGGCAAGAGTACTTCTATTAACTATGTGTTTTCGAAATGCAATTAAAAAATATCCAGACGAGATGAGCCGGTCTCTGTTTGGCGACAGGTTTCAAACAATGCTTCTTGGTGAACATGGTCACGGCAAATATATGGGTGATATAATTGAACCGGCCGTATACAGAAGGCATGGTGGCGGAGTATCATCTGAGATGATAAGTGATGATGATTCTACTCAGAAACAGATGCGATTAAAAGCAATGATAACTTTTACGGAGATGTTTCTGTATCTGGCAAGAAATCATGACTATGATATTGCAGTGGATTTTTTATACGAAAATATTTACAAACGTTTGCCAGCTTTACGCCCGGATGATAATCCGGTTAATAACGCTGTTAAGCGTATTAAAAAATCATACACATACAGGGTTGGTTCAATAGTTTTGTTTATACCGCGTCAACTTAAAAAGATAATATACATAATATCGCATTGTTTTAAAAAAAAGGAAGAATAAACAGTTATGTCGTTTGATCCTTTATATTTTTCACCCATGTTCCTTCACCTATCTGATTAAGAGAGTCGCAATAGCGTTTAATCATAACAAGATTTTCTGGCACATATAAAACGGTTTTCAAAAACTCTATCGTCTTTAAACTAAATTCAGTATTCCACCAGCGGGTAGCCGTGCCGTTATGCCATCTTCGGCCTTCTTCCATATAATGCGGAAACATATCAATGGCGACACCATTTTTGTGATTGATTCTTATTCTATCTGATGTTATGTCAACCGGAGCTACTTTAAAATCGGGATGATCAATAAAAAAAGCCTTTAATTTTACCGGATTTAATTGCAGATATCGCCAGAATAATTATCTCGTCACGGTTTATTGTATTTGTTTTCATTTTAATATTGTACTTATTTTTGTTTAACCAGAATTTGTGCCAGCATTTTGCCTTCTGTTGTCATGGTAAGTAGATTCAAATTATCCATTGCAACCTTTTTGGCTCTGGCCCTGTTTTTATAACATAATGAGTTATAAATTGTTCTAACTGCTTGAAGGTCTCTGTATTCTTGCCATATAATCTCTGTATTGGGAGCGTACAAAAAAGCGTCAAAATATGGATCCGGTTTTCGCCAGTCTCCATAATTTTCTGTAAGGTATTTATCTGCCGGATCAGGTAAATTTATAGGCTTCATTAATATTATTCGCTACCTGATAGGTAAGAGCCACTGAAAGAGCTGCGCATAGAGCATTGCCGGGATACAGAAATTGTGCTTTTTTTATCAAATCATGAGCTGAACTGTTATCACCGAGAAACATGAGATATTCGACACGCTGTATGTAAAAGAATAATTCTTCAGGATGACTATCTAGCCCAATATTGAGACATAGCTGCAGGTCGTTATCCTGACCAGTCTTCATCAAATGAGGAACAATAAGTTTAAGATCACATTTTGTAAGATTCCTGTATCCTTTTCGCCGGTACTGTGATAAGATTTTATCGTACTTGTCTTTATGGGTAAGGTATTTTTCCATAAACTTATCACGAATTCTGTTTTGAGGTATAAGCAGATATAGAGGTATCCGGTTAACAAAAAATATTACGAAATTTATTAATAGTCTTTTAATACTTATTGCAGGTCCTTTCGTAATATTTCGAGAATATCAAATGCTTTACGCAGGTCTTCTTGTGGTATCGAGAGAAGTGATTTAAGCGATTTTTTTATTTCAGTAGATGAAATGCCTTTTGTGCGTTCAAGATAAACAACTCTGCAGTAATCCTTTAAAAAATCGAATTTACCTTCCCAGTCTCGGCCTATAGCAAAGATATCTATGTCATATTCTTTTATATCAGATGTTTTTTGTTCCCAGCTCTCTTCAGGTATAACCATATCTACATATTTAACTGATTTTACAATTTTTATCCGCTGTTCAAATGGAATTATGGTTTTTTTGTTCTTTTCCAGATTAAACGCATCTGTCGAAACGGCAACAATAACCGTGTCAGCCATGGATTTTAATCTTTTAAGAAGATTTAGGTGTCCAATATGAAACATATCGAAAGTTCCATATGTGATTATTCGTTTTTGCTCTGTTTTCATTTTAAATCCATAAAGTTTGATAATCGGAATTTCAGAAAATTGCTAAAGAGTTTTGAAAAGGTTCAAAACTTAAGAGCGGCATTGCCGTTTACCTTGTAAATTCGAAGACAATTAATTACATGATTTTAGTAATAATACTTCACTTTCTGAATAACATAAATTACTTTTTAAGTCATACGATTCACACAGAGGCATAATGGCTCTAATCATATTCAAGAATATCTCCAGAAACTTATTGTGTGGTAAATAGTTGTCAAGTCAATTGCGATAGTTGTTATAAAAGAATAGTATGGAATAGTAAAAACAGTAAAAATGGTTATTGCTTTGAGAAGTGTAAGGATTTATTCTTGCACTTCTCAAGGCCTGTTGGTATTAGTATATACTAACAGGCCTTAAAAAATAACTTGCATTAATTGGTAATCTAAGTTCATTTGAAGTTTATCTGTGTATTTAATAAATTTATCTTAAATTTGTTTGTTTTCAGTTAATTCACTGAATTGTAATAATTGGATGTAATCGATTTTAATTGTTTTTTTTTCAGAAAATTAAGGTTTTGATGTTGCCGTACCTCATTTTGTTCGGTTAGTAAGTCGTATCGTGAGTATGAAGGCGGTTTTCTCTTAAAAAAAGGAATTCTCTATTAAGATAATGGATAAACCCGGGATTTAAATGATAAATATACTACTGGACTCTCTACTCTTCTATTTTTCCTATCTAATACCAAAAAATAACAAACTTTATGTTTTTGGTGCGGGTGATGGTCACGATTTCAAGGGAAATACCAAGTATGTGTTCCTGTATTGTGTTAATAATTTGCCGTCTGTCAGGTCTGTCTGGATAGTGGGGAATAAAAAACTACAAGCTGATCTTGCAAAACGAGGGGATCCTGTAATAAATAAGTATTCTTTACGCGGTTTTTTTACCATATTGAGGGCTAAGTATCTCTTTATTGAAATCATGCCGCGCGATATAATATACGCGGGTGTTCACGCCCTGGGGCGGTTCTCGTATGTACAAACCTTTCATGGCATGCCTCTTAAAAAGATCGGAAATGACGCGAATGACGAAAAGAAGGGAATTGCTGCTTATACCAGTGGCAGCTCGATTTTATCTTCGATAGTGGTATGTCTTAGAAATCTTTTCAAAAAGCACTTTCTGTATAACAGATATCAGATCATTACTTCAAGCGGCCCTGAATGCACGAAGTGCTATAAAACAGCTTTTGGTTGTGATAAAATAATCGAAACCGGTTTTGCCCGTAATGATATTTTCTTTAATAACAACATTCCTATTAGCGTAAAAATCAAAGACATAGTAAGTATTAAGCATAAAAATGTAATATCTTATATCCCCACGTTTCGCGATATAAGTTCCAACTATCCATTTTCTATACAGGATTCCATCAGACTGGAAAATGTTCTTGAAAAGTCTGATGCCATACTCTGCATAAAAAAACATCCCTATGACAGCTCTCTTTCAGTTCCGGTTAATTCTAAAAGAATTATTGACGTTTCATCCCTGTTTCCTGATGTAATGGAACTTCTGGTTCAGACAGATGTTCTGATAACCGATTATTCAAGCGTGCTTTTCGACTTTTCCCTTCTGCAGCGACCAATTATCTTCTACTGTTTTGACTATCCAGATTACGTCGATTTTTGCCGGGGCATGTACTATGATTTTTATAAAGAATTACCCGGTCCTTTTGCCGATGATCCAGAAAAACTTTTTAGTCTCATCGAAAACCTGGACTCATGGTTCAGCAAAAAGAGTTATCAAAAAAAATATCAGGATTTCAATAACAGGTTTAATCGCTACAAAGATGGCAATTCATCAAAAAGGTTAATCGAGTATCTATCCGAAGAAAAAAATCTAAAGAATTAATTCAACTTTATACAATTTCTATAATAAAATCTATGAGTTTATTTGATACATAAGAATCCCTGATTGGGGGTTTAAATACTTGAGGTTCAGATGATCAGTTTCGAAGTGAACTCTGTACATATAATTATCAATTTATTGCTTGCTGTGTTGTCCAGGCTTGTGCCCAAAAAAAAGAATCTGATTCTCTTCGGTGCAGGGCGGGGAGAGGTTTACAAAGGAAACCCCAAATATATCTTTGAATATATTATAACTACAAAATTCCCGGAGCTGAAACCCCTTTGGATAACCGCCAATAAAGATGTCTATAAAAGTTTAAAAAATGATAATTTGCCTGTTGTATTTAAATTTTCGTTAAATGGTTTTTTATCTGTACTGTGGGCAGAATTCATAATAATCGATTTTTCTGTGAAAGATTTTTCGTACATGGGTACACTGTTCGGCAGATTCAGTATAATCCAGACCTGGCATGGAATAGCTTTGAAATATATCGGTCTGGATGAATTTAAAAATCACGAACAATTATTCAATAGTTCTTTATTCAAAAGTGTCTATTCTTCTATAAAAAAATATCTTCAGACTCTCGAATACAAAAAATACCGATTCATAATAGCCGCATCCAATACAGAAGCTGAAAATATTGGTAAAGCTTTTAATACAAAAAACATCATAATTACCGGGTTTCCCCGAAATGACATCCTGTTCGCAAAGTATAGTAAAGAGCTTTTGCCTGCAAAATTCCGTAAATCAGATAAGATATTTCTTTATGCTCCAACATTTCGTGACAGTGGGTATCAGAATAATCCGTTTTCAGACTCTTTTCTGGTGCAACTTGATAATTATCTTAAAAAAACAGAATCAATTATGTTGGTTAAAAAGCATCCTCACGATAAATCATTAATAATTTCGGGGTATGAAAACATAATTGACGTAAACTCTCTTTATGATGACATTCAACAACTATTATGCTTTACTGATCTACTCATTACCGACTATTCCAGTGTGTTCTTTGACTTTGTTTTAACTGGTAAACCCGTCATCTTCTATTCATACGACTACGAATACTACTTATCACAATGCAGAGGTATGTATTTCGACTATTATGAAACTGTTCCGGGTCCTTTTGCAAAGAATGAAGCTGAACTTATGAAACTTCTCATAAGTCACAAAAAATGGTCTGTGTCAAAAAACTACAGACAATCATATAATTCATTTGCAGACAGATTTCATAAATACAGGGATAATTATTCAACTTCCCGATTTTTAACCGAATTAGTGTCATTGCAGAGGAGCTAGTTAGATGAAAATAGTCACTCGTACAATTTATCGCGTCGTAAATTTAATTATTAATGTTATTGATTTGCTTTATCCCCGTAACAAAAAAATTTGGGTTTTTCAGCTTGGTCGCGATGATCTTTTTAATGGAAATATTCGCGCGTTATGGGAATATATTAAAAATGATCCCGATATTGTATACGAGATAACTTCGGTAAACGGAAATAATCAAAATCTAGAAAAAATTATTAGTAAAAAAATCATTAAAACTAATAGTATAAAGGGTCTTTTACTTTTATTTAAAACTCGCGTATTGATTATTCAGCATGCCCGTAACGATCTTTTCGTATTTGGAATAACCGAAAGAAGAAGGGTTATTATTAATTTATGGCATGGTATACCGGTAAAGGGGCTGAGATATACATCTGCCTCGGGTTATGCTAATTTGAAAAATAATTTTAAAAAGGAGGAGGCTAATTGTACCGGAATTATCTGTTCCTCAAAAGTAGATAAACTGGCCATGAGCGCGTGCTTCAATATCCCATACTCTAGATTTTTTATCACAGGACTTCCCCGAAACGACTGGATGAAAATGCCCATTAATAATTTACCTGCCGAAATGCGCAAGGAATATGATTCTTTAAAAGAACTTCTTGATGGTAAAAAACTGGTGTTATACGCACCAACATTCCGAAATCCGGCTCCAAAAAAGTTTTTTTCGGGTGTTTATCCTTTTTCAACTACAGAACTGTATCGCTTGTGTAATCTGCTTGAACAGAATAATGCCGTGCTCGGGTTAAGAACTCACGACTATTTTACTAATTACAGGGATGGTCTTTATAACCATGAACGAATTATTGATCTGAGCAGTCAAAAATTCAACAATGTACAGATGATATTGAGAACAACTGATCTCCTTCTTACCGATTACTCCTCTTTGTGGCTTGATTATCTTCTTGTAGAAAAACCGGTGATAGGGTTTGCTTATGACTATGAAGAATATATGAAGGATCGTGGACTCATTTATGAATACAGGGATATCTTCCCCGGGCCTCTTGTAGCTAATTTTGAAGAACTCTTTACTGCGGTTAATGATGCTTGCCGTAATGAATTTGCTGTAACTAATCAGATGTTCCATTATAGCTTTAAGATGTTTTACAGGTTTAGCGATTACGGATCATCAAAAAGGGTGGCGGCTTTAATTAAGCAATTAAGTGCTGGTAAAACCTGATATTAATTAGATGTTACCTGAACTGATTACGATTTGTTATGGATGCAGTTTTTAAAAGAGTACCTATTTTAAAAACTGTTGTAGTAGCTCTTGTCCGGTCGGAGTGCGTGTTAAAAACTCTTTGTAATCGTTAGCAATTTTTCGGGTCTTTTTCATTTTATTGTAAATGAGCGATTTATAAAGTGAGCGTGCGACAATAAGTTCCAGATATTCAGGCCATGTTACTTCTGTATTAGGTGCGTACAAAAAGGCATCAAACTCAGGGTCAGGCAGTCTCCAATTTCCATAGTTTTCGGTTAAGTACTTATCTGCCGGGTCAGGGAGATAAATCTCGGTTCCACTAAAACAGTATTTTTTAATATTAAAAATGCTGTTTTTCCAACGTATGAATCCTCCGTTATGGAACAATGAATCAGTTTCCCTATAAAACTTAAATATGTCTATATCAGCTCCACCACAGTGAACAAGTCCTATTTTGGGACTATCAGGATGAGGCATCTCAAACACAAAGTGAGGGTGCTTTTTAAACGCTTCCATAATTTTATCCGGCGCCCAATCATTTTCCATGATACCTACATCTATGTCTGCGTCATGTTCCAGAACTTTGCCTTCTCTGATGAAACCCAGTGCTGTGCCGGCAGCAAAGAAAAAAGGAACTCCACAATTATAAAAAACTTCGCAGATATCACGTATTGCATTCATTGTGTATTTGTTTCTAAGATTTTTAGGTTTTTTTGTAATTAAAACCTCTTTTTTGACAATCTTTAGAGAAGCTTCAAATGATAGTTGAATACCCTCCTTAAACAGGTTGGCACGGGCAGCTGCAGTTACAATCGCGGGAACTGTTTTTACATACAGTTTGTTTTGATTACTTCTTTTATTCAGGGCGCCTTGCCAAATTTTATGAATTTTGTTAAACTGTTTTTCGGTTACACATTGATTACAAACACTCCACAGGATTTTCAGATTGAGGGGGAACTTCTCAAGTAATTTCAGTGCATATTTGTCTGCTTCTTCGCGGTTATCTCTTTTATATTTCAGTGTAACCATCAATGCGATATTTTGAGTGTTTGCCGGGTCAAAAGTAAATGCCTTCTTTGCCATTTTCAGTGCTTCATCAATATTGTTTTGAAAATGGAAATATCGTGCGAAATACATGTAAAAAAAAGAATTCTCGGGATAATACTGTAAAGCAACATCTAGACAATTATTCAACTCTTCATGATGTCCGGCCTTTTCAAGAAATGGAATTATTGTTTTTAAATTTTTACAAGATATCTTTTCATATCCTTTTTGTTTAAATTCGTACAGAAGTTTTTCATATTTGTTGTGGTAGTTATAGTACAGGTCTTTCAGTATCTCTTTCCTGTCACCTTGTGGTAGTAGATGATAGAGAGGAAATCGATGACTTAGAGTTTTAACTGTTTTAATCATAGGTATTGGTAATTTCATTCCAGATCTTTTCTCAAAATTTCAAGAATATCGAATGCTCTTCTTAGTTCTGCGTGAGGAATAGAGAGCAGCGATTTTAAAGATTTTTTTATCTCTGTGGATGAAATACCTTTGGTTCGTGTAAGATAGACAACTTCACAGTAGTCTGACAAAAAATCAAACTTGCCTTCCCAGTCTTTTCCTATTGCAAAAATATCTACATTGTATTTTTCTATATCAGATGTTTTCTGATCCCATGAGATTTCGGGAATGGCTTTGTCGACATACTGGATGGACTCAACTATTTTGATGCGCTGTTCAAACGGAATAATCGTTCTCTTGTTCTTTTGCAGGTTAAACTCGTCAGTTGAAACAGCAACAATCACAGTATCGGCCATCGACTTTAACCGTTTAAGAAGGTTAAGATGTCCGATATGGAACATGTCAAAGGTGCCATAAGTTATTATTATCTTTTTTTGATTTGTCATACCGTTCTCTTTATTAAGTTCCTCGGTGCTGTTTATTTGAAATAACGACAATACTGATTTTAATCTTGATCTACTGGTTTAAGAGGGCAATTGCTTAGGGTAGCTATCCTATTACCCTATAATTTCATTGAGTAATGCTGTATACATCTTTGTTATGCCGTCTGCTCCCGGATTTACCGGATTATTTTTAAGTCTGTCAGGGTTTACGGATGCGGCAAGGATAGAGACATCGTTTTGGAAGATTTCAAGATTTAAAGATTCCACAAGTTTTCTGAAGAGCAGTATTGAGTCTTGCGTGCTATCAGAGCCGAAGAGGTGATTAAGTTGTGCGAAAACTGAATTCAGATGCGAGACGCCTCTTGTGTCGGTAATCTTTTCGGGATGATTCAAGCTGTATTCCCACACATAGGGTAAACACAGTGCAACTGCATGTCCGTGTGCGATCCGGTACAGCGAGGTCAGTTTATAGCTCATGGCATGGGCGGCGGTTGTCTGTGTAATGTTTATAGCCCTGCCGCTTAAGTTTGCAGCATTCATAATGGATCTTGCGGCTTCCTGATCGCCATCAAGATAATTTTTATATCCATTTAAAATAAGTTCTATTGATTCTTTGGAGTACTCCATGCTTTCGTTCGTCGAATTTACAGACCACATGGACTCAATTGCCTGGCACAGTGCATCAAGCATTGCGCTTTTTTTATAGTATTCGGGAATAGTCGAAAGAAAAGAGGGCTCCAGTATCACATAATCAGGTATAATTGATTCATGAGTTACCGTCTGTTTTACATCATCTTTATATATTACCGCATATTTTGTGGCTTCACTTCCGGCGCCGGCAGTTGTGGGCAGAACAATAAGAGGAATTTTTGTATCTGTGAAAGTCTGATCAAGATAGCAGATCGATTCATCCATCTTGCAGAAAAGTTTTATGCATTTAGCAACGTCAATTGCACTTCCGCCACCAATGGCAATAATGAAGTCGCAGCCCTCTGTTTTAAAAAGATCAACACCTTCGGCAGCATTCCTGTAAAGAGGGTTTTGCTGATAATCACTGTAAACAGCATGCTCAACATTCAGGCTGATTAAATAATCTTTAACAGGATTATCACGTCTTGAACATACCAGAAGAAATTTAGAGGAGTGATGACTCCTTAAAATTTCTTCAATTTTTTTGTATCCATCATTTTCTCTGATTACCTGTTGTTGCTTACTCACTTTGCAGCTCTCCTAATTAGCGTCGGGTATCAGTGTTAATATTTCCTTTATTGGCATACAGTTTGCATCGGCTTCCTGGCATCTGTTATTAGTAAGGATTGTCTCAGCAGTTTTTTTCATGGCAGGGAAAGCACTTCTGATTAACTGATTGGCATAAATGATAATATTTACTCCCATCTTTTCCCATTCGTTTTCAGTAACGGTGTTAAAGGTTGTTGGAACAATTACAATCGGAGTCTCTTTGTCTTGAGCTCGAAACGAGCCAATAAACTCGATGATCTCGTCAGGAGTTTTTTGTCTTGAATGAATCATTATCCCGTCTGCCCCGGCTTCGACATAGGCAAAGGCACGTGTAAGGGCGTCTTCCATGCCCTGTTCAAGTATCAGGCTTTCAATCCGGGCGATTATCATAAAATCAGATGTAGATAAAGCTAATTTACCAAGACGGATTTTTTCGGAGAAATCACAGATAGGGGCCTGAAACTGTTCAACCTCGTTGCCAAAAAGTGAATTTTTCTTTAAGCCAACCTTGTCTTCAATAATTATTGCCGAGACTCCCATTCTCTCTAGTGTTTTAACAAAAAACTGAAAATGCTCTACAAGGCCGCCAGTATCTCCATCCAGAATTATGGGCTTGGTCGTCACCTCCATAATCTCGTGAATGGTGCTGATTCGTGATGTTGTATCTACAAGTTCTATGTCGGGTCTTCCTTTTGCAGTCGAATCACACAAGCTGGAAACCCACATTCCGTCAAACTGTCGAATTTCACCTTCAGATTCGACATTGGTGTCTTCTACGATAAGCCCGGTCAATCCGTTATGTGCCTCCATAATGCTCAGACATTTTTTATGGTTCAACAGAGTGCGCAATCTTGAACGCCTGTTTTCGGGCATAGAGAGAATTTTGCGGGCATTTTTCTCAATAGCGATCAGGTTGCTATCGTTAGTATAGGGGAATTCAATAAGTTCACCACCATAACTTTTTAATGTTTCGATTACCTTTTCACGAATGGGAGCCTGAAAGCCTATTTTCCAGTCGTCTCCGTGAACAACGATATCCGGTTTATATTTTAGCAGGTTTTCCTCATAGCCAATTGTATTTTGCGGAACAACATTTGATACACCTTTAATGTTTCCGATGATTTCTATTCGCTCTTCAAAGGGGATCAGAGGGTATCTTTTATATTTTGCAACGGCCTCGTCGGTTAATACCGCAACAGTTAGTTCACCCAGAGTAGCTGCTTTAGAGATTATTTTTATGTGGCCGTTATGGATGATGTCAGAGCTCATGCTCAGGTATACTTTTTTCATTAATTTCTCACTTTTTAGGATTTAAGGAACTTCTTTATTTTTATCAGATCTTCTTTTGTATCGATCTCTCCGCATAGGCGACCTTTAATGTCGCATCCTTCGATATTGATAGATGTGGATATTTCGTTCAAGGCATTTTCAGCATAGACATCCCGAATGCCATTATCACAAAATTCGATAATCTTATTTAGCCATAGTGTCCAGTCGTTTTTAAGCAGCTTGTACAGTGGTTGCGCGGCACAGGCATCTTTAAAGAATTCTATCCCAACCCTGGTTATTCGATTATTATCAATCACGGCTTTAAAATCTTTTTCCGGTAAAGGCAGTGTGCTGTCAACAACCATTACACTACTTTTGCTGAGTAAAATATCCTGAAAAACACTTTCCTCAAAGAGAAGGTCACCATGCATCAGGATAATGTCATCGTCCAGTTGATCTTTTGCCAATGCAATGGAATAGATATAGTTAGTCTTTTTATATTCCGGATTATTTACATAAATTACATTTAAAAAGGGGTAGGTTTGTGAAACATGTTTCTGTAGCATCTCTTCAAATGGGCCTGTTGTAATCACAACATCCGATATACCGCATTTTTCAAGTATACAGAGCTGAAAATCAAGGGTGGATAGTCCGCCCTCGACCTCTACCATGCATTTAGGACGGTCAGCTGTCAGATTTCCCATCCGTTTGCCAACGCCTGAGTTCAATATAAGAGCTTTCATAACGGTTTCTTAATACTCCATTATCTGGTATTATAACCTGATCAGTTCTTCAGGTGTTCCATAAAGGCCTGTTTGTTCTGCTGTGGTGTGCTTGTTGGCCTGCTCAGGTCTCCGCGTGATTCGATATTGATTTTTACTTCAATGAAGATAGGGCCTTCAACTGTTTTTATCTTTTCAAGTGTGTTAATAAGATCATTTTCGTTTTGTACGCTATATGTTTGTTTGTAACCACATCCTCCTGCAATTGATAAAAGATCAATAGCTTCGGCTGCAGTCGGCATTCCCCCCACCGATTCGTGAGCCCCATTGTTTAATACAATGTGTACAAGGTTAGGGTAGGCGTGTGAACCGCAAACTGCAAGGCTTCCCGTGTGCATAAGCACTGCTCCATCACCATCAAGGCAAAAAACTCTGCGTTCTTTTTTCTGAGCAGCTATACCGCAGGCAATCATAATACTGTGCCCCATGGATCCAACTGTCAGAAAATCTTTCTCATGCCCTTCGTTGGCGGCCTCTCTGATTTCATAGAGTTCACGAGACAATTTCCCCGTTGTCGAAACAAAGACATCGCTGTTGTCTGTGTTTCGGGTAATAACTTCAACTGCTCTTTCGCGACTTATAGGGTAGCCATTTTTAAAATCTGTTTTGGCGTCAGTTTGCAGGGCATTTTTTTCTACAACAAAGGCTGCACTTCTGCCATTAGCAAGTGTCTTTTTTATACTGTTGTTCATGGCGGCAAGTTCTTCGGTTGTGGTTTTGTCGGTGAGTATATGGGTCTCGATATCAAGCAGATCGAGCAGACTGGTTGTAATTTCACCCTGAAAAATATGTTGTGGTTCATCATGAGTGCCAGGTTTTCCACGCCATCCTATTATAAAGAGCACAGGTATGGCATATACCTTGTCATTAATAAGAGAGCAGATCGGGTTAACCGCGTTTCCGATTCCACTATTTTGCATGTACACAAGTGCAGGCTTTCCCGTTGCCAGATAATGGCCGGCGGCAAGTGCCACTGCCGCGCCCTCGTTTGCAGCAACAACATGTTTTTCTGTAGTTCCATATTTAGAATAGAGGGTATCGCACAGTGCTTTCAACTGCGAGTCGGGTACTCCGGTAAAGAAGTCGATCCCGTTTTCATGTATCAGATCTAGTAGTTCTTCAATTTTCATTTTACTCTCCGGATTAATTGGATACGGTTAACAGATTCTAATATAAAAAACTGGTTTCTATTAAAAGATGAGAATCGATGGTTTAAAAATTGTGCTCTGGGGCAACCCTCTTAATAGCACTTTCCCTTATAATTTCAATACAGCGCTTTTTAGCCAGTAATTTTCGGATAGAAAGCGATAAAGATATTCGAGTATCGGGAACATAGTTAAAAAGGTAATTAATAGAGGTTCCTTCATTTGATTAAAAGTGGACTCTGGCAACCATTATTTAAAATTAGTATATATCACTACCAGAGTGTAGTGTGTCAAGGTAAAAACTGCTCTTTGTTTCTGGCAATATGACGCATTTAAAGCTATACTTTTCTGACGGGCATTCCCTTCTATCTGTTTGAAAACTATTTTAAAACTTGACGTAAACATAAATTTGAACTAATTTTTTCCCGATTCATTATTCTTTGAAAAAAAGAATTTCGGATAATCATGATTTGCAATAGATTTATCGGATATTTCTGTTTTAGTATTACTTGGAGGAGTTATGTATGATTATCTAATTGTCGGCGCCGGGCTTTTTGGCTCTATTTTTGCGCACCAGGCAAAAAAACGAGGCAAGTCTGTTCTGGTTGTAGATAAACGTCAGCATGTTGGTGGCAACCTTTACTGCCAGGATGAAGAGGGTATAAATATCCATAAATACGGACCCCATGTTTTTCACACAGCAAATATTGAGGTTTGGGATTATATAAATGACTTTGTCTCATTTAACAACTTTCAGTATTCACCAATGGCTCTTTATCAGGGCTGGATGTACAACCTGCCATGTAATATGAACACCTTAAATAAACTCTGGTCGGTTGTTAACCCCGAAGAGGCTCGTGCTCGTCTTGAATCGCAACGTGTTCATTATGAGAAACCGCTCAACCTTGAGGAGCAGGCGCTTTCAATTTACGGTAAGGACATTTACGAAAAGCTGGTTAAAGACTTTGCAGAAAAATTAACCGGAACTCCCTGTGAAAAACTACCACCTATTGCTGCGCTAGGGGCTCTCCTGCCACTTCGCTATACCTATGATAACCGATATCATACCGACACCTGGCAGGGAATACCAGTTGGCGGTTATAATCCGCTCTTTGATAATCTTCTTTCGGGAATTGCTCTAAAGCTTGACACTGATTTCTTTGAAAACCGGGATCAATTGACATCCATGGCTCACCGGGTCGTTTATACCGGGAACATTGATCAATACTTCGATTATCGTTTTGGCTCTCTTGACTATTACGGACTCTATTATGAGCATGAGCTGGTGAATACCCGCAATCATCAGGGTACTGCTGTTATTTTTTATACTGGGAAAGAGGTCCCCTATACTCGAATTATCGAGCATAAGCATTTTGAACGAGGACGACAGCCGATAACTATCGTGACTCACGAGTATCCGGCATCCACAAAAAAGGGCGGAGAACCCTGTTATCCGGTGAAAGACAGCGAAAACCACAATCGATATATAAAATACCGTGAACTTGCCGATGCCGAAGCGGGAGTCATCTTCGGAGGACGACTTTCAGACTACACTCTTTACAGCATGGAACAGACCTTCATCAACGCACTTGCGCTAGTAAAAAATGAGTTAGCAGGGTAGTACCCCTCGACCTCACCCCCGCCCCCTCTCCTCGAGGAGAGGGGAGATGTTTGTACATATTCTTCAGCTGGAAATAAATACGAGATTAAAGATCAAATCATTCGTTTAAGAAAAGAGGAGATCTTCTGTGTGGATTAATCAACCACCGAAGATTTGAGTGCCCGTCTCCTTTGAGGAGAAGGGCGCGGCGGAAACCTGGGATGAGGTCGTGGAGGTAGGTTCAAACCTTAGGAAATATCTGTTGTATAACTGGCAATAGTTCAAGGTAATACTTAGTAGTTATGGTAAGGATTTCTTTTTGGAGCTTCAATGAAAAATCAACTTCAATTGTTTTACAATCTTTGAGTATTTTCGGTCTGGCTTCCTGCAGGTACTCAAAGATACTAAAAGCCATTTCTCGATCTTTTTCGGCTTTATACGCAAATGCACCTTTTCGCCTGTTGCTGACAAGAATTTTTACAAGTGCGAAGACACATGGATGTGGTACCTGTATTGGTATGTTATAAAAGGAATAAATTTCAACATGCCTTTGAATGATATTCATGAATCCTAAGGCTTGCGCTGTAACATTAAAATTCCGTACAAGAACTGGGGCGTCGGTACCGGCACCTTTAGCAGGGGTGAGGAATTCTATATCCAGAGATTCGTTTGAGTAATGAGTATGGCCATCAGGCGAAAACTCTTTTTCAAAACCAAGTTCTGTCAGAATTTGATCAATATTGACATTAATTTTGGAAATGGATTACGTATTAAGAGATCAATATCCTGTGTTGGTTTTACAGGAAAGCGGTCATCATTAAATTCGTGCTGATATATAGCAAGACACCAGCCACCTACCAGGATTAGTTTTTCATTTAGTCCATTATTACTGAGTGCGACGAGAACATCATAGAAATTGTGATCTTTTTGGTTCATTGTCGACCAAGCAGCTGACTAATTTTTTTGAGCTCATTTTTTGCTTTTCGTCGTTTTATCTCGAACTGTTTTCGTTTCTGTATAAGTGATTCCAACTCCTGAACATCTGGCGATAAATCGTTGCCGAGATATTTCCACCGATACTTGCCATTACTTAGGCTTACTGCATGATAATAGAAGTATCGAGACGCTCGTTTTTTCTTTTGCAGACTGCCCTTGGGGAGTTCAGCTATTTTTGCATCATACATCTTTTCGACCCGCTTGAGTCGTTGTTGTTCATCAAATAATACTGCAATTGCGGAGTTCATGAATTTACCATCAAAAAAGTCTAAATTTCAGAAGGTGTCCTTCTGTTTGGTTGCCTATAATTATAATACATATAGTAATTCTATAGGCAATCAAAAAATTAAATATGTTACTAAAATTTCAAATATACTGTTTGTTGGCTTAATAATTCTACAACTTCGACCTCACCCCCGGCCCCTCTCCTTGAGGATAGGGGAGAGGGTTGTACATATTCTTCGGCTGTAAATAAAAAAGAGATTAAAGATCAAATTACTCGTCTAAGAAAAGAAGAGATCTTTTGTGTGGATTAATCAACCACCGAAGATTTGAGCGCCCGTCTCCTTTGAGGAGACGGGCGCGGCGAAAGCCCGGGAAGAGGCCGAGGAGTTGTGGATGAAATAATGCAACCGGGTACATTATTTTTGACTTGAAATTAATATGACATATATCATTATAATCCATTGCTTAACTTGAAATTCAATTTTAAGTTATCTACGTTGAACTTTTTTTTAGCGGAAGCAGCTCGGTTTCTTCTGTTATGTTAATTAAAGCCGTCCCTAAATTTTATCTGATCCAGAGGTCATCATGTCTATCACAAATTCCACAGGAAGCACTAACCGGGTAGTTCTTATCATTAATTGGATATTAGATATCTTCCTTGTAATTGGTTACATCGTAGAGTATTTCAAGGGCGGTCGTTCGTTAACTTTTCTTGTAATTTTTGTAGTAATAGTTCTTGCTCCAATGTTTACAGCAACTTATGTTTACAGTCGCAATAATAATTCTACCCTTATGAATAAAATTACATTGGTGGGGTATTTTGCGCTCTATTTTATGGTACTGTTTACCTCAAGCAGGACTATTGTGTATGTCTATATGTTTCCGATTATATCAATGTATCTTCTATATTTTGATCTTTCGCTAATTACCTTCAGCTGTGGTTTTTTGATTGTTGTAAATATTGCCCGTGTCATTTGGCTGGTGGTTTTGGGCCATCATAGCGATAAATCTGTGACTACAGATTACACAATACAACTTGCTTCGATATTTTTATACAGCTTTTCGTTGATTGTTTCAACACGTCTTTCGAATAAATACAGTGAAGAAAAAATGCGAAGTATTAGTAGCTATACTGAAAAACAGAAAGAGATCGTTGATGATGTGCTGACAATTGCAAAAACAATTGATGTCAATTCTGGCATGGTTAACCTGATTGTGAATGAGTTGGCAGAAGCTGCGGCTCAGGTACGATCGGCAGTAACAGAGATTGCCGCTGGTGCCGATACCACCAGCGACAGCATACAGACTCAGTCAGAGCTTACTACATCTATTCATCAGACTATTGAAAACACTTCGCGTCTTGCTGAGGATATGCGTCGTATCAGTTCAATTACCGTAGAAACCGTTAATGATGGTAAAAAGATCGTTCAACAGCTTTCTGCGAATGGAAAAATAGTTGAGCGTGAAAGCCGGTACAGTGTGGAGTCGATGCAGGCTTTGAAAGATAAGTCTAACGAGATTCAGAGTATTTCCAAGATGATTTCAGAGATTTCAGAGCAGACGAACCTGCTCTCTTTAAATGCAGCAATTGAAGCTGCGCGTGCTGGAGAGTCCGGTCGTGGTTTTGCGGTAGTCGCAGACGAGATTTCTAAACTTGCAGAAGAGAGTAAACTTTCAGCCGGTGAAATTAACCACATTGTAAGCGACCTACAGATGACAGCAGATAAATCGTTAAATGCTGTTGATAATCTTACCAGAGTTAACAACGAACACAACGAATATGTAAAAAATACAGAAACTGTGTTAAATACCATTACACAGAAGATGGACGAGGTCAACAATACAGTTATTATGGTAGAAAAAAGGATAAATGAGATCCTGGTTTCTAATGATAAAATTGTAGAGAGTGTAATGCATATCTCACAGGTTGCCGAAGAGACTTCGGCTTCATCGCAGTTAACCACAGACCTGGCCAGGCGAAACATAGACAGATCAGGGCGTGCGCAGGATCTGGTTGCCGAATTAATCGAATCGTCAAAGCTGATGAAGAAATATATATCCTGAAAAAGAATCGTTTTTAACGCTGAAGAACTGTAGCTATTGAATAGCAAAAGGGCTGTTAGTAAACAGCCCTTTTGTAGGTATTACGTAATAGATTATTCTTTACTGAATGCTTATTTATCTAGTGCGGCGATTCCTGGAAGAACTTTGCCCTCAAGGTATTCAAGTGAAGCACCACCGCCGGTGCTGATGTGCGAGAACTTATCTGCAAAGCCAAGTTGTTCGGCTGCGGCAGCTGAATCTCCACCACCAATTATTGTGATTGCGTCAAGAGCAGCGATAGCCTTACAAACACCGATAGTTCCCTGCGCATAGTTTTCCATTTCGAAAACACCCATAGGTCCGTTCCATACAACTGTCTTTGCGCCGGATAGCTTTTCTGTAAACAGCTTTACCGACTCTTCACCGATGTCCAGTCCCATCTCGTCGTCTTCCATATTATCACAAGATACTGTGCGAAATTCAGTATCATTCTTAAACTCTTTAGCTGCGATTGTATCAATTGGTAAAATCAACTCAACATTTTTGGCAGCTGCTTTATCAATCAGGGATTTAGCCAGTTCGACTTTGTCCTCTTCAAGCAGTGATTTTCCAGTATTTTTACCCAGAGCTTTCAGGAAAGTAAACATCATCCCTCCGCCAATAATTATTTTGTCAGCCTTGTCTATCAGGCTTTCAATGACTCCAATTTTATCAGAGACTTTCGCTCCACCAAGTATTGCAACAAGAGGCTTCTGCGGATTATCAACAACTCCGCCGATAAATTTGATCTCTTTATCAAGAAGAAAGCCGGCAGCCGATTCGATATGCTGTGAAATACCAACGTTGGAAGCATGCTTACGGTGTGCAGTTCCAAAGGCATCATTTATAAATAGATCTCCAAGAGAGGCCCAGTATTTGCCCAGCTCTTCATCACATTTTGACTCTTTTTTAACTTCCTGACCATCTGCAAAATCTTCAAAGCGGGTATTTTCGATCATCATTACTTCGCCGTCTTTTAGTTCAGAAATCGCTTTTTCAACTTCGGCACCTCGTGTAAATGGAACAAAGGTAACAGGTTTTCCCAAATGTTCGCTCAATTTCTCGGCGATTGGTTTTAATGATTTTGATTTTTTGTCATCTTCACTCTTAATACGTCCTAAGTGTGAAATAAGTATTGCGCGTCCACCCTTCTTTACAACGTAATTAATTGAAGGAAGAGCTGCACGAATTCTTGTGTCGTCTGTAATAACGCCATCTTTGATTGGAACATTAAAATCGACACGCATCAGAACTTTTTTACCTGATACGTTGAGAGATTCAATATTTTTAATAGCCATCTTTCACTCCTTTACAGCTCACTCCTGGTAACAGAGGAGCACTTAAATTAAATAATTATTTTCAACCGAAACTATTAACTCCGGTTTTGAATCATATGTGTGTTTCTCAAAAACATTACTAAGTGGAACCTGTTTATCTCGACGCTCATTTGATATAAAGAGTGTCGATCCTCATTGAAAAATTAGAATTCATAAAGGACAATAATTTTATTAGACCTTCTTTACACAGCTAAAAGTCAAGTGATATTTTTCACAAAACAGTTGTTCGCGATTAGCGATCCTGTAAAACATTTGAATTTTACAGGATCATTTTTTTTCTATTACTTGACTGTAGTTCATAATTCTTACTTTTCGCCATACTCATTTAATTTTTGCAGCAACTTACCAAGTTCAGTTATGCTGTTTCCATATGCTTCAAAGTCGCCCGACTTTAACTGCTCAGTCGCGTTTGTGTATACTTTATAAGCCTCTTGGGTTAAGTTTTTAATAGAATCCGGCAACTTTGAAACAGGTGATGCTTTACCTCTGCTACTCTCATCTTTTTCGTCAGTGCTTCGTTCGGTTAGCCCGAAAATTCTAGCGAGCGCATCTGGAAGATTTTCTTCCATAACAATCTTATCGCGAAAGCAGACAATTACTCGTTTTAATTCCGGCATTTCACTTGATTCTGCCTTAAGATATAAGGGCTCCACAAACAAAAGTGATTCTTTTATCGGAATAGCCAGCATATTTCCCCGGATAACCCTTGAACCTTTCTGGCTCCACAACGAAAGCTGTTTAGAGATATTGGCATCCTGGTTTATGCGGGCTTCAAGTTGCATCGGGCCATAATTAAGTTTGTCCTTTGGCAGTTTGTACAGTGTCATTTTTCCATAATTGTCATTATCACATTGAGCAACCATAAATGAGACCATGTTGCTTTTCTGAATTGGAGTAAAGGGAACCATTAATACAAATTCGGTTGAATCTTCACCCGGTAGTCGAGTAATTATATAATAGCTCTCCATCTTTTGTTCACTGCTGTCATAAATCTGGTTAGGAATGTCCCATGCGTCTTCATTGTTGTAAAATACATTGGCGTCTGTCATGTGGTATCGCAACAGAATTTCGGCCTGAACATCAAACAGTGTTTCTGGGTAACGGATATGCTGTTTAATGCCGGCAGGCATTTCAGAAAAATCAGAAAACAGATCGGGAAAGATAGACGCATAGGTCTGAATTATTGGATCACTAATATCTGAAATGTAATATTTAATATCTCCATCATAGGCGTTCACAACTATTTTAACCGAGTTACGAATATAGTTTATTCGCCTGTTCTTAAGTGGGGTAGAGTATGGAAACTGATCTGTTAGAGTATAGGCGTCCATAATATAATAGAGTTGTCCCTCAGATATTACAATGTAGGGATCGGTATCTTGTATTATAAACGGAGCCAGTTTTGATGCTAGTTCTTTAATGTTGCGATTATAATGAATTCTGGTTTGCGGAAGAATATTGTTAGATATCAGAATATTAATGTCACTGAAAGTGAGGGCATACATTAGCCTCTTGAAAATGGAATCCAGCTTTATGCCGCCGAGTCCATCGTAAGTTGTATAACTATTGCTTTCGCCTGATGGGTAGTCAAACTCTCCAGGATTGATTCCCGTGTTTGTAAGAATGTAGTCGTTGTCGTGTTCTCCGTAATATATTTGTGGTTGGTCTATTTCAAAATGATCCGACTGTGGTGGAATATCCTTGATGATTAATTCCGGCATTCCTTCAGGAGTTATGCGATCTACACGGTTCATTACAACACCGTATCCGTGTGTGTAAACAAGGTGGGTGTTGACCCATGTTTGTGAATTGGGAGAAAGTTGTCTTGTAAGAAGTTCGCGACCAGCAACGTTTACGGCACTCAATGAACCACCAATTACATAACGGTCAACGTCTACATCCATGAAAGAGTAGTAGGGTCTCAGCTCCTGAATCTGCCTGTAGGTCTGTTGCAATGGCCGCCAATCCCAGAGACGAATGTTACTGATGACATCTTTGTTATCGCGAATATCTTCAACAGAAAGCTCTCCGTCATTCTGGAATTCGGCAATTTGTATATCGGACAGGCCGTAAGCCAGACGGGTAAAGGTAATATTATTGTTAATATATTCTCGTTCTTTTTCAAGCTCGTTTGGTTCGACTACAAAGCGTTGTTGCATTGAAGGAATAATGGAGCCAAGAATAATGAATAGTATAAAGGTTGCCGCAACCGAAATCGTAGCGAGTTTTATGCTGCGTCGGAATACATTGACTGCCAGTAATACTGCAGCAATAATGGCCAGAATCATGCATATTCTGTAGGCAAACAGCTGAGAATTTACGGCAGTGTAACCAGCGCCATAAAATTTACCACGTTGTGAAAACAGTATGTCAAATGCCGAGAGATAATATCCAACGGCAACACTAAGCATAAAGAGTGATCCCATAATGGATAGGTGTGAACGAGCAGCCGGACTGACTTCTACCTTGCCTGTTCGCATAGAAAATGCACCGGTCATTATATGGAAAACAATACTCAGAATCGAAATTACAACAAGTGCGCCTATTATCCAGCCATGGATAAAGTTGTAAAAGGGGAGCGAAAAGAGATAAAAGGATAATTCACGATTAAATATTGGGTCGGCCGGATAGTTGGAAAATGGAGTTTGGTTCAGGTATTTCAGAATATCGGTCCAGAATGGTTGTGCAGCCGAACCCATAACATAGCTTAAAAAAATGAAGACAAGTATCAGTGCACCGATTATATATTTCTTTTTTTGCAAAGAGGGAGGTAATAACCGTAAAAATGGGATTGAAGCAGTTCTTCCGCCACCGGATAAAAATATTACAATAAATGTGTTCAATACCAGAAGTGTTAGAAAGATCAAAGCAAAAATACCTTTAACAGCAAAACGGGTAATAAACAGGGTAAAGAATGTTTTAAGCTGGCCATAATGATCAAACCAGAGATAATCGGTGATAAGTGAACTCATACTCAAGACAGTATAAAGAAGTACAATTGCAGTTACTGCCAGAATAATGTTAATTTTTTTCATGAGGCCTTCTCCTGTGAAGCAGTGTTTATTTCGCAAATTATATTTTTTTTTGATTTAATATCACATCCTAAGACTTTTTCACACAGTAGCACTGTAGAGTCCAGAAATTTCTTTCGTTAAGTATGGAGCTCTGAAGAAAAACCCAGTTTTTAAGGATCCTATTTACCCTGTTTTAAATGTTTTGGTTTCCGCTTGTACTTTATACCTAGACTTAAAAGTGCAGAAAGAGAGATAAGCCGATGAGTGAGGAGCGATTGAGAAGTGAATTATTAAAACCCGCAGTTGCCGTGAGAAAAAAGCCGCTCTTAACCTGTTGTACAGGTGGGTTCCCTCACAGACAATTCAGCAGTCCCTTGCGGGCATTGCCTACAAATCCAGATGTTGAGATCCCTGAGCTTAAGTAGGTTAAAGGGCATTAATTCTAACACGAACAACGCAGGCTTGCTGTCAATAGACCTTATGCTAAAAAGTCGTCAAGAATATTTTTTATTCTCTGTATGAAGTTAAGAGTAGGTAGGAGGGTTGGAGTTTGATGCTAAAGTTCGAAAAACTATTTTAAGATAATGGTGTTTTTGCATCTTTCGTATGTCGACAAAAAGGAATTACAAAATTTGTCTTGTAAAACAAAGATGCAGATTTTGTCTTACCTTATTTAATGAATAAGCTTTTTATATAGCGCCTCGGTCTCCCGATTTTTAAATTCAAGAGCTAAGGATATACCATGATTCAAGCGAACACCATTAAGGCTGTTGTCTATGATCCACAGGAAATAACTCCTATTGTACAAAAGTTTCTGAATATTCCCGAAGTAATGCTGTTTACCTATACAGATGAGGATCAGTTTAACACTATTATCAATAAATTCCGTATGCAGTATAAATCGAAAGAGATTGTGCTTTTTAAAAAGTTTATGGGGCGTATTTTCCAGATGTGTCCGGGTACCCCTAAAATGATCTGCTGTAATTACCGGCTGATTAATACAGGCTTCAACTGTCTTTATAACTGTGCTTATTGCTATTTGCAGATCTATCTAAACTCATTTGGTATTCAACTGTTTTCGAACATGGATGAACTCTATAAACATATTGATCCATTTTTTGACGAGATGGTTCCTGGTATGATTTACCGTATTGGCACGGGCGAGTTTACTGATTCACTTATGATTGATGAACTTACTGGAATCGGAGCGCATCTTATTGATCTTTTTGCGAAGCATCCCTCTATTATGCTTGAACTAAAAACAAAATCTGATAATGTTGAGCATCTATTAAATATTAAGAATAAGGGGAATGCAGTTATTGGTTGGAGTGTTAACAGTTCAAGAAACTGTGATTTATACGAGGAGGGTGCAGCAACTCTTGACGAACGAATCAATGCTGCTGCTCGGGCGGCACGCGCTGGTTATTACGTAGCCTTTCATTTCGATCCGGTAATTTTATATGATAATTGGAAAGCTGATTATCAAAATGTTGTTAAAGTCATCTTTGAGAAGGTACCAGAAAAATCGGTTGTCTGGATTTCGATGGGAGGTTTCCGTTATCAGAACCCCTTTGTTGAAACTGTACGAAAAAACTTTCCACATGAGCAGATGAGTACTGGAGAATTTTTTCCGGGTGAGGATATGAAATACCGTTATTTGTGGCAACAGAGGGTCGAGGTATACCAGACATTACGAAACGCGATAACTGAATTTACAGATCATCCATATTTGTACATGTGTATGGAGAGCAACCATATGTGGGAAGTGGTCTTTGACAAAAAGTTTACTTGCCCTGAAGATTTGGAAGATGATTTTTCATCACATCTGTACCAAATGTTGAAGAATGAGAACCGGTTGCAAATAAAATAAAACTGTTTTGCTACACGTGGGAAAAAAATAATTGAAACCCATGCTGTTGTATAATGTCGTGTATATTAGTTTCAGTTTTAATATAGTTATAAACCTAAAACTTCCTCACCCTCTATTTTTGATTGATTGTAGTTATTAAAAATTTGATTTTGGAAGTTCTTTAAATATATTCACGCAGTTAATATAAAATCATGAGGTGTTATTGGTGGGCATAGAGACAACTGATCTTCTGAAAAAAATCGTTCTTCTTGAGAAAAAGGCAAAAGATACCTATGATGGAATTGGTATTGCAGCAAAAAAAAGAGAGCTTGAGAAGCTCGAGAAGATGACCTATTCGGAAGGTTTCTGGAATGATAAAGAGAATAGTGCTGCAATTAATAAAGAGCTTAGTGCTTTGAAAAAAAAGGTCGAACCCTGGGACTCCATTGTCTCAGATTTGCAGGATAGCCATGAATTATTGAATATTGCTATTGAAGAGGATGATTCACAGGTAGTTAGTGAAATTTCAGATCAGATTATCAAGTTTGAGGAACGGTTTGAAATACTTGAAAATCTTGAACTGCTTTCCGGAGAAGACGATTTTAACAATGCTTTTGTAACGGTTCATGCAGGTGCTGGTGGAACCGAATCACAGGACTGGGCTCTGATGTTATTGCGTATGTATATTCGTTGGGCAGAAAAATCAGGCTATAATGTCGAAACGATTGATTATATGGCCGGAGATGAGGCAGGAATAAAACAGGCAACAATCATAATAAAAGGTGACTATGCTTTTGGATTGCTGAACTGTGAAATGGGAGTACATCGTCTGGTTCGTATTTCACCGTTTGACTCAAATAAACGTCGTCATACATCTTTCGCTTCTGTTGAAGTGCATCCCGAAATATCGGAAGATATTGATGTGGATATTGTGGAATCTGATTTACGTATCGATACTTACAGAGCATCCGGCGCGGGAGGACAGCATGTTAATACAACTGACTCGGCAGTGCGCATTACGCATGTTCCATCCGGAATTGTAGTTTCATGTCAAAATGAGCGCTCTCAGCATAAGAATAAGGCCTCTGCTATGAAGGTACTTAAGTCTAAGTTATACGAAAAGCAAAAAGCCGAAATGCGCGAAAAATTTGACGAGAAGGCCGGTGAAAAAAAGGATATTGCCTGGGGCAGCCAGATCAGATCATACGTATTTCAGCCCTATACTATGGTTAAAGATCATCGTACCGGCGAGGAGACAGGAAGTGTCGAGCATGTGCTTGATGGTGAGCTGATAAAGTTTATCTACGCTTATCTTCGTTTCAGAAATGTGCAGAAATGTGAAGACGAGTAAAGAATGAGAATTAAACCCCTGATATCTGAAGATTTTTCAGAACTTGATTACGGTTTCTCTCGTTCAAAACAAAACCGTGGTCGGAATGACGGAATTTTCTTGAATGTCTTTGATACTGGTGGTATCCGTCTGCTGATGAAAAAATGCGGACTGCACTCTCATCTTAAAAGAAAGGGGTTCTACCCTTATACAGTCATAGTTTTTCGTGACGAAAATGATATTCATAACCTGCGAATTTTAGAGAGTGAACGTAATGTTCCACTGGTGGATCTTCGGGTAACCGAAAAGCGTTTTGTTACACGTACTTTTGATTCTCAGATTCATAATTTTGATATGGTTGCCGTTGAGTGGCTATCTACTCGTAATCCCCGGATTTTCAATTTTCTGCCTGATCGCCCTCAATTGCCAGGACAAACGCATCCCTCGCTTGGTTGTCTTGATCATCTGTTGCGGATGATGTATCACTGTTCACGCAAAGTCAGGAAGGATGCGTTTATGGATGTTCCTGATCATCTTCATCTTGCGCTGATGTATTCCAGTTATTTTAAATTTCTTGATCCTGTTGCAGAGGCAATTATCCGTTCAATATCGCGAAATTTAAAAAATAATACACTATCTGATATTGCATGGGCATCTGTTACAGAATCAATAATTGACTTTTCTACAGGTAAGCCCTTTGTGTATAAACCTTCTGAACAGCTGTATCCGGTTTCGCGACGTATGAAGCGTTATTTTGCTGATAAGGAGTACTGTGAAGCGGTGAAAGCAGAAAATCCCGGTCCATATAAACTGGATCGGGATCTGTTGTTAAAAAACAAGAAATTGGCTTTAGAAAAACACTCGATAGGTGAGCTTTAACCCTGCATTATATGAAAGCGTGTATTCAGAGCTCGTGTTCTTGCCAAAGAATCTATGGATTTTGAGGCTGCAGTCTGTTCTATCTGAATTTTTTTAATCAATGCTTCACGATGCTCAATACTCTGGCGCAGAAGTGGCTTCATATAGTCGACCAGCAATTTTGTATGAGTACTCTCTGCAAAATCATTCTTATAAAAGAAGTAACTGTCAAAGTTATAGTATTCGATTCCACATTTTACACAAATAGCGGATTTAATTCGGGCAATATCATAGTCAATTGTATCGATTGCTGAAATTGTTCCGTTGCTCTCTTCGAGAAGATCCTCGATTGTGTCAAAATTGCCTGATCCAACGTGGAAAGTGCACTCTTTACAGTTTCTTAACAGACTTTTGTACAGTGTAATCTTCTGTGTGTAACAGTCGTTAAGATCATTGAATAGTTTTTTTATATCATCCCTCAATTGAAAAACTCCCTTTCCGGTCGTCAGCTGATTCGTTCACGCTCTCTTTGTTAGAGACTTCGTTCCAAACCTCGCGTAACTCCCTGAGATGCTTCACAACCTCTTCTATAATCACGCTCTCTTTTTGCATATTTGCTTCAAGTAGTCGTTTTTTGAAATAAAGATAGAGGCTGAGAAGGTTGTTCGCTATTTCACCACCGGTATCCATATTTAATGAAGAGATAAGCTCAGTGATAATGTCCTGTGCCCGAATGATATTGTTGTTAACAATATCATATGTTTTTGGTTCCATGTGTTCAATGGCAATGTTAAGAAATTTTATTGCTCCATCATAGAGCATTACGATGAGTTTGCCCTGGCTCGCCGTGTTTACTTGCGTCTTCTTGTACTGATCGTACGGATTACTCTGAAGCGCCATCCAATCCTCCCGGTCAATAAGTCCTTATCTTTAACTTCGGAGAGACCTGTTTAAAACTTGAGACTTTTAAACAGGAGTCTCTAAAAAAGAGACTCATTTAGAGAATTTGCGCGAAGAACTCAATTGAAATCCTTTTTAGCTATGGGTACATACGGTAATCAAAGGTTTCAAAAAATAGGTGTTTCCACAATTAAACTGAAAATAGTTAGGGTATTAATAGTAAACAGGTGAAATAAATAGTTGAAAATGCTATAAGCGACTTTATAATTGCAGAAATAAGTACCTGACGTATAGTATATGATCGAAAAGTAATGAGGCCATAGAAATGTCACAGCTTAAAAAATTCGGTACTTTTTCCGGTGTTTTTACCCCTGCAATACTGACAATACTGGGCGTTATTATGTACCTTCGACTGGGGTGGGTTGTAGGTTCAGTAGGTCTTTCTCGTGCCATTGGCATTATTATCCTTGCGCATATTGTAACTCTTACAACCGGACTTTCGCTTGCCTCACTTGCCACAAATGTACGTGTCGGGGCTGGAGGTTTTTATGCCTTTATTTCTCGCTCTTTAGGAGCGGAAGCTGGTGGTGCGATTGGCATACCGCTGTTTATATCACAAGCGCTTAGTATCTCATTTTATATCATGGGTTTCTCTGAGGCTTGGGCTCTGCTTTTCCCGTTACATAATCATTCTGTAATTCTTGTTACTGTATCGATTCTTTTGGTTTTCCTCTCTTATGTTGGGGCAAATTTCGCAATTAAGGCTCAGTTTGTGATTATGGCTCTGATACTGTTATCGATAATTTCGTTTATTGCTTCTCCTGATTATTTGAATACGGAAACTGAATTCTTTACCCGTGGTGCTTCTGACCTTGACTTCTGGTACGTATTTGCTGTATTTTTCCCGGCTGTTACAGGAATCGGAGCCGGTGTGGCTATGTCTGGGGAACTTAAAGACCCCAAAAAGAATTTACCACTTGGTGTTTTAGCCGCTATTGCTGTAGGTTTTGTAATCTATTTTGTTCTGGCACTTCTGTATGCACGAATTGCTCCCTCAGAGGAGCTGGTTAACAACTCTTTTGTGATGATTGAACGCTCGCGTGTACCCATGCTTGTTATACTGGGTTTGATGGGGGCCACGCTCTCTTCTGCTCTGGGTTCACTGGTCGGGGCTCCACGGATATTGCAGGCTCTTGCAAGTGACCGGGTGGTTCCTCTGTCGTCCCTGTTTGCCCGTAAGAGCAAAAACGGTACCCCCCGTTCTGCTATTGTTTTAACCGGAATTATAGTTCTTGTTACACTATTTGCGGGAGACCTGGATTCTGTTGCGGCACTTCTGACTATGTTTTTCCTCATAAGCTATGCCGTAATAAACTTCACTGTTTTTATTGAAAAACTTATACGTATTCCATCTTTCCGTCCCTCCTTCAGAATTCCTCTAATTATTCCAGCTGTTGGTATGATCTGGTGTACTGTAGTCATGTTTCTAATTAATATGTGGTTTGCAATTTCGGCCTATGTAGTCATTGGTGCGCTCTATTTCTGGTATGTTAGGCGTGGGTTGAACGCTCCCTTTGGGGACGTACGTAGTGGAATTTTCACAGCTATTGCCGAGTGGGCAGTAAAAACATCCTCACGTCTTCCTCAACATGAGAAATCATGGAAGCCTAACTTGATCGTCCCTATTCAAAACGATGAGCAGTGGAGTATGCGTAAGGATTTCGTTAAAGCAATTGTTAATCCTGGGGGAACTCTTCGCTTAGTATCCGTAAATGAGACTGATATTCATACCGATTCTGTTATTTCATCAGTTGTAAACCGTTATCTTAAATCATCAAAGTACCATAAACAGCAGTATCTTAAACACTTCCCCGGATATGAAAAGTTATCGGGGCATCTTGCTAAGATTAAAACCGATATGCAAAATGAGGGTGGTTTTATAACAACAACAGTTGTTGATGCTATCAGTTTTCTTGAAGGACTGAGTATAGTGATTCAAGCGTCGAAGGGGATGTTTTTCCCGCCAAACAGCATTTTTCTTTCAATGAGTAATGATAAGAAAAAGGATCGCCGATTAATGGAGATACTGGCTATCTCCGTTCGGGAAAAGTTGGGAATAATTCTTTTAAACTGCAGAAATGACTGCGCGTTTGGAGATAAAAAGCGGGTTAATATATGGCTTCGCATCGATTCTCCGAATAAAAATCTTGCGATACTTACAGCACTTCAGTTAACCAAAAACTGGCGTTGTTCGTTACAGCTTCTTACATCTATTACTTCTGCACACGAGCATCAACATGCATTATCTGCCTTGAAAGAGATAAAAGAACTTGGGCGGCTGAATACAGATACAGAGCTTTTTGTAATCAATAAACCTTTTACAGAGGCTCTTGCAACTGCTCCTGCGGCAGATCTCAATATTTTTGGTATTTCTTTACAGGTGGATATCGATTACATTCGTGTTATGAGTAACTCTGTATCCGGTAGCTCTCTCTTTATAATGGACTCTGGAAATGAGCGTATTGATGTGTGAATACATTTCGATTATACTATTTTATAAAAAATCAGGTTGTTGTTTAAGTTTTTGTCTTTCTTGTTCTAATCAGCCGGTTGGGACGGTTATTGTGTGTTTTACGGGTGGGATTCCCCAGTAATTTACGAAAATTAGCATCCCTTCTTCATCAGTTATTGTAGTACTGTGTGAGGTTGAGGGATAACAATCCATCTTTTCGGCTGATTTCATGAATTCATCAAAAAACATCATAGCCATTGACAGCATGTACGAAAGAGTAACACGGAAAATAAACATAACATCCCGCAATCGGCTGTAGAGAACAAATGAAATATTTAGATGCATAGATTCGTAACCAAGACCTCGCTTCTGGTATTTCATTGCTCTGTGGTTCGTTTGTGGTTTTCGCGACATCTTTTTGATCTGTTTTTCGAGCAAGATATTCATAACATCAGAACTGCTTAAATTATGATTGTTAGCGTATTCTTCAATTTTTTTTCTCCACTTTATGCACACACTAATTCCAGTTCTAATTATTGTACCGTTTCCCACCATTGAATTTCTCCATTATTTAGTCTCATTTATTAATACGTAAGTTTTAGAAAAATGGTTAATTTTTTTGGATTTAAATTAAAAGTATTTTGGTCGGGGAGTTGTCATCTCATAATAATGCTTGACGATCGGTTAAAACGGTGTACTTTTTTCATATGGAACAGATTAGAGCATATTCTGATATCGTTGTTAAGTATCTGCTTGGACGGGAGGAGACTAAAGACATACTCCTATCGTTTATTAATGCAGTTATGGCAGATTCTGATTTGGATCTGATCAGGTCTCTTGAGCTTAAAAATCCATTCAATATTCAGGATTTTAGAGGTGACAAGTTGTCGATCCTTGATGTTAAGGCGGTTGATGAAACCGGTCGAGTCATGGATATTGAGATACAAAGTCGGGGAGACCGGTCTTTTGCTAACCGTTCTCTTTACTATTGGTCAAAGCTGTACAGTAGCCAGATAATGGAAGCGGAAACATATAAGAAGCTAAAACCTGTATGCTGTATTAATTTACTAAATTTTCAGCTTCTTGACGAAATCGATAAATTTCACAGTTGTTATGTTCTAAAAGAAAAGGAAGAGCCGGACAAAATTTTAACTGATCACCTTATTCTGCATTTTATAGAACTTCCCAAAGTGAGAGCAAATATGAGAAATACTCCTCTTGAGATGTGGAGTCAATATTTTATTAATGAAGGTGGAGAAAATACTATCATGAAAACCTTATTAAAAGATGAGCCAATAATTCAGAGAGCTCATAATGAGTTTAAGAAATTTACAGAAGATGAACGCCTGCGTGATATTTACGAGTCCCGGCTGAAGGCTCAGAGAGACCATGCCTATTTTATGGAAGTTGCAAGGGATGAAGGAATAGAACAAGGAATAGAACAAGGAATAGAACAAGTCGCTGCTAAATTATTTGATATTCTTGATGATGAGGCAATTTCTGAAAAAACAGGCCTTTCCCTGGATCATGTACGGGGGCTGAGGGCTCGTCAAAAGTAGTGATTTATGTTATAGAATTGTAAATTGTGACAAGTGATGTTTTTCTGTATCATCCCCGTAGTCTTTCGAGTTCCCCCAGTTATAACCATCAAAACCTGGTTATTTTTCGAAATTTCCAAGTATAAAAAATAATGTTGACTCAAATTCTCTCTGATTAAAAGTAGCATTTAGCAGAGGCAAGTTGAACTGCTAGTTGCAGGTCGCTGACCTGCTTAAATTGCGGTATAAGGGCTGTTTATGAAAAACTTAAAATTAGCTGCATTGAACCATACCGAGGGGAAACGTACCTTAATTGAAATCGGTTCACATATTATTGGAGAAGACTTTGTTGTAATCGGCGGGCCCTGTTCTGTCGAAAACGAGACTCAATTAATGGAAAGCGCCCGTGCTGTTCATGATGCAGGAGCTCATATGCTTCGTGGCGGAGCCTTCAAGCCCCGCACCTCTCCCTACGATTTTCAGGGATTAGGGCTGGAGGGTTTGCGTATTCTAAGCAGAGCCAAGAAAAAATATGGTTTGCCTATTGTAACGGAGGTTGTTGATCCGCGTGATGTCTCCTGGGTCTCTGAGTTCGCTGATGTTTTACAGATTGGCGCAAGAAACATGCAGAATTTTTCGCTATTACGGGAGGTTGGATTTTCCGGAAAGCCTGTAATATTGAAAAGAGGTATGTATTCTACTCTTGCCGAATGGGTCAATTGTGCTGAGTATATATTGAAAGAGGGCAATCCAAATGTTATTCTTTGTGAGCGGGGAATACGAACATTTGAGACCTATACCAGAAATACTCTGGATCTGAGTATTGTACCTGCTGCTAAAGAGGTAACACATCTTCCAGTATTTGTCGATCCCTCGCATGGTACTGGAAAGTACTCCTTAATTGAACCGATGTGCTATGCTGCCATTGCGGCTGGTGCTGATGGTCTTCTGATAGAAGTACATAATTGCCCAGAAAAGGCTCTGTCAGACGCAAAACAGCAATATACTCCTGAAGTATTCGCCTCACTTATGAAGAAGATAGAGAAGGCTGTAGTCTGTATGCGGGAGTTGTCAAATGACTGATGTTTTTGAAGTCGTTTATGCTACAACAGATAGAAGTTCCCGCGTGCTCATTGGTGAGCGTCTGGAAAACCTGAAAAATTTCATTCCGGTTGAAAAAAGTATAATTATTACTGATTCTAATGTCTATTTTCACTATAAAAATCAATTTCCTGATTGTCCCGTTCTTGTTATGAATCCCGGTGAATCTAATAAAACAATGGATACCGTTTCACGCCTACAAAGCGGATTAATTGATCTTGGCTGTGATCGTTCAAGTTATATCGTAGGTATTGGTGGGGGTATTGTTACCGATACTGCTGGATTTGTTGCTTCTACTTTCCTACGAGGGGTCAGATTCGGTTTTGTGTCTTCAACACTTCTATCCCAGGTTGATGCAAGTGTTGGTGGTAAAAACGGAGTTAATCACCAGGGTTACAAGAACATGATTGGAACTTTTAACCAGCCAGATTTTGTTATTTGCGATATTGAAATGTTTGCAACGCTTCCTGATCATGAAATAGTAAACGGATTGGGCGAAGTGGTTAAACATGCGTTGATTGCCGATGCAGAAATGTTTAATTTTATCCAGAAAAATATCAATGCAATAAACGAACGTGATTACGATGCTTTACGTCATTTAATAATCCGTTCTGTCGAGATAAAGACAGCTGTTGTAACTGAAGATGAGCGGGAAAAGGGGCGTAGACGATTATTGAATTTCGGCCATACTTTAGGTCATGCTCTAGAAAAAAGTACAGAAATAGATCACGGACGAGCCATTACCCTAGGGATGGAATTTGCCGCTCGTATTTCCTGTATGCGGGGTATGATCAGCAAGGATGATGTTCATTCAATTGAATTGATGACAAAGGCTTTAAAAATGCCCCAATCGGTTACGGTTTCATCCGAAGATATAAAAAAGGCGCTTTTGAAAGATAAGAAGCGAGAAACAGACGATATACATTTTGTTCTGTTGGATGCCATCGGTTCGGCATGTATTGAACGATTGACAATTCAGGAGGTGGAGGGCTATGTCGATGCTTTGTGTATGTATCAGTGAAACCACCGTCCCCGCAGTTTTTGAATCAATTGGAAATGCGTCTATTGCAGAAATACGACTTGATTATGCCTCGTTCAGTTTAGATGAAATAGAAAAGATTTTTTCTGATAATCGCTCAAAAAAAATAGCAACCTTTCGACCAGGAAAAGTAGCTGAAGATCATCGTCAGGCGATGCTCATCGCGTCGATTAATGCAGGAGCAAACTGGGTAGATCTTGAAATTGAGAACAGCTCAGAGTTTAATGCACCGGTTATAGAAGCAGCTCGTAAAGCAAGTGCTACAGTAATTGTGTCTTATCATAACTATGAATTAACACCCGACATATCAGAACTTATGAATATAGTGGAACAGGGAATAAAGGCAGGGGCCGATATTGTAAAGCTTGCCTGTCATGCACGCGACACAAAAGATGCGGCACGATTATTATCGTTATATGATAGAAATGAAACTCTGATTGTTCTTGGAATGGGAGAGCATGGTAAAATAACCCGTGTTACCTCTCCTTTCCTGGGTGCCCCCTTTACCTTTACAGCCCCCGATAATGGTCAGAATACCGCCCCGGGACAGTTTTCTTATTCCCGAATGCAGACAATACTCAACAATATTGGAGAGCAGAAGTGATTCTGGCTGTATGTGGAAATCCGGTACTGCATTCCAAAAGTCCGCTTATATTTAATCACTATTTTAAGCAAAACGGGATTGATGGTGTTTATACACGCATTGCTGCGGAAAGTGCAGAAGAGATAGTCGAGTTTATTCGTTCATCAGGAATCAGAGGTTGTAATGTCACGGCTCCTTTCAAGGAGAAGGTAATTGCCCATCTTGATAATGTTGATAATGAGGCTGCTCGTCTGCAGTCAGTTAATACTATTGTTAATAATAATGGTGTTCTGACCGGTTACTCAACCGATTCATATGGAGTTACTTATTCGCTTCAAAAGATTTGTGGAGATTGTTCTGGCAAACAGGCTCTTTTACTAGGAGCAGGAGGAGCCGGTCGCGCTGCAGCCTTTGCTCTTGCAAGACTTGGCCTGAAAGTTACTGTTGTAAACCGTACCTATGAAAAGGCCGTTGCTGCAGCCGAATTATGCGGTGGAACTGCTTGTCGGATTGAAGAGTGTGAGCGTGCCGTTAGAGGTGCTGATGTTGTTGTCAATACCATGCTTGCGGATGTAAACATTGTTCAGTCGCAATGGTTTAAACCGGGAACCGTCGCCTTAGATGCAATTTATCAGCAATCTGTCTTTCGGCGCGAGGCTTTGAAAGCTGATGTGACTCTTATTCCGGGTGAAGAGTGGCTCTATTATCAGGCTGATCGTGCAGCAGAACATTTTTTTGGAAAACGCTTCTGTAGTGACACTGTTCCTGCGGAGATTCTTCAGAGTCGTTCTTCTTTTCATGAGACAGTAGCACTTATCGGTTATATGGGATCAGGAAAAAGTACAATTGCTCAAAGTCTAAGTGATTTGATGCAAATTCCATATTTTGAGATGGACACAATTTTAGAGGAACAGGAGGGAATGTCAATCTCCTCCATTTTTGAAAAGAAGGGCGAGAACTATTTTCGTGACAAGGAATCTCTCCTTTTGAAAAGCATAACGGTAATGCCGGGAAAAAAAATTATTTCATGCGGTGGTGGCGTTGTTGTTCGGGATGAGAACCTCAAATGCTTAAAAGAATCTGCTTTATCTGTCTGGATTTATGCGGATATGGTACAATCGCTTGAACGTATTGCCGATACCGATCGGCCCCTTGCTGCAGGTGGAGAGGAAAAGTTTACTGCTCTGTTTGAATCACGCAAAAAACTATATGCCGAATGTGCGGATATTACAGTAATCAATAGTGAAAAGGATGCGAACATCAGTTCACGGAGGATATATGAAGAGATTTGTGACCAGATCAACAGTTGAAGGTACGGTTACAGCACCATCATCAAAAAGCATGATGCAACGTGCAGTTGCAATTGCCTCCTTGGGGCATGGAAAGTGCCGTATCGACGGTATTACCGGTTGTGCAGATCTCTTCGCGTCAATTCGTGCTGCAGGGGTGCTCGGTTCCGATATTGAAATTATCGGATCCTCACTTATAGTAAATCCTCGATCGAATCCACCGGGAGATACAATAGATTGTGGCGAGGCTGGTTTGACTGTGCGAATGTTTGCTCCAATTGCGGCTCTTTATGACTATTCGTTTGTCTTTACCGGTAGCGGGTCATTGCTTAAGCGACCTATAAATATGATTGAAGAGGCTCTAAGCCAAATTGGCGTTCAGTGCACTACTGAAAATGGATTTTTGCCAATGCGTATAACTGGCCCTGCACAGGGTGGTCAACTGAACATTGATGGTAGTGTGTCATCCCAGCTTCTAACCGGTCTTCTTATAGCTCTTGCACATTGTACAGAACCATCCGAATTGATTGTTTCAAACCTGACAAGTCGCCCTTACATTGATATGACAATTGCAATACTTCAAGACTTTGGTATTCAAGTGGAAAATAGGGACTACCACTCTTTTTATATAGCTGGAGGTGCACAGTCTAATCTTTCAAATTACTACGTTGAGGGAGATTGGAGTGGTGCGGCATTTTTAATTGTTGCGGCAGCACTTGCAGGTACTGCTGAAATTAAAAATTTGAGTAGTAGTTCATCTCAGGGGGACATGGCAATTATTGATATAGTGCGTTCATGTGGAGTCGATATTAAGCAGCATGATAATTCCGTTACCATTGATCATTCAATTCTTAAACCTTTCACATGTGATGCTACTGAATGTCCTGACCTTTTCCCCCCGCTCGTTGCTCTTGCCTCTGCCTGTCCTGGTGAATCCCGCATAAGCGGTGTACATCGTCTTGCATACAAGGAGAGTAATCGTGGAGATGTGCTTGTAGAAGAGTTTGTGAAAATTGGAGTTCCAGTTCGCAAGGAGGGCAATGATCTTGTTATTACTGGTGGCAAGGTTAGGGGAGGAGTTGCCCACTCATGTAACGATCATCGTATTGCAATGGCTCTTGCTGTTGCGGGTTTGGTCTCTGAAATTGGAGTTACCATTGAAGAGGCACAGGTTGTTGATAAAAGCTATCCTGGATTTTTTGAAGATTTACATAATCTTGGAGTGGAGGTGCAATGAATAGTTTTGGATCAATTTTTAGGGTATCTCTGTTCGGAGAGTCACATGGGTCGTCTGTGGGTGTTACCTGCGACAATGTGCCTCCGGGAATCTCATTACAAGAAGAAGATTTTGAAAAAGATATTAATCGTCGTAAAAGTGGCAGAAAAGGGACAACTCCGCGTATTGAATCGGACATTCCCATTATACTTTCGGGAGTCTGTGACGGTGTGACAACAGGTGCTCCGGTAACCGTTATTTTTAATAATGAGAATACGAGATCCAAAGACTATTCGATGTTTCGGGATATGCCACGCCCTGGACACTCCGATTTTACTGCAGATTTGAAATATAACGGTTTTAACGATATCCGTGGTGGTGGAATGTTCTCGGCGCGTCTTACTGTGGCGCTGGTTGCGGCCGGAGTAATTGCGAAAAAAATTTGTCTGCCTGCTGTTTATACTGCTAATATTGTGCATATTGGCGGTAATGAAAATATCGAAGAAGAGTTAGATAATGTTTTGGCAGATCATGACTCGGTCGGCGGTCTTGTTTCATGCATTGGAAAAAATGTTCCAGCCGGACTCGGAGAGCCTTTCTTTAAAAAATTTGAGGCTCAGCTCGCAGGTATCATTTTTTCTTTGCCTGCGGTTAAAGCCTTTGAAATAGGCAGTGGAGTAAAAGCATCACAAATGCGAGGAAGTGAGCACAATGATTGTTTTATATCTGCCGATGGTAAAACCGAGACTAACAACAGTGGTGGAACGTTGGGCGGTATAACCAGTGGTAATATAATAGATTTTCGTGTGACTTTTAAGCCAACACCCAGTATTTCTCGACCTCAGAACACCTACAGTTTTAATAAAAAGACCAGAGATAATCTGGTTATTGAAGGTAGGCATGATGCATGTTTAACTCTGCGGACTCCTGCAATTGTTGAGGCTTGCGCCGCTATTGTAACTGCTGATCTGTTATTGTACAATACTATATATAATTACCGGGGGAAACATAATGATTCTCAGTGATATTAGAAAAAAAATTGATTTAAAAGATGCTCAAATACTAAAGCTTTTGCATGAACGAATGGAACTGGCTGTAATGTCAAAGAAGTTCAAGTCGTCAATTGAAGATAGTAGCCGTGAAGAGGAATTACTTGAAAGGCTGGAGGCGCACTCAGGAGTGCTTATCAATCCTGAATTCAGCAAGAAGTTGTATAAAGACATTATACGTGAAAGTAAGCGTCTTCAAGAGCAGGAATACAAACTGATTGGTTTTCAGGGAGAGCAGGGTGCTTATCAGGAACTAGCTTCGTTAGTATGGAATAAAGAACTTATTCCAACGGCCTGTGCTACATTCTCTGAAGTTTTTAGTGGTGTAGAGAGCGGTCTGTATGATTACGGAATTGTACCTATTGAAAACACGCTTGGTGGTGTTGTCAGTCAGACTAATGATCTAATGATTCATTCAAATCTTTTTGTTGTTGGTGCGGTAGAACTTGAGATTCATCACTGTCTGATGGCTCTTCCAGGAACAGACCACAGGGATATTCGGTTGGTTTATTCTCATCAGCAGGCACTGGCTCAATGTCGTAATTTTCTTTCACGTCACAATCTTGAAGGAGTATCTTTTTATAATACGGCCGGCGCAGCCAAGATGCTGATGCAAGAAAAACCTAAGGCGTCGGCAGTAATTGCAAGCCGGTTGGCAGCAGATATTTATAACCTTGAGATTATTAAAGAAAATATCGAAGATCTTGATACAAATCGAACACGTTTTTTGATCATTTCCAAGGAAGAGAATTCGGTGAAGGGTGAAAAATGTTCGGTTCTATTCAGTACTGCACACAAAGCCGGTACACTGTTTCATGTTTTAGAGATCTTTGCTAAAGAGAGTATTAATCTTACACGAATTGAGTCAATACCCAATAAACCGGGAACATATGTTTTCTTTCTTGATTTTGAGGGTGACAAAAATGATCCAAAGGTGCAAAATGTACTGAATCAGATGTGTGAAATCACAGGTGAATTCCGTTTTATGGGCTGCTATAAGGAAATTCACGACTGATTATTGCATAGAGGTAGACATTGTGGCTTCAGAACCAAGAAAAACCGTAAATAAAAAAAGCACAAAGAAAAGTGTCAGGACTAAGACAGCAAAAAAATCGGTACGTAAGACCGGATCTGTATCAAAGACTGATAATAGGTCCAGTTCCGGAATACCGGCAGCTAACAGACGTAACGTTGTGTTGATACTGATGGTTATGATCCTTTCGACCGTTGTCATATTTATGGGAATCGAGCTTTTACGTCATAAGTCACAACCCTCTGGAAGAAAAATAGAGAGGGCATCGGTACAAACGGTTGTACCTGAAGTTAAGCCTGAAGATAAATTGTCTGACTCTGTTGCTTCTTCTGAAACTGAACCTAAAACAGACACAAAATCAACCGATGAGACTGACACTAAAGCGTCCGCAGAGATCTTTCATGGGAAAATTTATCTTTTATACTTTAATGAAAACACCGAGACGCTCACATATCGATCGGTTAAACGACCGTTGCGTAAAGCAGCACGTTACGAAGACGCTCTTTCTATGCTGTTGCACGGTCCTGTAAAAGAAGAAGGCCGCAAGGGTTTTGAATCAAGTCTTTCTACTGGAATGCGTATTAGTTCCGTTTCAGTAAAAAACGGTATTGCAACTGTAGATGTTTCGAAAGAATTTGTGAAAAATTCTTTTGGGGATATCGGTGTGGCTCGTGTTAATCAGGTCTTTATGACACTGACGCAGTTTCCGGAAATAAAGGCGCTCATTATTACAGTTAATGGAAAACCCATTGATACAATGGACGATGGTCGCCATTTTACTTGGCCACAGTACAAGAGGTTATAATGTACGAGATAGAGATAAAGTCATATTGTAATAACTCTGCATTAGTCGAGGAGCAGCTGCGTGATGAGAAAGCTCATTTTGTTGGAGAATTATATCAGCATGATCTCTACTTTAACCATCCCTCCCGTGATTTTAAAAATAGTGATGAGGCTCTGCGTATTCGCTCGGTTAACGGAATCCATTATGTTACATATAAGGGACCGAAGGTTTCCAAGCAGACTAAGACCCGCATTGAACACGAGACTATAGTTGGGGATTTTGATACATTTCGTTCAATTCTTCAGATGACCGGATTTGTAGAGAGTGGAGAGGTCGTGAAGACACGTCGCGAGTACACCATTGATGATCTGCATATCTGTCTTGATAATGTTGAAGGGGCAGGCACCTTTGTTGAATTTGAAATTAACAGCAATGACATTGCTTTGGGTGAACAGAGACTCTTCGAAGCAGCCGAGCATTATGGATTGCGCCGTTTTGAGCGTCGCTCTTATCTGAGTTTGATACTGAATGATGAATAGAACTTGACCTTGTTAACTGGTTCTTTCCAATTAGTGTGGATGGAAAAGGGGATCTATGGAAAAAAATATCTATATGTATATATGTGAAAGTTGTAAAAAAATGTCACATGTAAAGAAAGATGACCCGATTCCCCACTGCTGTGGTCAGTTGATGGTGCGCTATACTTCCTCGAAACCAGCTGAAAAGGATTCTAAAGAATCACCTGATAATTAAATAATGATCATTTTTAATCCCCTTTGTTTTAATCAGGCAGCTTACAAATCCTTAATGATTACAGTTAAGCCTGATAATTTTTCTGAATAATTTTTTAAAATTGGAACTGAAATTCCTATACGGGGGTCAAAGAATGATACCCATACCGGAGCGTTATTATGTTTAAGTATATAATCGAATGGTTCTCCCGAAAACATCTTCTGGTTAATATAATCGCCTTAACAATTATCGTTAGTGGAATTATATCTTGGAACAATACAAAAAAAGAAGAGATGCCGGATGTAACGTTTCCGTTTTCCCGTGTTATTGTTAACTGGCCCGGTGCGTCACCGGAAGACATGGATCGTTATGTGACGGTACCTATCGAAAAGGCTCTCCGGAGTATTAACGGAATTGAGGAATTGTATAGTACAACTACCCAAGGGAGTTCCATTCTTGCAATTTACCTTCCAATTAAAGCTTCTAAAGATGATATGGTGGATATAGTTCAGGATATTGAAGACGCTCTAGACCGAGTTGATCTACCGGATGATATAAAAGACGATCCTGAAGTACGAGTTCCCGAAACAAGTCGTTTTTCTGTAATTAATCTTTCTATATATAAAGAGGGTGCAAGACTTTTTTCTGAAGATGATCGAAAAACAATTCAGAAATATGCCAAAAATCTTGAGAATATTCTCCTCAGTCTTTCGTCGGTAAGTGAAGTAAGGTGGAGGAATTATGTTAATCCGCAAGTTAACATCTATCTTAATGTGGATGCTCTAAGACTTTACGGGGTCTCAATTTCTGAGGCTATTTCAGCAATTCAAAATGGAAGCTTGCGTTCTCCTGTTGGAACCATGAAGGCGGAATGGGACCGGGACGAGGAAGTCGTAAAGGCTGAAGAAACAGTTAAAGCTGATCGCTCCATGACAATAGAGAAAAGCTCATCCGGTAAACTTGATAAAAAAGATTACAAAATAATAATTGATGCTGAACTGACAGCGGTTCCAGAACTTGAGAATCTGATAATACGAATGAATTTTGAAGGAAATGCTGTATATCTTAAGGATATTGCGAGAGTTGTTCCTGAATTTGAGGATGCTGATTCAATTTTCAAAACAAACGGTTATGAAGCTATAACCATGACTGTGACAAAATCATCTTCAATCGGAATTATTGATGCAGTTGAAGATATTAAGAAGAAAGTTTTTGAATTTGAAAAAAACTCTCTTGCCGGTTCAGAAGTTAAGGTTGTTCTAGTGGACGATGAATCTGTCGCTGTAAAAGACAGGCTGTCACTGGTTACTAATAACGGGATACTCGGGTTTAGTCTTATACTAATAGTATTGTTCATTTTTTTAAATGCCAAAGCAGGAGTCTGGGTCGCGTTTGGTCTACCTTTTTCGCTCTGCTTTACCCTTATTGGTATGAATTTGATGGGGTATTCCATCAATAATACTACTCTTGCTGCGGTAATTATTGTACTGGGAATGGTCGTTGATGATGCCATTGTAGTTGCTGAAAATATTAACCGCTTAGAGGCCAAGGGAATGGCACGAAAGCTTGCAGTTGTTGAAGGTACAGGTAAGGTGTTTTTACCGATTGTGGCTAGCATCGTAACTACATGTATTGCCTTTGTTCCACTTTTTTTCTTTGGAGGCAGATTCGGTCTGTTAAACGCCTTTATTCCTCCTGTAATTTTCATAATGCTTTTCGCCTCGCTTTTTGAATCTGTGTTTATTTTACCAGCTCACATGTCATCTTCACTCTTCGATAATAAAAAAAGCTCCGCAGAAAAAAAGTGGTTTGTGAAGCTTGAGATTGGGTATCAGCGCTTACTTGAGTTTTTTCTCCATCATCGTAAAGTGGTTTTCCTGGTCGCTCTGCTTCTTTTGGGATTTGCCGGATTTGTTTTTCATACCGGAATGAAATTTGAAATGTTCCCCAGGGAAGAGAGTACACGATTAAGAATGGAGGGGGAAGTAGCTTACGGTTCGTTAAAAAGAGAGACAGCACGCCGAACTGAAGAGGTGGAGGCCATAATTAATGAGTACATGGGCAAAGAAGTTCTCTCTTATGAAACCAGAATTGCTCAAACACGCAGAAGTAGTGCTGCACGTGAAAATGTGTTTTCGTTGGTAATAGAACTTGTTCCGCTTGAGAAACGTGATAGAAAATCATCAGTTATTCAGAAAGAGATCGAGCAGAAAATATCTGCTCTTAAAAATTTTGATAAACTGGAGTTTTCACGAGGACGATTTGGATCAACAAGTGGAAATGCCATTGAAATCCAGGTTAAAGATAATAATGACGAAACCCGGAAAAAATTGACTGAAGTACTACTTAACAGCATGAAAGAGTATCCCGCCTATATTAATGTTGATCAGGAAAAACAGCTGCAGGATCCCGAGTATGTCTTTAAACCCAAGCGTTCAATTGCCGGCTCGCTTAATGTGTCGATTAGCCGAATTGTCAGTGCTTTACGGACAGCTATTAATGGTACAATACTATACGAGGTACCTGTTGATAATGATGATGTTCAGTATCGGTTAACGGTTGAAGATAAAGACCGAAAAAACGTTGACGCTCTGATGAGTCTGCCGGTATTGAACAATTCTAATTATTCAATACCTCTTGGAAATGTGGTTGATATCTTCAAGGGAAATACTCCTAATTCTATTAATAGAGTTGATAGTGTAAGAACAACGAAGGTTTTTGCAGATATTAATGATGAATCGGTACTAACTCCTGTGGAAACGGCAGTTCATTTTGAACAAAATGTATTCCCGGATATTTTGTCACAATTCCCGACTTCTTCGCTTGTGTATGCTGGAGAGGTTAAGGATACACGTGAATCGACAAGTGAGTTTCTCTATGCTATTATTGCTGTACTATTTTTAATTTATATAATACTTGCTCTTCTTTTTAATTCCCTGATTAAACCGTTTCTAATAATGATTACAATTCCTTTTGCTGCAGTTGGGATAATTTTTGCCTTGAAGCTGCACGGAATGTCTGTTTATGGCTTCTTCTCGGTTATTGGTTGTCTTGGCTTAATGGGGGTTGTTGTTAATGATTCAATCGTTATGATCTCTGTACTTGAAGATCAATACACAACTCACCCTGATATAAATGAGGCAATACGTTCGGTGGCATCAATTGCTAAAACAAGACTTAGAGCAGTTATTTTAACTACAGTCACTACTGTTGTCGGGCTGATGCCGACAGCTTATGGAATTTTGGGATATGATTCTATGCTTTCTGATATGATGCTTGTAATGGCCTGGGGCCTGATATTCGGTACGCTTATCACGCTTGTTTTTGTTCCGATACTGTATCTCATTTTTTACAGAATTGAACACCATGTAAATAGGTCGCAGAAGATTTCTGATAAGTGATTATAAAATGTTATAAACCAGACAAGGCACAGCTGTGGTGATTTAGGCAATTATTGAATAGAATAATCATGTAATTTTTTTTAGAATTGGTTTTATTAACCGGGTGGTACTGTTATTGTGTGCTCTCCAGGGGGTATTCCCCAGTAATTAGCGAATACCGTGATGTTTTCTACCTCTGTAATGATCGTACTATGACAAAAATGTGGATAACAATCCAGATTTTTGTCAGAATCCATAAATTCGTCAAAAGATTCCATTGCAAGGGACAGAATATAGGAAAGAGTAAAACGAAAAACACACATAACATCCTTCAATCTGCTATACTTAACAAACCTTAAATTAAGGTGAACCGGTTTGTAACCCAGCCCACGAGGCTGATACTTCATAGCACTGTAACTGCTTTCAGGATATTCCTTCATTCTTAGCAGTTGCTTTTCAAGTAGAGTGTTGATTAACTCAGACACAGATATGCAGTGATTTTCTGCATATTCTTCCAGAAAAAGTTTCCACTTCAGTTGAACACTGACTGAAGTTCTTATTATAGGATCATTTCTGCTCATTAAATACCTCCGTAACAACTTGTTAAAGAAGACGTAAGTTGATGGCAGAAGTGTAAAAAAAAATTAAAAAAACTATCTGTTGGCAAAAGCGGTCTGTATAGATAACATTTTAGCTGAAAGGAACTGTATTTACTCGGTTGTTTGTATTTTCAAAATTTGGTAAATGTAACTTGTTGGAATAAATTCTGGAATTTCTTATGGATAAACTCATTTTTTTTGCCTCCCTTAAATAATGACTCCTGGATTTTGTTTAATAGAATAAATAATGTCGGAAACGGTAAAAAAAACAGCGGTTTTCTTCTTGCAATCTTTAGCGCCATACCGTATTATGTCTCATTAGAAGCTCTTTGAAAATTGGATATCAGTGCAATTGTTTAGGGATTTGCAAACGGTCTGGTGTAGACAATGGATTACTTCTGCAATTAATCTTTCAAGCTTCAGGTGTATTTCAGGCCTTGTGGTCTTAACCTCGATCTCCTGAAAATCTCACTTTTTCTTATGTCTCATTAAAAAATACTTATGCATTTTTCGGGATTACCGACACTATTAACAGAGGAGTTTTTATCCTGCGTATGCAGGGTGTTCCTATAAATTGCCGGAGGATACTTGGATGTTTGAATCAAGTAAAATGATGCTTACAAATCACCTTCTTGAAGAATCTCTTAATGTTGAATCTTTACGTCGAAAGGTGATCTCTAACAATATCTCTAATGTAGATGTTCCTCATTTTAAACGCAGTGAGGTTAACTTTGAAAGTCAATTGAGACGCACAATCAAAAACAATAAATTTCGTGCCAGAAATGAGTTCCCGGGAATCATGACTGACGAGAAGCATATCCCGTTTAACACCTATCAGGATGTTCGTAGCGTTGGTTCGCGGGTAAACCTGGATTACTCCACATCCATGAGAAACGACGGAAATAATGTGGACATCGAAAAAGAGATGGTTGATGCGGCTAAGAATCTGATGCGTTATAATGCATCGGTTACAGCTCTGACTCAAAATTTTAAGTTGCTGAAGTCAGTTATGCGTCCGGCATAATATTGAATTGAGGTATTATCATGGGAATGTTTGACAGCTTTAATATATCTTCTACAGGGCTTACAGCTCAACGGTTGCGAATGGATCTGATATCCAGTAATATTGCCAATGCTGGCACAACCAGGACGCCCGATGACAGCGGACCATATCGACGTAAACGTGCTATATTTGCTCCTGTAAATATTCGTCCTAACTACAAGTCACCATTAGTACCGGGACGAATAGAGCATGGTGACGGTAAAGGTGTACGGGTTATTAAAATTGAAGAGGACAATTCTCCTCTTAAGCTTGTGTACGACCCCGAACATCCCGATGCAATTAAGATTGGTCCAAAGAAGGGCTATGTTGAAATGCCTAATGTGAATATCGTTACAGAAATGACAGATCTTATATCGGCTTCGCGTTCGTATGAGGCTAATGTACAAATGGTTACTAATGCCAAGACAATGTTCGGCCGTGCGCTCGACATTGCAAAAGTTTAAGGAGAGTCAGTATGAGAAGTGGTAAAAAAGGATTAACTGAAATAAACATAACCCATGATCTTTCACAAAAAAAGAGCATAAAAAATAATCGCAGTGAATCAATAAATGAAAGTTTTGCACAACCGGAATTTTCGGGTGGATTTTTTACAGATGCCACTTCAAATTACAGGAGTATAGTATGAATATATCATCTGATTTTATGAAACTGGGACAGGGGAATTCCGTTTCTCTAAAGATTTCTGATTCTCTTCATTTCGACGATACTAAAAAAGAGAAATTAAATGATGATGCAACAGGATCGTTCAAGGATATGCTGGTCGAAACAATTGGTAAAGTTAATAATCTTCAAGTGCAGTCTGATGAGCTTTACCAAAGAATGATTTATGAACCTGAATCGGTAGACATTCACCAGGTAATGATCGCCCAGCAAAAAGCAGAAATCGCGATTTCATTCACCAAGGCCATCCGAGACGAAGCCATAAAATCCTACCGAGAACTAACAAATTTAAGATAGAGTTAGCCATAATTCTTCGCTGTCTTCTGAGCGAAAAATTATGGCGGTTTCGAGCGCTAGCTCGAAAAACTTCATTACTATTCCAAAAATATTTTCGCTGTTCTCTGAGCGGAAATATTTTTGCGGTTTTGCGCGACAGCGCAAAAAACCTCATTATTATTCCAAAAATATTTTTGCGGTTTCGATCCCACATAACAAAGCGTTACCCGCGTCGCTTTTTATTAATCAATGGCTTTTGTTTGGCCATTTTTAAACAAATTGTCGTGCAGCAATTTGCACTGGATCCCAGGTGGTTGAAAATGGTGGGGCGTATGCCAGATCAAGATCTATTAATTGCTGTACTGTTAACCCGGCTGTAACTGCTGTAACAATAATGTCGATTCGTTTGGCTGAACCGTTAAATCCGATAATCTGCCCACCAAGAATTTGTTGGCTTTGTTTGTTAACTACAAGTTTCACGCTTATTTTTTCTGAGCCTGGATAGTAGCCTGCCTGGGAAGCTGAAATGATTGTCTGGGCTTCGTAATCAAACCCCAACTCTTTAGCCTCTTTTTCAGATAGGCCTGTGCGCGATATTTCCAGCTCTCTGAATTTTGTAATGACAGTTCCCAAAACACCTGTAAACTCAGCCATACCGCCACTGATATTGATTCCTGCAACCAGGCCATGTTTGTTTGCAACAGTTCCCAAGGCATTGTGAACCTGTTTTTTTGTAATCAGGTGAAAGGATTCAGCACAATCAGCAGCTGCCCAAATATTGGGTACAGACGTTTCAAGGCGATTGTTTACCTGAATAGCTTCTTTTGCACCCAATTTTATGCCGGCTCGGGCTGCCAGCTCAGAGTTGGGTTTTACTCCAATTCCAAGAATGACAATGTCGGCGGGAATAGTCTGTTTATCTGTTATTAACGATTTAACGCTACCATCGTCATTTTTTTCAAATTCAATCAGTTTCTCGTTCAGACAAACTTTTACCTGCTGCTTCGTCATAAACTCTAAAATAATGTCGGCCATATCCTTATCAAGGGTAGCCATTAATTGTGGAGTCATATCAATCATGGTGACATTAATTGAGCGATCAAGAAAAGCTTCAGCCATCTCAATACCGATGTAACCGCCACCTACGACTACTGCATTAGTCGGTTTTTTCGTTTTTATGAAGTCGAATATATCTATCCCGCTTTGAAGTGTTGAAAGAGCAAAAATTCCAGCGGCCTAACTGTTTTTCATTTTGGGTAAAAGGGGAACGGCTCCTGTCGCGATAAGCAGGTCATCCCATGTTTCCCGGAAATCTCTCTTTTCATCAAGATTTTTGACATTAACAGACTTATTCTTCAGGTCAATTTCAATTACTTCATGGCGAATTCGCACGTCAATATTCTGTTTTTGCCTGAAAACTTCAGGTTTACGGACAATAAGCTTTTCCGCCAATTCGACCTGTCCGCCTATGAAATAGGGCATACCACAAGCCGAGTAAGAGGTGTAACTTCCTCGCTCAAATACAACAATCTCACGATCAGGCTGCAAACGCCTGATCTTTGATGCAGCAGTCATGCCTGCTGCATCTCCACCAATAATAACCAGTTTTCTTTTATTCATAGCCTGCGTTTTAATCTTAATAAGAAATTCATTTTATACATAGCGTATAAAGAATAGAATTTTTCCCCCAAGAAATAATTCTGCCTAGATGAAGTTTAAGATAAGTCTACAGCAAAAACAACTTTCACACAGTAATTAATTACAATTTCCAGTGAAGTACTGTTTGAGCGACCGAGACGGTCTCTTTAGTCCTTTCTCTACTCCACAAGTGGCAAACCGTTCCTTGTCCAGTCAATGATGCCGTGTTTCAGGTGGAAAACCTCTTTAAACTCAAGGCGTTTAAAGACTGACAGGGAGCTATAGCTACGATTACCACTTCGACAGTAAATTAAATAGCTCTTATCTTTGTCGAGAACCTCTAAATTCTCTGCAAATTGACTGCTGCTGAAATTAATATTAACTGCTCCTTCAATGTGTCCGGATTGATACTCGCCAGGAGTACGAATATCCAAAATTATAAAAGACTTATTGTTTTCGTTCTTATCTATTAGATCTGCTGCATCCAGTGCTCCAAGGTGAACGACTGATTCATTTGATGAATTTGCATATCCTTTACAGGAAAAGATACTGATTATAAGCAATAATAAAGAAGAAATTTTCATAATTTTACTCCATTGCAGTATATTAAAATATATTGATAAATCAATGAAAAGAAATCCATGGCTTTGTTACAAATGATTAAGTTTAAATTGTCTCATATGTCTTGTTTCATTCGAATAGTCGTAAGCATATGCCGGTTATCCTTAACAGAATAAGCCATATATGCGTAAATATCCTCAAAAAAACTAAAAATTTCATTAATTCACTTGACGAATAGGGCCTAAATTCCTATTTTATTAGCACTCTATATATCTGAGTGCTAATCGAGTGGGGTTATGGAACAGGATCAACAACAGAGAAATTTGACTGAGCGGGAGTCGGCTGTCCTTGGCGCACTGGTTTTCGAATATATCGCCACCGGTAAGCCTGTAGGTTCGCGATCTTTTGTCCAAAAATACTCATTTAATATATCACCGGCAACAATGCGAAACATTATGTTCGACCTCGAGGCTCTGAATTATCTGGCTCAACCTCATACATCTGCTGGTCGTGTCCCAACTGATAAGGGATATCGCTACTATGTCGACAGGTTGCTCGGTTCGTATGAGTTAAAGCAGGCAGATTTCTCAGGTATAAAATCGGATGTATTGACCCGTGAGATAGAGCTTAACAAGATGTTTGCTTCGGTAACACGTATGCTTTCGGATATATCCAAGTATGCCGGAATTATTTTGACTCCGAAGCCTGACTTTACAGTAGTAAAGCATGTTGAGCTGGTTCCTTTAGGGCAGGGTAACATGCTCTTTATTCTGGTTACCCGTACCGGCATCGTACTTAATAAGAGGGTATCTGTTTCACAAGTTTTGAATCAGGATGAGCTTCATCGCTTTTCCAAGTATTTAACGTCAGAGTTGAATGGTTACTCAATCTTTGCGATTAAAGATTCTGTACTCAATGAGTTGCGAGCAAAGCTGAACCCGAACAACGAGATGCAGCTTGCTATAGATATTGTAGAGTTGGCACTTGTCGAAGATGAGAGTCAGGATCTATATATTGAAGGAATTGAGAATATACTCAAGATTCCTGAAATGATTGATGAAGCGCTTTTGTTACCGTTTTTACATTTGATTGAAGACAGAAAAAATTTGATTTTCATTCTAAAACGGAATATGCGTAGTGATGGTGTTTCGACCTTGATTGGTGAAGAGATAGACGAAGGCAGCATTAATGGATGCAGTCTTGTTACAACTGCCTATAAGATCGGTAATAACCATGTTGGAGTTGTTGGAATAATCGGACCAACACGTATGAATTACAAGACCGTAGTTCCTTTGGTAGATTACACCGGAAAGGTGGTCTCGGAACTTTTAACAAAAATGTCCAAATGAAAGGGGTAGTACAGTATGGCTGAAGTAAACGATAAGACAGCTGAAGAAAAACTGGTTGCTGAAGCAGAAAAACAGGAAGAAGCTTCTGTAGAGGAGCAATGTTCCGAAGAGAATTCTGAATCCACTTCTGAAGAAGTGGAAGATATAATCGCTAAAAGGGATGAAGAGATAGCTGCGCTTAAAGATCTGATGATGCGCCGACAGGCTGATTTCGAAAACTATAAAAAGCGATGTGTCAAACAGGAAGAGACAAATAAACGCATGCTTATTCGCGACATAGCGCTGGATGTTATTGAAATTAATGATAATCTGATCCGTGCAAGCGAGCATGCTCTTGAAGTTACCTCCGGTGAACAGCTTGAAGAAGCACATAAGTCCTATGTTGATGGTGTCATGATGATATCAAAAAGCATAGAAACCATGCTTCTGAAGTACAACATCGACGAAATTGAGGCTGTAGGTAAACCTTTTGATCCTAATATTCACGAGGCAATAGAAATTTCTGCCGGCGAGGGTATTGATGAGGATACTGTAACAAAGGTTTATCAGAAAGGATTTAAGTTTGATGAGTTTGTTTTGCGTAGTTCAAAAGTTCAGGTTACTAAACCGGCTGCTCCTGGAGCAAATGATGGTGAAGCCAATGAAGGGTAGATGACAACTGCGCTAAGTTTTATTAACAGTTCTGGTTTCAAACCGAAAAGTCTGGATCTGGCTGTTTTCTATGAGACTTTAAGAAGCGTCTTTGTCAGAGTTGCCAGTAGTAAGTGATGTCAGGTTGCGTTAGTGTTTTTTATTGTTTATGCAGCCTGGTATAATAATTATAAATTAGTTATTTAACAGAAGGAGTAAAGATTATGAGTAAAATAATTGGAATTGACTTAGGAACAACAAATTCGTGTGTTGCTGTTATGCAGGGGGGCGAACCCGTAGTAATACAAAACTCTGAGGGGCAGAGAACAACTCCTTCAATAGTTGCGTATACTGAAAAGGGCGACCGCCATGTTGGTCAGGTTGCAAAAAACCAGATTATTACTAATCCAGAAAATACGATTCGTTCTGCGAAACGTTTCATGGGGCGTAAATTTGGTGAAATAACCGAAGAGAAACGCTATGTGCCTTATGACCTTAGCGATGATTCCACAGGTGGAATAAAAATTAAGACTGTTGCAGGTGAGTTTTCACCTCAGGAAATTTCTGCACGTATTCTTCAGAAGATGAAACAAACTGCAGAAGATTTTCTAGGAGAAACAGTTACAAAGGCTGTTATTACAGTACCTGCCTATTTCAATGACGCACAGCGTCAGGCAACAAAGGATGCTGGAAAAATTGCCGGTCTTGAAGTAGAGCGTATTATTAATGAGCCTACAGCTGCATCGCTTGCTTATGGCCTTGAAAAGACCAACAAGAACCAAAAGGTAGCCGTGTATGACCTTGGTGGTGGAACATTTGATGTTTCTGTTCTTGAACTTGGTGATGGTGTATTCGAAGTAAAATCTACAAATGGTAACACTCACCTTGGTGGTGATGATTTTGACATCGCTGTGATGGAGTGGCTGATAGAAGAGTTTAAGCGTCAAAGTGGAATTGATGTATCGAAAGATAAGATGGCGCTTCAGCGTTTGAAAGAGGGTGCTGAGAAGGCCAAGATAGAGCTTTCGACTAAGATGGAAACTGAAATCAATATTCCGTTTCTTACTGCGGATGCATCTGGTCCGAAGCACCTTGTGATGACATTGACTCGTTCAAAATTTAATCAAATGACTGAAAACCTGGTTATGGCGACTAAAGAGCCTTGCGAGCAGGCTATTCGTGATGCTGGTGTAACCGCTGCTGATATTGATGAGGTAATTCTTGTTGGTGGTTCAACACGTATTCCTGCTGTTCAGGAACTTGTTAAGGAGCTTTTCGGACGTGATCCTCACCGTGGCGTTAATCCGGACGAGGTTGTTGCAATCGGTGCTGCTATCCAGGGGGGAGTTCTTTCGGGTGATGTAAACGATGTTCTTCTGCTTGATGTAACGCCTCTGTCACTTGGTATTGAGACACTTGGTGGTGTGATGACTAAGCTTATAGAGCGAAACACAACCATTCCAAGCAAGAAAAGCCAGGTATTCTCTACAGCTGCCGATAACCAACCGGCTGTAACGGTGCATGTTCTTCAGGGTGAGCGTGAGCTTGCATCTCAAAACAGAACACTGGGACGCTTTGAGCTTACAGATATTCCGCCGGCTCCACGCGGAGTGCCGCAGGTTGAGGTTACTTTCGATATTGATGCTAATGGTATCGTACATGTATCTGCTAAAGACCTTGGTACTGGAAAAGAGCAAAAAATTAGAATTGAGTCTTCAGGTGGATTGTCAGAAGACGATATCAATAAAATGGTTCAAGATGCCGAATCTCACGCTTCTGATGACAAGAAGGCACGTGAACTGATAGAAGTTAGAAACGAGTCTGATACTCTGGTTTACTCTCTTGAAAAATTGGTTAAAGACAATGCCGATAAGATAGAAGAGGGCGAGAAGATGAAGATCGAGTCCGAGCTTGAGAAGCTGAAAAGCGCTATGGCTGGTACCGATATTGAAGCAATCAAAGCTGCTAAAACAGCTGTAGAGCAGAGTTCTCACCAGTTTGCTCAGCGTATTTACCAGCAGGCCGGTGCACAACCAGGTGCCGATGCTTCGCAGGCGCAACCAGAAGATTCCGATAAGTCACAGGGAGCCGAGCAGCAGGGATCACAGGGCAACGTGTATGATGCGGATTATGAAGTTGTTGACGATGATGAGAAGAAGTAAAACGATATCGGATCTTTAATTCTGCTGAGTTATCTTTTTTTAAAGAAAAAGGTTTTCGGGAATTAGTCTGATATTATTATGGTTGGGAATTTCGAAAAATTACTTTTTTGGGATGGGTATCACCGTTTAATTTCTATTTTATAGGGATTTTTCGAAAGTTCAAAAAAGTTAATTATTAGAGGTTCCTATTAGATAAAGATGTACTGGAGATATGTATCTCCGGTACATCCCTGTTTTATACCGTTATATTGTCTCTTTAATAATGGTTAAGTATGTAAGTAATAAAGAGAGGGAAATTTGGCTTCAAAACGAGACTATTATGAAGTATTGGGTGTGTCAAAAAGCGCCAATGAAGATGAGATAAAAAAGGCGTACCGACAACTTGCGCTTAAATACCACCCCGACCGAAATAAGGGAAATCAAGAAGCCGAAGACAAGTTCAAAGAGGCTACCGAGGCCTATGAAGTTCTTCGGGATTCGAAGAAGCGATCTCAGTATGATAAATTCGGTCACGAAGGTGTTGGTGGTTTTGAAGGATTCGGACGCGGTGCCTCCGCTGATTTTTCTGATATCTTCGGTGATTTTGATCTTGGAGACATTTTTGAAGGATTCTTTGGCGGCGGCGGTGGTTTCGGTGGTCGTCCTGGTTCATCCCAGCGGGCACGCAGAGGAGCCGATATTCAATATGATCTGAGCCTTACTCTTGAAGAGGCTGCTATCGGTCATGAGGTTCAGATAGAGATTCCGCGACACGAACATTGCGCAACCTGTTCAGGTTCCGGTTCAGCACCAGGTTCCAAAACTACAACTTGCCCGGTCTGTAATGGTACCGGCCAGGTTCGTCAGACACAGGGCTTTTTCTCTGTAACTCAGACCTGTTACAAGTGCCGGGGTGAAGGTAAGATTATCGGTAATCCATGTAAAACATGTAATGGAAGCGGTCTAAAGGTTCAGAAGCGTAAGATTACCGTCAAAGTTCCACCGGGAGTTGAATCAGGATCACGTCTTAAGATTACCGGCGAAGGTGAGCAGAGTAGCGGTGGCGGTACTCGTGGCGATCTTTATGTGCTGTTGCATGTGCGCAAACATGAACTGTTTGAGCGTCATGGCAATGATCTTCTTCTTGATGTCAGTATATCAATTCCGCTTGCATGTTTAGGTGGAGAGATCCTGGTAGATACCATTTACGGTAAAAAAATTAAGTTAAAGGTTCCTTCCGGAACGCAGAGCGGGCAGATCTTCCGTCTTAAAGGACAGGGATTACCCTATCTTGGTTCATACGGCAAGGGTGACCAGCATGTTCGTGTTAATATCGATATTCCGAAAAAGCTGTCGGCACGTCAGAAGGAACTTCTGAAAGAGTTTGCTAAGCTTAACGGAGAGACTTTCGATCAAGCACGTCCTTTCTATAAATAAAGTGATGCTCTTAAAGAGCATCTTCTATTGCGGCAAGGATACTCTCTTTGCCGCTTTTTTTCAGGGTCGATGTAGTGAAAATATTTTTTTCATCTATGTCCGCCGTTTTTATTATCTGTGCAATCTGCTTTTGCTGCTGTGCCTTAGATAGCTTGTCGGCCTTTGTAAGTGTTAAGGCGGTAGGGATATTGTTTGCCGCCAACAGATTAAGAAAGAAAAACTCATCCTCTCCGGGCATTCTCCGGATATCCATAAGAAGAAAGAGTATGCGAATGAATTCTTTCCGTTCGGTAATGTAGGATGTCAGCAGTTTCTGAAAATCTTTTTTTACGCTGATAGGAACCTTGGCGAATCCGTATCCCGGCATATCCACAATATGAAAACTGTCGTTAATAAGAAAGTAGTTCAGCATCTTGGTCATGCCGGGAGTCTGACCGGTTTTTACCAGTTTTTTTCTGTTAACCAACATATTGATAAGTGATGACTTGCCACTGTTAGAGCGGCCTAAAAAGGCAAATTCAGCTTTTTCGTCTGCCGGGTAGTTTGTTCCAACAACCGATTTAACAAATTCGCTCTTCCGTATCGTTAACATGGGCAATCCTCTTCCTCAGTATCAGCGCATCAGCGCTTCCGTAATATTTTTTTCGTCGCGATAGTTCAAAAAAACCCTTTTTGTGGTAAAAATTGCAAGCAGGTACGTTCTTCTCGTTAACTTCAAGAAAAATTGAGTATGCTGTATGGTCAATACATATTTTTTCCAGGTTGTTCAGAAGCGCCTCTGCTATACCTGTGCGACGAAAATCTGCAGCAACAGTTATTCGGTGAATTTCGCATTCACCCAGAATATACCGTGCAATCAGATAGCCGGTTAGTATTCCAGAGTCATTATAGCTGCATAAAAACAGTGAGTCGTTACGCTGAAGTTCTAGTTTCAGATCTTCTTCGGGGTAGGGTGTGTCGTAGTTTCGGCTCTCTAAATCAGCCACAGTTTTGATAGCCTCTACGGTAGCCTCTGTAATATTCATTTTGTTCAAACTCCGATTGCTACGATTGTATTGTTATATTGATTTGGCGTTTAGATATGTCAATAGCAATCCATCTTATCAATTTATAGGGTTTATCTAAAACATTGTTTTAGAATTTAGTTTTATAATCTTCAGCCATCTTTATATGATGGTTTTCGGGTTTAAACAGAAGGGAATTTTTTATTATTGATAAAATTGCTCTACTTGTGGTTAATGATTACAATATGAGCACTGAAAACAGAAGAGCCACTATGAAATTTTTATCTTTCCGTTATCATTTTCAATTGATCCTGAAACTAATCTGTGTTTTATTAATCAGCCTTTGCGCTGTAACATCTCTCTACTCATTTGAAGAAAATGACCAGAAGATGCTTATAATAACAGGCAATTCACCGGTTCATGCAGGGCGTGCCTTTACCGGTGTAACAGATAAGTATATAAACGGAATAATCTATAATCCGGCTTCCGTTGGAGACGAGGTTTCTACAACCTATTCTGTCAACTTTTCCGGCTATTTTGGCGGTTTTTCCTACCCCTCATTCATTGGTGTTGTGCCTAATCAGTATTTTAAGACTGCATTTGAGTACTCCATGCTCGATGTTTATGATACCGATCATATTGACACCCATATTCTTCGTTTAAACATCGCAAATTATATAGGCAACGGCTACTATTTTGGAGTTGGTCTTGCGTACTATTATCTCGGGTATCTATCTAATGCTTCACATTTTGGTCTTACTGCCGGGCTTCAGAAACAGCTTCCATATAGCTATACTTTTACCCGTAATTTTGGTATTTATGATATTCAGACCGGCTTAATGTGGGCTCCAGGTTCACTTTCCGGTGCCGGTAAAACCGACTATACATCGCTGTCGAACGCTACATTAGGTTCCAGCTTCCTTTTCTTTCGTTCAAACCCGGCTTCGATCCGCTTTTATCAGGAAGTTTCAATGACAGTCGACTATTTCCAGTTGCCGTTCAAGTTCGGTCTTGAATCACAGCTGTATGATAACTATTTTCTACGGGCTGGTATCATTTACCCCGATGCCTATTCATATGGAGATTTTACACTTGGTGTCGGTTATGCTGTTTCACGAAGTGACTTAACTGGGCGAATTGATTATGCTGTTGCTCATAAAGAAAAGTATGATTTTAACCAATATATTGGTGCTTCATTTTCATTTAGTTCCAAACTGGATGACAGTGATGATTTAAGATTACGTTTAAAAGATTATCATTTTTCGCCAAACGGTGATTCTATTAAAGATACTCAGGTAATTGAATTTGCTCAATACAGTAATATCAAAAGCTGGGAACTTTCTATCATCGATCGCAGTGGCGCCCCTATTCGCAGCATTGATTACCGCACAACGGGGCAGGGTTCTTTTATAGAGCGTGTTCTTGCAACTGAAACAGCTTTCCGTCTGCCTGATCAGTATGAGTGGGACGGAAGAGACAATAGTGGTGCTATCTGCGATGATGGTCTTTATTATGCCGAATTGTCGGTACAAACAGACGCGGGTCGCGTAATAACGAAGCGTACCGACACCTTTATCCTTGATACTCTGCCACCGGCTTTTTCTATACATGCACCTGAAAAAATATTCATACACGAAACAGACAAATTTTTTATTGAACAACGCATCGAGGCTGAGGTTAGTATAGATGATGAGTGGAGTGGTGTGTTAATTAAAAAATCTGATAATACAATAGTCAGAAGATATGACTGGAAGGCCAAAGGGCTTCCTACGCGTCTTGAATGGGATGGCAATACAGGTTCAGGACAACCTGTTGAAGAGGGAGTCTATTTGTATCGGCTTGAAGGAGTCGATCAGGCAGGCAACAGAACGGTTCAGGAAATTGACTCAATTCTTGTTGTTTCAAAAATTATGCGTGTAGATGTTGTTTCTGACAAGGAGTTTTATTCAGCGAATGATAGCAAAGCTGAATTCATATTATATATACCCAGAAAAGAGCTCGTAAACCGATATGAGATATTTATACAGAATGAGGAAGGAGAAAACTTAGAGCATATTACAAACCACACCAATGGAGAGTTATTGCTCTATGACATACCAAAAGATCTGCCCGAAGGACGTTATGCCTATTTCATTAAGGTTTACTATTCTACCGGTGATAATCCTGAGTCGCCTGTTAAGTACTTTAATGTCGATACAACAGCTCCGTTGATTAAAGTGCAAAATGATAATGAAACTATTAAGCCCGATCCGGCTGCAGTTGTACGATTGATTTTTTCTGGTAGTGACCGAAATTCTGTAGCATCATACATGATAGAGCTCTTTGACGGAGCAAAAAAAATTGCGGTTTACCGGCGTCACGAAGCAGTCCCTGAAATGGTAGAGATCCCTCTCTCTTTCGACGAAACCACTTTCCAGCCGTTGTCAGTTCTCACCTGGAGATGTGTCTTTACTGATTCTGCCGGAAACAGTGCTACCGTTACGGGAAGTGGCCCCTCTATTGCCGTTTCCGATCGAGGTAAAGATCAAATTAACTATACAGTACCCTTAACACTGACATCACAAGGTGATCTTTCTGAAGTTTCGAAGAGTCACTTGTTTCTGCTTCTGAACGATCTTAAGCGCAGAAGGATAACCATAGCTTCAGTTACTCTTAACGTCAGTAGTGGAATTGATTCAGAACTGGCTGTTAATTATATTAATGAAGAGTTGAAGCGTCGGGGAAGTGAGGCAATGGCTAAACGAGTCAGGTCTAATAGAAATACTCTGATAATTGTACCGGAGCAGTAGATGAGACTCTGTTTTAGTGATCTTGATGGAACTTTTCTCGACCATGAAAGCTACTCTTATCAGTTTTCACTTCCCGGTTTTCGGCTGTTGCGTGACAATGGTATTCCTCTTATTTTTGTTTCGAGTAAAACCTTTGAAGAGATTCGTGATCTCCAGCTTGAACTTCAAAATGGCTCTCCCTTTATTTTTGAAAACGGTGCCGGCCTTGGTTTTTGCAACCCTGAAACCGGATACAGTTATGAGCTACTCGTTTCGTTTGATGATCATTCGCTAATACAGGTTAAAAGTATTCTGCAAAACGGCAGTTATGGTAAGGTTACTTTTTTTGATCAGATGAGTGCCGCCCAGCTTTCTCGGTTAACCGGACTTTCAGAAAAACGGGCCGCCTATTCTCTTCATAGACGGGGGACTCTTCCGTTTCACACAGATATTCATGATCTTTCGCTTGATAGGGTAAATGCTGTCACGGAACCTTATGATATCCAGGTGACACGTGGTGGTCGATTTTATCATCTGTTACCGAAGAGCTGCTCTAAGGGGAATGCGATAAAACTGCTTATAGAAAAATGTTTCAGTAATGCACAAAACGACAATTTGACTATGGGGGTGGGTGACTCTGTAAATGATCTACCCATGCTTGAAGTTGTTGACTATCCGTTTCTTGTGCGAAAATATGACGGTTCGATTCTGTCTGAACCCCGGTTTGTCTCTGTCGATGAATCCGGCCCAGCCGGTTTCACATCTGCTGTTCAAAGTTTTCTGAAAATCGGGATTCCCCAAAAACCGGATTTATGACCAGATAGCTGGAGACTTTTTTTAACAATTTTAGTGTTACCATGAAAGTGCTCGTATGCATGTATAGAAGATACTTAGGAGAGGCTAATGATTCAGCTTATTAAAAATACAGTTCTGGACATCGTTTCATATATTGCAGAAATTGTGATAAGGTTTTTTTCGTTTCTGTTTAACTGGTTTATGGATCTGGTTATATGGGAGAGGCTGATATTGATTAATTTCGTGGCTGCTTTCTTCGCTGTACTTTTACCAGTCGCTCGTTTTTACATCCTCGATTTCTGGTATGTTGTCAGCAATCCTCTTTCTATTAATATGATCGGCCTTGTTTTTGTAATGTTTGCGACAATATTTTTCCCCTATCTTATTATACTCATAGCGCGTGTGACTCTAAATCTGCTCTATATCATTCACATGCTAATTATTGTTCTTTCAGGTTCAATAACTCACGCACCGGACTACTTGGTGACTCCGGGGCTTTTTCTTAACTTTGTTGTTCCGTTGCTGTTTATTCTCTTTTCGGTTCTCTCGTTTAATAATAGAAGATGAAAGAACTGCTGTTGTTAGTGTATATCTAATCCGGGAGAGTCGATGATAATAGAGTGGGTAGGCTATATCGCCTCGTTTTTTATTGCGCTATCATTAATGATGAGCTCTCGAACCAGGCTTCGGTGGCTTAATCTGGCAGGCTCGCTTCTGATGTCTCTGTATGGATTCTGTATTGGATCGCTTCCTGTTCTTCTGGTTAATATTTTTATTGCTGCAACAAACATCTATTACCTGGTACAGTTGTACAGAACCAGTGTTAACCTGAAAATTGTGCAATCCGAACAGAATTCTAGCTATCTTAACTATTTTTTAGACTATTACAGAAAAGATATTGTCGCTACCTTTCCCGAATTTAATTTCACAATTGGAAAAAAAGATCTGCTCTATTTTTTGATCCGCAACAGTACCGTTACCGGGGTTCTTATTCTTCGCCCTGTAGGGATGCGTCTGCTTGTACGGCTTGACTATGTAGTTGTTGGTTATCGTGATTTGAAACTGGCCTGGTACCTCTATTACACCTGGAGCAGACATCTTCAGCAGTATGGTTTTACCCACTTCATATTCAGAGTATCTTCTTCAATACACAGGGTCTATCTTAAAAAGATGGGCTTTCGTAACAACGGAAAAAGAGAGGGGAGTGAATACGAACTCCCCGTTGGTTTGATAAGACTTAACCCCGACAGCTGAAACGATATACTGTTTTTTGCGTGTAGGTCTGCCCTGGTAGAAGCAGAGACGAAGGGAAGTCGCCCTTGTTAGGAGTATCCGGATATAACTGTGCCTCTAAACAGAATCCATCATTTTGATTATATGTGTGTCCATTTTTCCCCGCAACAGAGTCAATGAACTGACCTCCGTAAAACTGAATACCGGGAGCATCGGTCTTTGCCTCTATTGTAATACCGCTTTCCTCTGATGTTACGGTTGCGGCCAGTGCGAATGCTCCTTCATTGTTTAATACATAATTGATGTCATAAAACATTCCGGAGTTTTCTTTAAGCTTATCACTAATTTTTGAGCCATTTCGAAGATCAAAAAAGGAGCCCTTCATTTCGGTTATTGCTCCGGTCGGGATGCTCTCATTGTCAACTTCGGTTATAAAGGCGGTCGGGATAGTTACGGTGTGGTTGTTAATTGTGCCGCTACCTTCACCGTTAAGGTTAAAATAGCTGTGATTAGTCAGATTTACATGGGTCTTTTTGTCGGTAGTTGCCTGATATTCCAGTTGAAGCTCTCCATCAGTAACTGTTATAGTGTGTAAAACCTTGACGGCCCCTGGGAAACCTTGGTCTCCATCCGAGCTTGTAAGTGAGAGCGTGATGCTGTTTTCAGAAATATTATCTACATTCCAGAGGAGTCTGTCAAAACCGGCAGAGCCTCCGTGAAGTGTGTTGCCACCCTCGTTTGCACTGAGCGGAAAGATTATTCCGTCAATAGAAAATGCTGCTCCTCCTATTCGGTTTGCATAGCGTCCGACTGTGACACCGACATAGCAACTATTGTTAATGTAGCCGTCAAGTGTATCGTATCCAAGTACAACATCGCGAAGAGCGCCCGTCTTGTCTGGGACGGTTAAAGAGACAAGTGAAGCTCCGAAGTTTGTAATTCGTGCAGACATTTTACCATCGGTAAGTGTGTAAAGATTCACTTCCCTGTCATTATATCTTCCGAAGAGTTCTTTTTGCATAGTATTTCTCCTTTACTCTATTTTAAAATATTTTGTGTACCATAATTTGATTCTATTTTATTTATCCGGTAGAGTCTCGATTGACACTTCATCTTTCTTTTTGTGCAACGGGTTCTCTTTCGAAAAAAAACTGTACAGATAGCATCTTATCATTCCGTTATAAAGTTTGCGGTTTTTATCGGCGCGTCTTTTAAACTTTTCACAGAATTTCTCATGAGAAGTCAGAATAAAAAGAGACCAGTTATCCAGTTTAGAAAAAACTTCACCCATTTCTGAATAGAGCAACTCTGCCTCCTCTTTTTCAAGCAGCCGCTCACCATAAGGAGGGTTTGTAATGATTACACCCAGCCTTTTTTTTGTGCTGAATTCTTGTAAGGGTTTTCCCTGAAAGGTTATACAGTCGGCAACACGAGCCCGTTCCGCATTTTCCATGGCAATACGCAGAACCTTGCGATTATGATCCGAGGCAAATATCGAAATGTCGCCAGTGGGAATAATTGCTTTTTGAGCCTCATCACGTATGCTCTTCCATACTGTTGGTGGAATTTGAGGCCAATCTTCAGAAGCAAAGTTGCGATATAAACCCGGGGCGATGTTTTTACCTATAAGTGCAGCCTCAATAGCGATTGTTCCAGAGCCACATAGCGGATCGGCAAGTGGACGAGTGATATCCCATCGACTTAAGAGCACCATGGCTGCAGCCAGTGTTTCCCGCAAAGGAGCATCGCCCGCAGCGGTTCGATACCCACGCTTGTGCAGGCCGCTGCCGCTGGTGTCGATCGAAAGTGTAGCACGATTTTTAAGGAGTGCAATTTCAATTTTATAAACAGGCCCGTTTTCCGGAAATTTTTCCAGTTTATACTTTCTCTGCATGGCCTCAACGATAGCTTTTTTTACGGTCGATTGACAGGCTGGCACACTGTGCAGTGATGATTTTACAGATTTTCCGATAATGTGCATCTTGCCATTTTGTGGAATTATATCTTCCCAGGCTATTGCCCTGGTTGCCTGATACAGCTCCTCGAAATCAGCTGCATAAAAGTCGGCTATTTTCAGCAGAATACGGTCGGCGGTTCGTAGAGAGATGTTGCAACGGGCGATATCGGTGTAATTGCCGGCAAAGGCAATTCTGCCATTTTCGGTAACCAAATTGGTGAACCCCATGTTTTTAAGCTCGCGCACCGTTATGGCTTCAAGACCGAATGCGCATGTTGCTATCAGTGTTAATTGAGACATATTTGTATTACCAATCCCCTTGTCAATTTAACGGATATATCTACAAGAAATGGGGCAGTATTATGCCTGAACAAAGGAGTTACAATTATTTCCTGTAGAAACTATACCACTCTTAACGCTTCTGCTGCCTGACTCAAGCTAAAAAATGAGCTCTTTAATTAAAAATAGTAAAATTTCGGAGTGCTTAAAACCGGCATGATTAGAATTTAAAATGCTAATCATGATTTGAAATTATAATGCTTGTCTCCAATTATATTTAAGACCCGATTAAAGTAAAAATTTTTATTTCTTGAAACATGTGTGATTTAAACAAATATTTATCACCTGACGTAATTGTGATTCAAAATAGATATTCTTTACCCGACGCAGTTATGGTTCAAAAATGATATTTATCACCTGAGGCCACTGAGATTTAAAATCGATATTCTTCAGCAGAAGTAGTTTTGATTTGAAACAAGGGTTTCAACTGAAGCCGGTGTACAAAAATTTTATGTTTGTCACCCCCCGCCAGCTGACTTCTACCCACAATTATTATCTTGCAAATGTCGAGCCTTAAGCCCCCTAAATCCCCCAAGGGGGGACTTTAAATAGTTATTGCACAGAACAATATTATAAAGAAAATATCGAT
>JAQIBV010000042.1 GCA_027858855.1 Spirochaetota bacterium | reverse complement strand
ATGGTCATACTGGTTGCAGAAGTGTTCAGATATTCTTTTAAACGGATAAAAAGGGTTAATCAGAAACTTATCGAGGAAAGAGAACGAGCCGACCTGGCGACTAAGCGCAAGGATGTCTTCATGGCCAAAATGAGCCATGAATTGCGCACACCCTTGAATGGCATTATGGGTATTACCGATCTTATTATAGACAGTGAGGAGTGTAAACAGAAGGGCGTCTACCTTGGCATGATAAAGGAGGCGGCAGAAACCCTCAAGTATCTGATAGATGATCTTCTAGATTTATCTAAAATTGAAAATGACCTGATTACGCTTAACAATCGTCATTTTCGTCTTAAAACTTTTTTAGAATGTATTGTCCAGGAGTTTGAACTTCAATCCAAAAAGAAAAACATCTCAATTATTTCAGATACATCCGACAGGCTCGATTTTGTGGTCTTCATGGATAGTCACCGGCTTCGCCAGATCTTCTCGAACCTGATCTCTAATGCCATCAAGTATACAGATGCCGGTGGAGAAGTTACCTTCGCTGCAGAGTTTGTCTCAGGTGAGGGCGGGAAATGCGGTATCAGTGTAAAAGTATCTGACAACGGAATCGGAATTGCACAAGAGGATCTGGATATGATCTTTAACTCCTTTTACCGTTCAATCGATACCTATAACAATCAGTCCAGTGGAATCGGGCTTGGTCTTTATATTGTGGATCGTCTGGTCGAACTCTTCAATGGTACAATATCAGTTTCCAGTGAACACGGTGAGGGCAGCTGCTTTACGGTTTCCATGCCTTTGGTTCCTGACCTTTCAGACAAAACTGGTCCTATAGAAACTGATAAGGATATCTGCGTCAATACCTCTCTAAACATTCTTATTGCCGAAGATAATCGAATCAATGCGGTCTTTATAACCACTCTGCTTGAAAAAGAGGGACATGTCATAACTCTGGTCGATAACGGTGAAGACGCAGCTTTGAGCGCATGTGAGACCGTCTTTGATCTTATTCTTATGGATATACAAATGCCCCGATTGTCCGGTATTGATGCACTGCAGCAGATTCGAAACCATGAAAAAGAGGCCAATGTAGATCCTGTGGCGATCGTGGCCATTACCGCCTACGCCTCAGATAATGAACAGCTTGAGATTCTCAAAGCAGGGTTCGACTATTATTTAACAAAGCCGTTTGATTCTGCAAAGTTGCAGCAGACAATAAGATCGGTTATTGAGAGCCTTAAAAAATAAACTTATGCATATGTGAAGAGTATTCGTTCCCGCATTAAAAATAACCTATCTGCCATGAAAAGAACTGCAGAAGTGATCAAATCGGGATATATATTTTTACCCTAATAAGGGTTGACGTGAATTGCCCCGCCCCTTTTATAATTATCTGATAAAACTGCGTTTTGAAAACTTTATTAATTCTATCAAATTTAATCAATCAATGAGCTGCTTGTTAGTTGTAAGTCTTAAAAATAAAATTCCAAAAGACAGGCATCTTTGTGAAGTTGTGAAGTTGTGAATTTTTTTAAACCAGGTTAAAATATGAATTCCAATGGAGGCTGCGTGAAAAAACTCTATGTGATTGATGGCCATGCGCTTTGTTACCGGGCCTACTATGCATTTATAAATAATCCCCTGACAAACAGTAAAGGCGAAAATACGTCTGCTGTTTTCGGATTCGCCCGTATGGTACTGCAGTTGATACGTGATCAGGTTCCTGATTACATCGCTGTAGCGTTTGATCCTCCGGGTAAGTCGTTTCGTTTTGATATGTACAAAGAGTACAAGGCAAACCGAAAAAAAATGCCCGACGATTTACGCAGCCAAATAGAAGAGATTAAAAATCTTGTGACCGTTCTTGATATTCCGGTTCTTATTCAACAGGAATACGAGGCCGATGACATTCTTGGCGCGGTTGCGTCACAGTTTGCCGGTGAGTGTGAAGTTTTTCTTGTTACCGGTGATAAGGATGCCTATCAGCTGGTTAATGATTCTGTGAAGATCTATGCGAACAGTAAGGGTGTTACAGAGTTTGTAATCTATGATACGAATGCAGTAAAAGATAAGCTGGGGGTCAGCCCTGATCAGATTATCGATTACATGGCCCTGGTGGGTGACAGTGCGGATAATATTCCCGGTGTAAAGGGTATTGGCCCGAAAGGTGCAACGGCTTTGATTGCAAAGTATGGAACATTGGAAAAAATTTATGAAAACATTGAAGAGATAAAGGGCAAACAAAAACAGAATTTAATTGATTATCGTGAAGATGCCTTTCTCTCTAAAAAACTTGTGACTATTGTTTCAGACATTGAACTAAATTTTTCATTGAACGAGGCGCTATTTTCCGGTTTTGATAATGATCGCTGTGCCAACTACTTTAATTCTCTCGAGATGCGTTCCATTTCAAATGACTATTTCGGAAGCAGAATTCCGCAGAAGGATAGCTATAATCAGGCAGAGGTCGACTATCTTTGTGTAACACATCGTGATCAGCTTGCAACGGCTCTTGAGCGCATTAAAACAGCGTCTGTGATTGCTGTCGATACTGAGACGACCGATTTGCATCACCATCGAGCTCAACTGGTTGGTGTTTCGATCTCTGTTGTTGAAAAACAGGGCTACTACTTCCCAGTTTCTGGGGGCGGGCTCTTTAATGAGTGTGATACTGAGTTCAGTAAAGAGGAGCTTCTTGCTTCATTGAGCGAGGTGCTTCAGGACAGCTCTATTAAAAAAGTTGGGCAGAATATCAAATTTGATCTTATGATTCTGCGTAAAGCCGGAATAGAGCTTTCGGGAATCTATTTTGATACGATGATTGCTTCGTATTTGTTGAACCCCGCGGATCGTCATAACATGGATGATATGGCAGAGCGAATTTTGGGATACAGTACCATAAAATATAAAGATCTTGTCGGTAAGGGCAAGAACAGTCGACCTCTGATAGAGGTTCCACTCGATGAAATTAGTGTTTATGCGATTGAGGATACCGACATAACCTATCGGTTATATAATAAACTAAAGCCAGAGATAGAGAAGGATCAGGTTCTCTCTGAGCTTTTTTATAAAATGGAGATACCCCTGCTTAAGGTTCTTTCACAGATGGAGTACGAGGGTGTGCTTATCGACCCAGAGCATTTTAAACGACTCTCTGTTGAAAATGATGCTCATCTTCAGGAGCTTGAAAAACAGATTCACGAATATGCCGGCGGTCCGTTTAATATAAACTCGACAAAGGAGCTCTCTTCGCTGCTTTTTGACAGCGAGCGTCTGGGGCTTAAATCTGTCAAGAAGACCAAGACTGGTTTCTCAACCGATATATCGGTGTTAGAGGCTCTTCGCAATGATCACCCAGTTATCGAAAAACTCATTAAATACCGTACACTGAGCAAACTGAAGAGCACTTACATCGACTCACTTCCGACTCTTATTGAGCCTTCGACTGGGCGGATACACACTTCCTACAATCAAACTGTGGTTGCAACCGGGCGTCTTAGTTCCAGTGATCCTAATCTGCAGAACATTCCAATTAAGGACGATTTCGGCCGGCTGATACGAGAGGGGTTTATTGCACCACGAGGCTTTTCAATAGTGGCTGCTGACTATTCGCAGATAGAGCTTCGTTTGGCTGCTCATATATCGGGGGATCAGGCGATGCGTCAGGCCTTTGTTTCTAATACTGATATCCATACATTAACTGCTTCCCGTATTTTTGGTGTATCCGAAGAAGATGTTAACCCGACTATGCGTCGACAGGCCAAGGTTGTAAATTTTGCGACAATTTACGGCGTTAGCCCCTATGGTCTTTCAAAGCAGATAGACCTTTCGGTCAGTGAAGCAAAGAAATTTATTGACCGCTATTTTGAAACCTATCCCGGTTTCAGGGACTACATTGAACGGACAATCGCTTTTGCCCGTGAAAATGGTTATGTCGAAACCCTCTCCGGTCGGCGTCGCTATGTTCCCGAGATAAACTCGAAAAGCCAGTTTCCCCGTGAGGGAGCCGAGCGGATTGCTATCAATACTCCGATACAGGGAACCTCGGCCGACATGATAAAGCTTGCGATGATCTCGCTTGAAAAAATAATTCGCGAGATGGGCCTGAAAAGCAGGCTAATTATGCAGGTTCACGATGAACTTGTTTTCGAGCTTGCCGATAATGAGGAATTTTTTATTCAGACAATAAAACAGGAGATGGAGGGCGTGATGGAACTTTCTATTCCGGTTGTTGTTGATGTCGGGCGCGCGCCTAACTGGGCGCAAGCTCATTGAAAAAATGACTATGAAAACAATAAAGAAATATATCGGCGCACATGTTTCGGCGGCAGGTGGAGTCGAGAATGCGCCGCTAAACGCAGTGAAAATTGGTGCAACAGCCTTTGCTCTTTTTACCAAAAACCAGCGTCAGTGGACGGCTTCGCCGTTAACGGGTGAGTCGGTTCTGTTGTTTAAAGAGAATCTGGTAAAAGCTGGAATTTCGGATGACTATGTTTTACCGCACGACAGTTATCTGATAAACATTGGCAATCCTGATGACCTTAAGCGTAACAAATCGTTGAATGCACTTCTTGATGAAGCACAGCGGGCCGAGAAGCTGGGATTGAAATTACTGAACTTTCATCCTGGCGCACATCTGAAAGCCATTGACGAAGAGAGCTGTATGAACAGAATCGCCGACGGAATAAACAGTGTTATTGAAGATACAGAGCAGATCATAATGGTTCTTGAAAATACCGCAGGACAGGGGTCAAGTGTTGGTCATACCTTCGAGCAGTTGTCCTATATTATTTCACGCGTGAAAGATAAATCGCGGGTGGGAATATGTCTTGATACCTGTCATCTTTTTGCTGCTGGTTATGATCTTCGAAGTGAAAAGGCGTGCGCACAAACATTTGAATCCTTTGGTAATATTATTGGTTTCAATTATTTGCGGGGAATGCACCTTAACGATGCAAAGAGTGAATATGACAGTCATGTCGATCGTCACAACAGTCTTGGTAAGGGGAATATCGGTCTTGATGCTTTCCGGTTTATTATGAATGACAGCCGTTTTGACAATATGCCTCTAATTCTTGAGACGACAGATGACAGCCTGTGGAAAAAGGAGATAGAACTGCTCTACAGTTTTACCGACTAATAAAATATTCCTTTCATATGAGGCTTCTTCGTTTGACAGAAAGTTTACTCCTGCTCCTTTTTCTGGGCAAGAAGAATGCCCACCTTTCCTGAATCACACTCATAATTGCTGGAAAAAATCCAGTACTCCTTCTCGGCGGCCAGAATGTTAAAGTAGCCAGAGTGGTAGGGTGTCTGTATACGCATGTCCTGGTTAATAAGCTGAAATTTACTTATGGCATTTCCGGCGATCATGTTTCCCATTTCACCCAGAATATCCAGGTGTTCGTCGCTGAATGAGCTGTTGTCGATGTTGGGAACCAGTTTTCCGCATATATGCAGAGCTATCTTGATTGAGAAGAAGAAAGAGATGAAGCCGGTTGTCTCTCCCGACTTGTAATCGATATTGATAATAATGTCGTTCGGGAGCGAGTTCAGTCGTTTTGCATAGAGACGTTTTGGTTCAACATTTAGTTGCATAAGTGATTTGAAAATAAAGGCGATCGAGTCTGACGCCTTATCAAAGTATTGTCCGGCCAGATTCTTGACTTCAACTGGTGCTTTCATGGTTTCTCCAACTCGTCTTCGTTCTTGTGGGGGAAGGCTCTTCTGCTAAAGGGGTATTCTGTTAAATTCCCATGAGTAATTGTATGACTGAAAGATAAACTGTGTCAATAGAAATAATTTCAGAATAATAGCCCTCAAACACATGATAATCATCACAATATAAGCTGACTTCTACCCACAATTATTATCTTGCAAATGTCGAGCCTTAAGCCCCCTAAATCCCCCAAGGGGGGACTTTAAATAGTTATTGCACAGAACAATATTATAAAGAAAATATCGAT
>JAQIBV010000038.1 GCA_027858855.1 Spirochaetota bacterium | reverse complement strand
CAGTTGTTCCGTACTCTTTATCTACTGATATGCACAAAAACGAGGGGGGAGTATTCTCTCTAATTTTGCCTAGTTTATCTTGGAACACCTTTAGATTTTCGATGTCAGAAAAAAATTAATATTACACGACATAGTCTCTTTTTTAATGCAGCTAATCTATCTCCTTTTGTACCGATACATCTGTCTTGATAAGGTGCATTGTATTTTCAGCAACAATCAAAACATGAGCTAACTGTTTTTTGAAGACATTGAGTTTTAATTCTTGTAATCAGTATAATAAAAACCTTTTTCATAATCCTCAAATTACACTGAAAAGTCTTTTTTTTCAAGCAACTCATTGATCTCTTTTTGAATCGATTCATATGTCTCGATTAGGCGCATTCCGGTTTCGGTAACCGTCGAAACACCACCACCGTTTCCGCCCCGTTTAGTGACAACAACCGGGGACTCCATCTTGCAATTAAGTTTATTCAGCAGGTTCCACGCGTGTGAGTATGAAATACCGAACTCTTTAACGGCAGTGTTTATTGAACCACTACTGGCAATAAGCTTTAAAAGCAAAATTACTCTCTCGTCAAATTTAAGCCCCGATTCTGTTTCGATCATTAATTCACTGCGAATATTAAGTTTCATATTTTTCCCTACAAATCACAATTACCGGCGAAGCCGGTGGTTTACTCGATTGATCTTTTAACGAAATCTGTCATCGGCATACATTTTATCTATAGGGAAATCGCTGTTTTTTTCAAGCCAGCCAATCTTAACGTGTTCCCGATTATCATATTTTGGATAAAAAGGCTTTATATCAAGTAGTGGTGTTCCGTCCAACATATCAGCCTCTTCTATTTTAATAATGTTTTTTTCAATTGAAATCAGTCGCACTGTCGAAAGCCCTATCTTATTTGGCCGTTTAGGAGCTTTACAGGCAAATATTCCACGCAAAACGGTATCCATAAAGGGCGTAACTTCAAGCTGTGGTGTTCCGACCTTATGAAAATAGTACAGAAGCGTTATGTGAGAAAATCCTTCAAGATCTTTTAATCCAGGAATATATTCCGGCAATAATTCGATCGCACCACGAACACCCGCCGCCGCGATTGGCTGAATGGGGGTTCCCTTTATATCTGTATGCGGCGTATGGATAATACCGATTGGGTTAAATAATATCTGTTCCATTTTATTTCTCCATCATCTGTTTTAATTTCACAATTTTCATCGATACTGTTCTTCCCACATTAGGCAATTTAGTAACCATGCACAATCTTAACAGCTCGTGCTTTAATCAGACAGTATACATAATCATTTTTTTTAAAATCCAGGCTTTGTTGTGCTGCAATAGTAATTTCTGCAATAATATTTATGCCGCAATCAACATTAATATAGCAGGCTTGCTCAACTATCGTAATTGTTAAAACAACCCCCTTAATTTGATTTTGAATTGACGATTGTATAAACGGTTCCCGTGCTATTATAACATCTTCCGGCAATACGGAAAGACGGGTTTTCTGCCCTGCTGAAATTATTGTATGATCGGAGGCAGCCGCACAGATGAATGTTTTTTTTGAATGGGCAGCATCACTGAATCTTAGCAAAGTATTATCGTCATTTACCTGATTGATACAGTAAACATCAAATATATTAGTAAATGCCGAATAACCTGCAATACCCGCCACTTTCCCTGATTCAGCAATATCGATACAATTACCTGCAGTAACAATCGTCCCCTTATCTATAATGACCAGATAAGATGTCAATTTCAGTATATCTTCAAGATCATGACTGATAATAAACATTGGAATCTGATAATAGGCATTTATTTTTAACAGATATGATATTATCTCTTTTCGTCGGGTCTTATCGAGATTGGAAAAGGGTTCATCAAAAAGCAGTAGACGCGGCTGCGACAGCAACGCCCGACCGATCGCAACTCGTTGCCGCTCACCGCCTGAAAGTTGAAATGGCTTTTGATACAAAAAATCTTCGAGATCAAGTAGAGACAATACGGCATCAAAATTAAAGTGGATTGATTTGTCTTTTGTATACAGGCGACTATATACAAGATTCTGCTTTACCGTTAAATGTGGAAACAAAAAGTGCTCCTGAAAAACAAATCCAATATCACGCCGGTTTGGCGGAAGATTAATATTTTTATTGTCATCAAAAAAAAGAGTGTCATTAAATCGAATGGATCCGCTATCGGGTTTTAACAGCCCTGCAATACAGTTAAGAAAGGTTGTCTTACCTGAGCCGGAAAAACCAAAGATGCCAATTATTGAATCAGTTAACGAGATATTATAATTAAATTTTTTATCTTCTATGCTTAAAGACACATCGTTTAAAGATAGCCTCATTTTTTTAAATACCTCGTTTTACGGTTTGCTATTTCTGATAAGACGATTGCTGCAAAGGAGATACTCAATGATATTAAAATAAGTATCACGACCTCTTTTTCTCTGCCGGGAACCTGCATATCAGAATATATAAGAAGCGACATCGTTTGTGTCTTGCCTGGAACGTTTCCGGCAAGGGTAATAGTTGCACCAAATTCGCCCAGACTCCTTGCAAAAGCCAGAACCATACCGCTTACAATACCAGGCAACGCCATAGGCATGCTTACTCTGAAAAAGGTATCAATACGCGATGCCCCGAGTGTCAATGACACCTTTTCGTATGATTTATCAACAAGCTCAAATGCAGAACGTATTGACCGTACCGCAAGTGGAAAAGATACAACAATTGAGGCTGTAACCAGTGCGGTGAAATTAAACGTAAAGCTGACACCGAAAAGATCACTGGCTATTTTGCCGATAGCGCTGTTTCTACCAAGAAGGATAAGCAGCAGATAACCTGTAACTACAGGGGGTGCAACCAGCGGAAACGATATAAATGCTTCTGCAACCGGTTTGAGCCGGCATGATGAGCGTGCAAGTCGCCATCCAAGAAACACTGCTGCCGGCAACGTACACATTGTACTCAAAGCAGCCACACGAATTGTCAACCAGACAGCCTCTATCCAGACTCCATTCATATCAATTTCCTTTAACCTCTTTAAAACCATGCTTTTTAAAAAGTGCCAACCCTTCTTTACCGGTAAGAAGATTAAAAAATCCAAGGCTATTTTCATCTGCACCATTAAGCATTGCAGTATAAAATGAGATTTCGGGATAATAATCATCAGATATTTCTGTGGCTATCTGAACCTTGTCTGACTGAATAGCTTCGGTATAATAGACGATACCAAAGTCACACTCACCGAGCTCGACATAACGCAATACCGAGGTGACATCCTTTGCCAATATTAAACGCCCCTCAAGCATATCTGTCCAGCCCAGCTTGTCGAAAGCACGCTTTGTATAAGAACCGACCGGCACATATGAGGGGTCTCCGATTGCGATTGTGCCGGTAAATACGGTAATATTATAATCATAATTAAATTGTGGAACAGGTGTATTTCTATTTACCGGCATAATCAGCGCCAGAGAATTTCCTGCAATTTTTGTAATTGTTGTGTTATTCAAAATCTTTTTTTCTTTTAGAAATTCCATCCATTTTGAGTTTGCAGATATGTAGATATCACAGGGTGCTCCACTTTCAATCTGACGTGCAAGCGTACCAGATGATGTGTAATTAACGTCCACCTTGATTCCCGACTGTTTTGTAAATAGTGCGATTACCTCGTCAGTAACTACGCGAGCACCTGCGGCAGCATAAACTGTAATCACTGAATTTTCTGTATCAGAATAGTTACCACGCTTGCTGCAAGAGGCTGTAAAAACTGAAAAAAATATTACTAAAATATATAAAAGAGTTACGAGTTTTTTCATGTTTATCTCCTCCTTATGGAAAGCTCACTCTCTCCATTTGCGTTATACTTCATAAAGATAACGGTGTTATTTTTCAATAATATAATGCATCAAGATGTTTCTCTGATGTAAAATAGATTGTTAGCCAGGTAAGACATAAGCGGGCTACTTAGATAGTTCACACTGCCTGTGCGCTATCAAATAAATAAGTTTATTGCCAACATAGGTATTAAAATTAGGGACGGTGGTTGTTGCAATGCAGCGGATTCCAAACAGTTTTTTTGCCAATAAAGACACAAAAATACACTAAAAGTGGTGATGATATAATTATTTTTATCATAAACGGGGACGGTGGTTGTTTTATTAATGCTTTTTATGCCAAAGTAAGCAAAAAACATCTAAAAGGTGGCTAACAATCCAGTCAAATAGATACTTGATTTATTACATTATCAATACACAGAGTTTATTTGCTGATTTAAAACAGTCAAGTTGACACCAGTAACACCGTAAACAAATAGAATTTAGAAATACCGAGGAAAACTGATGAAAGTTACAATTCTAAACGGCAGCCCCAAGGGTGATTTGAGCGTAACCCTGCAATACGCTGAATTTATAAAAAAGAAGTTTCCCCAAAACAGATACACTACTTTTAACATTGCTCAAAAAATAAAAAAAATAGAAGCCGAACCTGCAGAATTCAAAAAGATAATGACCTCCGTTAAAGAAAGCGACGCTGTTATCTGGGCTTTTCCGCTATATTATATGCTTGTACATGGAAGCTATAAACGTTTCATAGAACTGATCTTTGAGCGCAAGGCCGGCGTGGCCTTTAAAAATAAGCATACTATAACCCTATCTACCTCCATTAAATTTTTTGACAACACAGCTCATGACTACATGCACGCGATATGTGATGATCTTCAAATGCAATATGTCGGTTACTTTTCAGCCTCCATGAGTGATTTGAAAAAAAACGAGAAACAGAAGCAGCTGACGCTTTTTGCCAAAAGCTTTTTTAAAGCTGTTAACAACAACGAGCAGTTTTCACAAAGTTACAGCCCAATAAATTACAAACAAATCAAATACAATCCAGCAAAGCCCAAACCCGTTATAGACAACAGTTTGTACAAGATCATTATTCTTTCCGCTGGCATCAAACCGAAAAGCAACCTTGAAAACTTGATAAACTATTTTTGCGGACAATTTACAAAGGATATCGAGAGAATAGACCTATCAAAAGAAGACATCAAAACAGGCTGTCTTGGCTGCTGTCATTGCGGCTATGATAACACCTGTATTATGGAGAACAAAGACGGCTATGTTAACTTATTTAAATCCAGAATTCAAAGTGCCGATATTATTATAGTTGCCGATCAAATACACGACCGCTACCTCTCATCGAAATGGAAGACATTTCTTGACCGCAGTTTTTTTAACACCCACAAGCCATCACTGCTTAATAAACAGATAGGGTTTTTAATATCCGGACCATACAGTCAAACCGGTGGAACCCTGCAAACGACTTTACAGGGTTGGTGTGAATTTCAGAAAGCCGGCAATATCGGGGTTGTTACTGACGAGCAGAACAGCTCAAAAACAACAGATAACCTTATTCGTGATTTTGCCGCTCGAGCCTCTTGGGGATTGCAAAACCAATATATTACAACCGACACTTTTTTACGGGTGGGTGGATTTAAAATTTTTCGTGATGAAGTCTACTGTGCACTCCAAATCATTTTTCAGGCAGACCACACCTATTACAAAAAAAACGGATATTACGATTTTCCATAAAAAAATATCGGCCTGCGCATGTTAAACGCTTTATTAAAGCCACTAATTAAAATTCCACCAGTACGCAAACGCCTCTTTACTCAGGAGATAATCCCCGGCATGGTTGCTCCTTTGAAGAAGATAGTAAACAAAACAATATAACAGCTACCACAAAATATGGCTCAAAATTGTTCTTTGGGAAGGTGAATATTGGAGCAGGTCCTTGATTTGGATACTGAAAAATCTTTCTTGATTTTATACTATCTGTGTAGATTATTGCGTGAATTGTCCGTAAACGGGGTTCACGTCTATTTCCAACAGCCTAAGGGTAAAACCACTACCGGAGGACTTTATGAAAAAAGCCCTATTGTCTCTTTTTATTTCACTTCTTTTTCTCTGTTTCCCGGCTTCAAATCTCTTCGCCTTTACCGGTGTAGGCTTTGGTGGCGATGCAAACAGCAAGGACCTTCAGCTTCAACTGGATATTCCAATAACCATGAGCAAAAACATGGGTATAGATCTGATCCCGTTTTTTTCATTTCGTCCATTCGCAAAAACTGTCTTTGAAGAAGAGGATGGCGACTATTTTCAGTACAGTGAATACCGTTTTAATATTGGTTCAGTTTTATCCAAAAGTTTCTTTTTTACCGATAATGCCGGTTTATTTGTCGAAGGTGGAGGAGCATACTCGATAGGCAAATACAGCGGAGTTTCTGTTTCTGAAGGCAACCATCATTTTGTACCGGTTGCTCGAGCCGGATTCTGCTTTAAAAAATCCTTAGGCATAACGATAATCTTTAAAATAGGATACGAGTATCTTCCAATCGAAAATGTTCCTGCTAATCGAGGTTATGCAACCATAATGTTCGGCCGTTTTTAAAACATCTTATGCAGCACAATGACAAACAAAATGTACCTGGATATTTTTCGCCTGCACTTTCCGGAGGGATGAATAAAATGAAAAAATATATTCTATGCCTTATTCTTCTAACTGGTTTATTTACATTACTCGTCGGATGTGATTACGACGATGATGACGATGAGAACGATGACTGCCAAATGCCACCGCTTGATTGTGAACTGATGCCGCCAACCGGCGGATCAGTAACCATAACAGTCAGCAGAGGATATTCTGTAACAGTGGAACTATTTAGCGGACAGATCGGAGACTCTGCTACTAAAATAGACGAATATGTTATTAGTGAAGGAAGTATCAGTATCGACAGGATGGAAGAGGGAGAATATTCTGCCCGGGCATACTATACAATTGAAGGCAAAAACGTCACCGTAACCGAAGGGGATGATATAATTATTGATTATGAGACCTATTGCGGAGGCATAATGTGTTGGGATGTAAAAAATGCCGAAATTGATGTCAAACTGGATGTAAATGCTTTCAAGGATTATCTCGAAGGACGGGAAGACAACTGCTTTATTGCGAGTGCAGCTTTCGGTTCTATCTCAGAGAGGCATGTCAAAATTCTACGTCTTTTCAGAGACAGAGTGCTACTTAAAACCAGCACAGGAAATGAGTTTGTTAACTTCTATTACCATTACTCACCGCCTATTGCCGGCGTTGTAAGTGGTTCTGAACTGCTTAAGAGTTGTATCCGAGGAGTTCTTTATCCAGTAACAGTCTTGATTGAATATATATATCCGGAAATCAGCTCCGATAGCCTATAGGGGTTCTTATAAAAACCACGCATTTCGTTGACCCGACTTTATTCGAGTCAACGAAATACTACTTTTATTTAATACTATTCCAGATCTTGGTCACAGCAACATAGAAAAGCCCAAAGATAGTGACAAATTCCCTGTCTCCTTCAGTTTATAGCCTTCAGCCGGAGTATCATTTATCGGATAAAAATTATTAACAGAAATAACTAAAGTAGTTATTGCATTTTTAGTAATCATATAAGATGCTCCAGCCTCGGGTGATACTCTTAGAATGGAAAGATCTGCATCAAACTTATCTTTTGTAAAAGAGCCATCTACTTCAGCGTCACAGAAAACGGAATATGATGTGCGGTATGTATAGTTGGGTGAGTAGATGTAACCGGTGTTAATCCCGACAAAGGGCATAACAGGTCTTCTATTCATAATGTAAAAACGAGCGGCTGCCATAGGCTCGTATATTACAGAATTATCTGATGTAACATAAAACCCCATAGCCGGGCCTGCAACAAGACGATTTGTTAAAAAATAACCGTAACCGCCATGCAGATAGACAACCGAATAATCCGTTCCGGATTTAGCTGCAAGACCGAATGAGATCTGACTGTTTCCACGCTCGAAAACCGCATCTTCAGATGCAAAGAGTTCAAAAGTACAAAAAACGATCAGTGCTATAGCTAAATAATTCTTCATAAAATCTCCTTTAATAGTCAAATAATTGTATAATCTGATACAGGTTTTCGTGTATTCTATTTAACGCAACTGGCATTTGTCAATCATTCAAAGATCTCAGGTTGAACTTGTCAAATTAAGTAAAATAAACACAACTTTTTATGCTTGCAGATCAGAACAGAATTGATAATATAAGTTAAAGTATAAGAAAACACTATCAACATAGGAGCAGTGTGCAAAACAATGATACCTTTTAATATAACAGTTTTATCCTGGATACCCTGGTGGGGACAACTTCTGCTGCTTACATTTACTGCGGAACTCACTTTCATTATCATCAGTTATGCCACGCCCCTATTTGTAAAGAAAGAGAAAGTTATTGCATTCCGCATTTTCTTAAAGAGTATACGGCCTCCCGCACTTCTTTTTATCGCCGTCTTTATCTTTAACTGGGGCATACGTAAGGCTTTGCCGGATTCGTTTATTATTCCTCTTGTCGCCCGTATCGTCCCATTACTTCTGATATTTGCTGTTGCTCTTCTAATTCTGCGTTTCTCGAGCGCTTTATTCAAATTTTTATTAAATCAGTTTAATATTAGTCAAAAAGACAACCTCAGAGCCCGAAAAGCGACTACACAAATCAATCTTTTACAGCGTGTCATCACCTTTCTAGTTATCCTTATCTCATTTGGCGCCGCTCTTATGACAATTCCATCAGTACGGGCGTACGGCACATCTATACTTGCATCAGCCGGTATTGCAGGTATCGCAATCGGTTTTGCCGCGCAGCAGACACTGGCAAATGTTCTTGCCGGAATACAGGTTGCAGTTACCCAGCCGCTTCGCTATGATGATGCCGTTGTCATTGATGGAGAATGGGGATGGGTAGAGGAGATTACACTTACCTACATCGTGGTTCGTTTATGGGACAGACGGCGTCTTGTTACACCAATTTCAAAACTACTTCAGAATTCGTTTCAGAACTGGACACGCATGACAAGTTCTATCATTGGATCTGTATTTTTCTATCTGGACTATAAAACAGATGTGGATGCATTGCGAAAAGAACAGACACGTATTCTGCAGGACTGTGCGTTCTGGGACGGAGATGTTAATGTGATCCAAGTGACCGATACTACAGAACATTCCATTGTTGTCAGATCATTAATTAGCGGCAAGGACTCTCCGACAACCTGGGATCTGCGCTGCTTTGTCAGAGAACAGCTGATCGCTTATCTTAAAAAGACTCAACCCACTTCACTGCCGAGGCAGCGTATTCACATTGAAAATAAATTAAAGGAAAGAGAAGAGTAAACGGAAGGGGAATGCTATTTACCAAAAAGCTGGATGTAAGATCGCAAGCCGGAGCCAGATTTTATTATCTGGTGGTTAGTTAAAATTTAATCTATTACTTCCTATAAATCAAGCGGGATATCCAGCTTGATTATATTAGAATAAACATAAATATCGGAATTTTCGAAGTATATAACGACTTGAAAATCGTAACGGCCTTTTTCAATATTAGATGGGAAAAACTCAACGTTTGATTCGTCAGAATATCCGAAACTTTTTCCCTGATTATATATTACATATTTTTCCTTACTATTTCTGCTAACCGAATTATCATCAATAAGATAACTCTTACTTTGTTCAAACTTATGCTGAAGGCCAAGTTCAATTGTGTACAAATGATGAGCATATGTCTTTCCGCTTTGATCCTTAAATATTAAATAGACAGCGGTTTTACCAAGTTCATTGTCACTTTTGTCTTGCAGTGAAAGTGTAAATAATCCGTCCTTTTTTAAATAATCACTAACTACAAGATCAAAACGCTCACTATTCGGTGAATAATCAATATCAAGCTTTTCACTATTCGATAGTGAATCAACAGCAATGCGTAAATCATTCGACTTGCAACCAAACATTACAAACGCTAACAGTATAAACTGTAATTTTATTATTATATTAAATCTCATGACAATCTCCCTCTATAGATTCCAAAAACTCTTCCACATATTCAAAACTGACTCATTCCCCATTATTCTACCCTCTTAGAAAAAAGCCGAAATAAATACATTACGTTTTTTTACCATTACATCTCCAGTGATTATTTTATTAATCAAAATATCAATTATCCTATTGAGTAATTAGCTCATCAACCATTATTTATATTTTCACTAAGCTTTAAAAATTTCTTGAACTCCTAAAACAACAACAGTATCCACGTACTGGTTATATTCTGAACTTCCTCAGAGTCAATGTTGCTTCTTTAATTTCAGTCATTATTTTTTTAGCCTTTGCCTGACCAATACCAATTTCTTTTGCAACGGCAAGAATATCGTCATTTGAAGGATTCTTCCCATTGCCGTTAATCATTGTTGCGTGTTCGCCGTTTAATGAAGAACTAAATGTAAGATCGTAAGCCGGAGACAGTTTCCATTGTCCGGATTCATGATCCATTATATAAGAAAAATTTTTGGAATGATCATCTCGGTTATGCGCAAAAACATTGAAACACATAAGACGGTACATCTTTTCAACCTCTTCGAAACTTCCGGTAAGCTCAAGAGTCAGTTTCATTAACAGATGATAATCAAGGTTGGGAAAGCGGTGACTACTTTCAAGAAGGCCGCTTATAGAGATCATGTGAATCTTCTTGTTGTGCATTCGGTCAAAGCGTTTTACGCCAAAATAACCATCGCACCTTTTTGAAGGGAAAAGTCGTGTTTCAGGAAACGATAGTCCGCATTCACGCGCGACAGTGGAGTATTCATATTCCATTGTACCGGTGTTTTTTGGCTCCTGAGAAGTAAAGAATTTTACGATCCACGGTTCGCCATCAATCACTGTAAGAATTTTCGGTCGTGCACCTCCGGAAGAACCTCCTGCTGCTGCAATCGCGTCAAGATTATCTGAATATTCCGTATTAAGGATTTTTTCAATTTCAACAGCGAGCAGATCAAAATCACCATGAAAAACATCACGCGACAGAGTATTTTCAGGAGCGTATGACAGCGCCCCCATACCAGAAGATCCCACAATTGAAAGACGCGCGAGAGAGCTTACGCTTTGCGGATCTATTTTTTTTTCCAATAATAACCTGTTAATAAGAAGCCGCCCCCATCCGTCAGGAAGGGAATCGTTAAACATACCGAAAAGCCCGTTAAAGGGATCGAATTTAGGTATAAAAACTTTTTTTGCAAGCGGTAGGCTGAACGGAGAAATTGAAAATCCGTACGCAATCCACTCGGCATCGTATTCAAACGCGACAAGGCCATCAGGCATAAGCGCAAGACGCCCGACAAACTGATCACCATATAATACTTTGATATACTTAACGTCTTTCACGATTTTCCGCTTCTTTTATAATATCATTAATCGAAGAATAGTGTTTGCGGGAAAAAAGATCCGCAAGCTCGTTCTGACACTCAATAGCATAAGCAATTTTTATTAAAGAGATAAGGGATATTTGATAAGAAGATTCGAATCGTTTGACAGAGCCGAGCGAAACCCCTGATTTTTTCGAAAGCTCTTTCTGACTAAACCCAAACTCTTTACGGCGTGATCGAATATTGTCCGAAAGAATTTTGGCAATGTCCATGGGTGTTTTTTTGTCAAAGAGATCTGAAATATTAGCCAATATATTATCCATTATTCAATTATTATGCTATTATAGATAATATATTGGCTATTTATGAAATAGTCAAGCTACTTTTGATGTGACTACACCCAATTTTCGAATTTCAAATTTTTTACTTTTGAAAATCCTTTTAAATTATTTGAGACTAAAATCAAATCAATTCTTTTGGTAATCTTACTACCTGACTTCTGCCTGTTGTAAATATTTTAGCTGTATTCATGACTTTATCCTCACTTCCACCATGTGATCCGCCTGATCATCCACAAGAGAGATGGACCATTCCGGCTGAGTTACTCTGTCAAGGGTTAAGCCTACGGCAGCGTTCTTTTCAATTACTCGGATTACTGTTATGCGATATACCGTATTATGATATCTATAATGTATCTTGCAGCTGTCCCAGCCTTGACGAAGAGTCGGTTGTATAAAAAGCGTGCCGTTTTTCAGGCTGAGTCCCAGCAATGATTCCGTTATAAGGCGATACATCCACCCGGCTGATCCGGTGTACCATGTCCAGCCACCCCGGCCAGTATGGGGCGGTCGGCCGTATACGTCAGCAGCCATCACGTAAGGTTCTACTTTGTAAGTCGAAATGGCATCAGGAGTATCTCCGTGGTTAACCGGATTTATCATCTCCATAAGATTCCATGCTTTATCAGTTTCACCCGAAGCGGCGAATGCCATTGCCGCCCATACTGCGGCATGGGTGTACTGACCGCCATTTTCACGCACACCAGGAACATACCCCTTTATATAACCCGGGTTAAGATCCGACGTATCAAAGGGCGGATCAAGCAGCTGTATCAGCCCGCTATCGCGCCGAATCAGATGCTTGTCCAGAGAATTCATTGCCATCTGTGTGCGAGCCTTATCCCCTGCACCGGACAATACCGACCAGCTCTGTGATATAGAATCGATCATGCATTCTGGATTTTTAGCCGATCCAAGAGGGGTGCCATCATCGAAGTAGGCCCGGCGATACCATTTACCATCCCATGCGCTTTTTTCAATATTCTTCTGAAGCATCGCAGCCTCTGCTACACACTCCCGAGCAAAACTGTGATCGCCGTAATTCTCTGAAATTTCGGAGAACCGGCTTAGTACATCGTAAAAGAAAAATGCGAGCCACACACTTTCACCTTTACCGTCTTCACCGATCCGATCCATGCCGTCGTTCCAGTCACCTGATCCGATAAGAGGCAGACCCCGTTCACCGTAGTGCCGGCCTTTTTTTATGGCCAGTACGCAATGACTATAAAGTGTAGCTGTATCCGTAGAAACTACAGGAAGGTCAAAATATGAGTCTTCATCAGGATTTAACAGACGGCCGGTTAATAAAGATACCGGTTCATCAAGAATGCCGGTATCACCGGTTGAAAGAACATAATGAGTCGTTGCAAGAGGCAGCCAGAGAAAATCATCTGAACAGTTGGTACGAACCCCACGGCCAAGTGGAGGGTGCCACCAGTGCTGAGCGTCACCCTCTTCAAACTGACGTGATGCGGCACGCAACAGATGCTCGCGAACAAGACCCGGCTCTGCATGCATCAACGCCATGGAATCCTGAAGCTGATCCCGGAAACCATAAGCACCACCCGACTGATAAAATCCACTTCGAGCCCACAACCGGCACGCCTGAACCTGATAAATAAGCCAGCCGTTGGCAAGCACGTTCAATGACTCATCAGGTGTCTCAATCTGCACTGACCCCAAATTATGTTTCCAGTATTCCCAGACAGCCTCCAAGGCACCACGGGCTGCTGCAGCACCGCTAAAACGGCGTGCCAATGAAGTAGCTTCGCTAACGTTTATTCCGGCTCCCAGCTTGAAGGTAATTTCCCGTTTTTCTCCGACGTCAAGCTCAAACGGAACCTGTATTGCGGCACAGGGGTCAAGGGCTGCACCACTGTGGTTTGAAAGCTTAGTTCCTCTCATTGCAGTCGGGTCTGTTAATGTTCCATTACGACCTATAAACTCAGCACGGTCACAGGTAAATGAACGCATATCATTATCTACATCGAAAAATGCAGTACGGCCATCAAACTCCTTGTTATACTGATTGCGAGCAAAAACAGCTCCCGAGACAGGGTCCTGGCGGGTAACCACATGCATGGCTGTTTTTTCACGTAGGTCTCCCAACACCCATTCGGTATACCCGGTAAGGGTCAGGCTGCGAGGCCGCTTCGACTTATTGTGTATCTTCACCACTGTAAATTTGATATTTGCGTCAGTGGCTACATACACTATCACTTCGGTGCTGATCCCCTGCTCTGTATGTTCGAATATGCTGTAACCAAATCCGTGTCTGGCAACATAGGGAGTCGATCCCCGACGCGGCAAAGGCATCGGAGACCAGAAACTACCGTTTTCCTCATCACGCAGGTAGAACGCCTCACCACCAAAGTCAGAAACGGGATCATTATGCCAGGGTGTAAGCCTGAACTCATGCGCATTTTCAGACCAAGTGTATCCCGTGCCACTTTCGGATACAACAGTTCCGAAATCTTTATTGGCCAGCACGTTAACCCAAGGCGCGGGAGTACGAAGCTCATGATCGGTAGTAATAATATATTCTTTGCCATCGCGAGTAAATCCTCCGTATCCATTAAAGAACAGGAGATCTGTCCGTGGCTCAGCAGTCACTACAGGATTAGGCAGCAACGTCCGTTCAGGTATCAACCTCGGAGTCTCCATCCGTTTCACTTTTTTCCGGTTTATCTGCTCTGTCAGGGAACCCTGTGTATCTGTAATCACAACTCGTGCCACAGTCTGCATCAGCACCTGATCTTCCGCAGAGATCTGATCGGTACTTCTTACAAATATTCCTCCCGATTTATTAGAAGGGTCATTATCAATACCCGCGGCGATTAGCCCAAGTATCTGTTCCTGAAGTATCTGACGGTATCCCGAGTGATCATCGTTCCAGATTACCAGGTCTGTCTCCAACCCCTTCTGACTCCAATAGGCGTGAGCGTCGGCAATCTGGCGAACAAGCCCAATGTTAGCAATATTTTCTATTCGAACAAGAACAATAGGCAAATCACCCGATATTGAGTACCCCCAAAGGCCTGACTGCCCACGAAGATTACTCATTATAATGTTACGATCAGCACGAAGATACTTATTGGCGTGTATTACTGAACCGGCAAGACGGCAGTAAAGCTGCGCCTCCGATTCAGTGGCATTAAGCTGTCGCAGTACAACCTGACTGTGGGTCCACGCAAGATCAAATACGCGGTCGGCAAGACGATGATCTCTATACTTGTCTACCAGATACAAAGCATCATCCCGGGTTTCGCCTATACCGGTTACTATATCGATAACCGCTGATTCTTCCGGTTCAAGAGCAATAGCATATCTTATAGAGACAATCGGATCAAGAACCGATCCTTCACTATTCTTAAGTAGAGTCTTGTCACGAAGGGCTTGAGGATTAATCGTAGTGTTACCTCTGCCGGTAAACTGCATGCGATCAGTCTCGTAAGAGACTTCATGTACAGTTCCCTCCTGAGCGGTCATCACATGAAACATATACGGTGTTTCTTCCTCCGCAGATCGCGGCCTGCGTCTGCACAGTATTATTCCGTGTTCTGAAACAATCTCGGTCTGAACAAAAAGGCTGCTGAAAGCCGGATGCACCGCATCTGACATTGCAGGAGCAAGCACAACTTCAGAATAACTGGTTATATCAATCATCCGTGGTTTTCCAGAAAAATTAGTCAACTTCATCCTGCGAAGTTCAATATCATCCTCGGGAGACACAACGATTGTTGTATGGGTTTCTATATCAAAATCGCGACGCCTGAACTCGGCCCGGCCCTCTGAAAAGATTACTTCGTAACTATCCGGCTCTGTGAGCGTAGGCTGATAGGCAGCTGACCAGTATTCTCCGTTTTCAATGTCGCGAATATAACAGAATGCTCCATTGTTATCCATTGTTGCATCTTCGCGCCAACGAGTAACCGCCATATCTTTCCATCGGCTGTAACCTCCGCCCGCATTGGTGACCATCACGTGATAACTGCCATTTGAAAGAAGCTGCACCTCAGGCAGTACCGTTTGGGTCTTGGTAAATATTCGTGTAGGCACTTCAGGAGTCGCGGTGACAGTCTGTGTTTCAAAAGTGGCTGTTATTTCCAGATTGAGTGACGATGCATCAGGTATGCGCTCCTGAAGCAGCAGCATGGCAGATCTGAAAGCCGGTACCGATTCAAAACGCCTCTGCATTGGACGGTCGTGAAGAAGATAGGAGATTGACAGAAGGCTCATACCCGAATGGTGTGACATGTATGATTTCACAACAGCGTTCTTATACCCGGCAGGTATTCGAGACGGAGTGTAATCAACAGCTTCATAGAAACCGTACCTGCCCTCAAAAGAGAGAGAGGAGAGCCGCTTCAAATTTTCGCAAGCCTCTTCAGGCGACACCATTAAAGCGAGGGCTGTCGCATATGGGGCAATAACCAGATCATCGGCAAGACGACGTTTAAGCCCCAGACCTGGTACACCGAAAGCCCTGTACTGGTAATCCAACCCTGTTCCCAGTGCGTTGTACCCCGATTCGGAAACACCCCAAGGGATATTCCGTAGCTTGCCATATTCTATCTGACGTTTGACAACTGCCGAATAGGTCTGGTCTAACAGGGTGTTCTCATACGTGGGCATAACAAGCAGAGGCATAAGATATTCAAACATTGACCCGCTCCATGAAAAAAGAGACGCATCTCGGTTTCCTGATGTTAGCTGACGCCCCAGAGCAAACCAGTTTTTTTGAGGCAGCTCGCCCAAAGCAATAGCGATAAAGCTGCACAAACGAGCTTCAGAAGCAAGAAGATCATAATATCCAGAGTCAAGATGCCGCTGTTCTACATTATAACCGATAGAGAGCAGGTGCTGTGTTTCATCATAAAGAAATGTGTATTCCATATGCGAGAATTTTTCTACTTCCGCCATAAGACTGTCAATATCCTTTACCCGCTTTTCTGCTCTTCCCGCTGAAAGCAGAACGAGGCTGCGAAGTTCGTTGTATAACAGTGCGTCTTCGGGTGAGGCATCATCCAGCAAACGTTCGATTTGTGGTATTATTTCAGCGTTCATACGAGTTAGATGATCCAGTGTTGGCACCCTGTCCAGTTTCGCATAAAACAGCCCGCTTTTCTGGGCAATGGGGAGTGTTAGCCATGGCGCCATCAGAATCAGATCTTGCAAAATCTTCTCGCATTGTCGCATCAGGACTCCGGCCCACCACGCAGGTTCACTTTCTGGTTCAGCTGCGTAATGCTCAAAAGTTTTACCGGCATGTTTTGTAAGGCTCTCAAGAGTCCGGAATATAGATGATAGAGTGTTCGAAGATAAGTTCATGGCGGATTCAAGTTCTGTTTTAAATTGAGAGAGTGACTTAGGAATCTGTTTTCCCGCTGCGTCAATACAGATAGCATGTGTATCATAAAGTCCTGAATACATTTCAGGATTGATAATATCTTCATCAGGAATAGAGGCTAAACCGGGGATCAGGGTCAATAGATGTCCAGCCAGATTTCCACTATCCACAGTAGAAATGTATAGAGGATGCAGGGGAGTCAGGGTTCGGGTGTCATACCAGTTGTAAAAATGGCCCCGATATTGATCAAGTTTTTTCATTGTGTTTAAAGTGTTTGAGGAACGGTTGATCAATTCGCCTGCACAGATATAGCCGAAGTCATAAGCCGACAGATTCGCAAGAAGAGAAAGTCCGATATTCGTTGGAGATGTACGGTGAGCGGCGCCACCCGGCGGATCCTCCTGAAAATTATCAGGCACGAGCCAGTTTTCTTCAGGCCCCGCAAATGTTTCGAAGTAGCCCCAGGTTTTACGGGAAATTTTCCTCAAAAACATCTTCTGCTCTTCAGAAAGTATTGCTTTACGACGTGATATGGGTCGGCTTATATGCCAGGCAACAACCGGTGAAACAGCCCAGAGAAAAAGCAGGGGCAGCGCTGTTATCAAAGCAGTGTACTGTGTTACTGCAATATAGGCGGCAACTGATGCGGTGAAAACAGGAGCAATACTCATCTTAATAAGAGAAGCCGTGTGACTATTTCTGAAGATATTGCTGTGACTGTCTGAGCTTTTCCACTCGAGAAGCCCCCTGCGGGATATACACATTCTCCACAAGGCTCGGCCTATCGAGCTCATACTGTAAAATGCTTCATAAGGAAGACACACAATAGAAAAAAGATCACCGGCCAGGCTTATGCCCGCCCGGCGTGTAGCCGAAAAGATGTGGCCGGTTATAAGTGCATCCTCCGGTTTTCTAAAAAGATCAAATAGCACGCCAACTATGGATGGAAGCATAACCATCGCCACGAGTGCAAGTGACCAGAACCAGGCAGGGGACTGTAAAATCCAGCCCAACAGAACAAACAGAACAAGGGCTGCCGGAGTAATACTGCGACGTAGATTGTCTAAGATCTTCCATCGTGAAAGCATCGATATAGGGTTTCGCCGCAGACTACCTCCATATCCCGGTACAACAGGGAAAAGCCACCATAACAGTTGCCAGTCTCCGCGTATCCAGCGCCGTCGCCTGATGACATCATCGTTATAATTTGAAGGATAATCATCATAAAGCAGAACATCACTCAACAAGCCTGAACGTGCGTAACAGCCATCAAGCAGGTCGTGGCTAAGTATCAGGTTTTCTGGCAAACGGTCCTTCAAGGCCAGTTCAAAGGCATCAACATCATAGATTCCCTTGCCTATGAATGATCCTTCGTGAAACAGGTCCTGGTACACGTCCGATACAACACGGGTATAGGGGTCGATACCGAATTCGCTTCCGTTTAAGCGGGCATAGCGAGATCGATTCATAGCCGGCAGAATTACAGCAACCCGCGGTTGCAGAATACCGTATCCCTCAACAATACGTTTTTTAACTATATCATAACGTGGAGTATTTAACGGATGAGCCATGGCAGCCGCAAACTCTTTGGCCGAATCCCGAGGAAGTCGGGTATCCGTATCAAGAGTAATCACATATTTAATATCAGGCAGGATTTCTTTATGGCCAATTATGAGTGAGAAACTCTCTTTTGCTGTGCCCCGTAAAAGGGCGTTTAAATCCGCGAGCTTTCCCCTCTTTCGTTCATACCCCATCCACAGCCGTTCTCCGGAGTTCCATAACCTGGGGCGGTGAAAGAGAAAGAAGGGAGCTGCACCCTGCCGTGAATATTTTTCATTCAGACCCTCAATTTTTTGTGCAACAAGGTTTATCAACGCCTCGTCCTCTGGAAGGGTCTGACTGCTGGCGTCTTTAAAATCCGTAAGAAGCCCGAAGTAGATGTGTTCATCACGGTTTGCGAGGAAACGTACCTCAAGCGCCTCTATGAGGTTTGCAATATTTTCAGAACTGGTAATCATCGAGGGAACGACAACAAGTGTTTGAAAACCGTGCGGAACGCCTTTTGAAAAATCCATCCGAGGAATCAGGTCGGCCTCAACAATAAGAGCCGCAAGCCGGTTCGTTAATGCGATTGCTGGATGAAGTGCGCAGACAAAGGTGATCGCAGCAAACAGTCCGAGCGTCCAGCCATCAAAGCCATCAATTCCACCGGAATAGAATTTTGTCGCAATCCCATATGTGAATATCGCGGCAAAAATAATTATACACGTAATAAAAAGAGATAATTTTATGAGTGTACCCGCTTCTTTGAGTGCTGCTGCCGGTGAATAACGCATCTTTATGATGCTCTTGAACTCACGATACCCCTTGTCAATCAGGTAATATCCTACATGGGCTCTGCGGTCAGCTGTTCCATGGCTGCCAGCTCCTTTGCGGGCAAGCCTAATGGCCTTCTTTGCCACTGCATGTTCAGTCAGATTACCGCGGCTTTTTTTAGCGCCTTTTTCAATCACATGGCGGTACAGGTCACGGGTAGCAAAATCCATTCCTCTGTAATAGCCTGCGGGATCTTCGCTGAGGGTATGCTCTATAACACTTAAAGATTCAACAAAATCATGCCAGTTCATGCTGTTCAAAAAGCGCAGGCTTCCGATTGTGTTGCTCATTGAAACCTGGTTTGCCGCCTGTTGCTGTATTTCAGATTGCACCAGCTGATTCACTGTAAGGCCTGCTTCAGAGAGTTGCTGCTCTATCCAGGTTAAGGGAAGAGCAAGGGCTGCACTCTGTCCGTGAAGCCGGCGGGAAAGTTCTGCGACAAAGGCACTATTAAGAGGTGGCTTCAAATGAGCCATCTCTGCAACGGTCAGAATAAGGTTTTTCGGATCCTTCTCTACAACTTCAAGTATTCGATCGGCCCAGTATCCGGCCAGATCCTGCTCTGTCATATCGGCGGCTATCAGCACAGCCACCCTCCGCAAATTCTCAATAAGAGTAAGACGCAGCATAATTGGTATCGCCCATATCTCGCCTAACTTTAATGGAGAAACGCTTTGATAGGACGAGATAAATCGCGACAGGTTATGCGGATCAACCCAACCATCACCATGCGATATCATCTCCATGGCAATGTCGTACACCCGTGGAAGGTCCGCTGACTTTCCCGTTGCAAGATGCGGCAATTCGCGGTTGTAACTCTTAGGTAAATGTCGTCTGCCGGTTTTAATATGCTCTTCAATTAGGTAGAAGTTATCCAGCAGCCACTCAGCCGCTGGTGTAATGCGACGCTTTTTTCTGACTGCTTCACTGAGGATGCGGTGTACATCCAGTAAAATTATCTCGTTTTCAGCGAGGCGTACCAGAAGGTGTTGCTTGCGTGAGATTCCAGGCATAATATCATGGGCTTCGGCAATTATTCGCCCATGCTTATCCATCTGATCGGCACTAAAAAGTTCAGAGCGTAAGGGCTGAGAGCCCCCAGCATATTTACCTGAGAATTTCTTTCCCCGGAGTAGTGGATTGATTTTGCGATCATGACTGTATTTCAAACGACTTTTCATGGATACCCCGATTTTATTATTGAGAACAACCTGTCAAACATTCTGAATAGGTAAGCTTTTATTCCAGCTATTGATTTCACTCACACAACGCAGAATATTTTTCAAACAAGAAGAATTTGCCAGCGTTCAGCTTCAATAGCAGAATTGAGTACCCTTTTGCACTGTGACTTCGGCCTGCTGTACAAAGGCAGCTGTACTGAACTGCTAAAAGTATCGTGAGCAAAAGCAATGTTCACTTCAGTTTTAAGAAATACTTGTTTGATTAAAGTCAGATCGGTTAACCAGCATGTGGCTGATGAGTGTAGGCATTTTGTGAGCCCGTTTTACCGGGGTTTGAATTTTGCAACTCGGAAGAAGTATGTACCAACTAAATATGCCTTAAAAACATAAAAATGTCAAGACATTGACCAGGGAGAAGCCCTATTAATTGTTGATTATACGAAATTTAAACCTTGATTTTCACGATTTTCTAGATTTCACGATTTCACGATTTCACGATTTCTTGATTTCTTGATTTCTTGATTTCTTGATTCTCTAATCACGGCAATCCTTTAATACTCTTGCTCCGCTTGCTCCTCTCGACATGCTTGATTCTTTAATCATGCTAATCCTTTAATCCTTTAATCATGGTTTAATCATGGTTTAATCCTTACTGTTATTGTGCACCCTTTTATGTTGCAAGCTTTTTGCCCCAAAATTTATCAGCAAACCTATTTCAAGGTTGTATGCTTCAACATAATTCATGGCTTGTGCCAAATGAACATCTTCAAGATTTATCAACGCTTTGATTTCAACCATAATTGTATTTTCGACAAAAAAGTCTACTCTTCGGGTGCCAATATCATATCCCTTATATTGCAATGACATTACAAATTCTCTACTATACTCGATTCCCTGCATTTGCATTTCAATGGCTAATGCGCGTTGATAAACGACTTCCTGAAAGCCATTACCCAAATGCTTGTGAACCTCCATAGCACATCCGATAATCATATATGTTAATTCTTCGTGCTTCATCATTTCCTTTTATTGTCTGAACCTTGATTTTCACGATTTTCTTGATTTCTTGATTCTCTAATCACGGCAATCCTTTAATACTCTTGCTTCTCTTGCTTCTCTTGCTTCTCTTGCTTCTCTTGCTTCTCTTGCTTCTCTTGCTTCTCTTGCTTCTCTTGCTTCTCTTGCTCCTCTTGCTCCTCTTGCTTGATTCTCTAATCCTTTAATCTTCTAATCTTCTAATCTTTTAATCTTTTAATCTTTTAATCCTTTAATCCTTTAATCCTTTAATCCTTTAATCATGGTTTAATCCTTTAATCATGGTTTAATCATGGTTTAATCCAGTTAATTTTTTTCAGCTGATCTTTAATAATAGTGTATACATAATCCATGTGTTCCTGGTTTTCCCAGAAAGAACTGTGTTTACCTTCCTTGATCGTCCACAATTCACTCTCATTACCGGTCTCTTGCATCTTTTTTACAAACGCGACAGAATCATCGTAATAGACAACGCTATCCTGGTCTCCATGAATAATATAGACAGGAACATTTCCAGGCTTAATGTTTGTCATTGGACAAATCTGTAACACCTGTTCGCTGTCAAGACTAACTGACATATAAAAATTATTGTTTTTAAAACTAACCGGCGGAGCAAATGCCCAAACAATGTTCGGAACTGAGCTGATTTTCGAATCTTCACCCTCTTCAATTATATCGGGAAACATCGAATTCGCTATTACCAAATGGCCACCAGCCGAAAGCCCGACAGCCGCAATATGATCAGAATCAATATTTAACTCTTTATTATAGGTACGAAGCCATCTAATTGCCGAATTAACATCCTTTACACATTCAATTCCGGTGATGTTTACATAGTCCACCAGACGATATTCAAAAGAGACTGCAACAAAACCGAGAGACGCAAAATGCTCGGCATATGGATAGCCCTCTGTGGGAGATCCCTGACTCCAACCACCTCCATGAAAATAGGCAGCTACTTTATATGGCTCTTCTCTATTTGCATCATAACCTTCCGGATAAAAAATATGAGCCTCAAGCTTATCCATAGTAAACTTGTCAGAATGGAACTCCTTATATAGCCGTATTTCTGGCACACCAGAATCTGAAACAATTTTGTTAACCAACGAGGAAGGTCCTTTTGAACAGGAAACAATAGTTAAAACAGACATTAAAATAAGCATTTTAAAAGTTTTCATATATTTACACTCCGGTTGTTTATTGTCGTCTCTAATTTCTTTATTACAACATATCTATAACAACACGAATAATAATCAAATTATTTTAGGCCGAGATTACAAATACTAATTACGACTAAAGTATGAGCGGCTCTACCATCACATCTAGATGATTTATATTTTCTGTTATTCACGTGCCTTTATAAATTTGGCTATGACAATCAAATAGCGACTGGCTCGAAGCATCGATAATCTTAGTTTTTATCTAAAACTAATTTATAACAATATCTACGGAATTTTTCTTCTTAATATCCCAAAATGACTTGTAATTTTTATAGATAAATATTATCTTATCTTTTATATAGAACGATGCCTTTTCTAAAGCGCATAACACTTATAATCAGCACCAAATTCATTTATTTATACTGTATCTTCATTTTTAAATATGACCAATATCAAGCGACCAAAGCATAAACATTCTAATAATCAGGATTTTTTATGAAAGACAGTCTTATTGGAGCAGCCTTCTTCTTTGCAGTGTGGTATTTACTATATTTTAGTAAAATTATCAATACTCTTTTTCTTCCCCCACCCCATGAAATATTTAGAGCCCTTGGGTTTTTTATTATTTCAGGGGAACTAATAAAAAACATGCTATTCACACTTTCAAGAGTAATGCAAGCATTTGGTCTTAGCATACTAATAGGAATTCCACTTGGATTACTATTAGGTTTTTCCAAACCATTATACAACCTGCTGGGCTTTTCTATAGAATTTCTACGCGCGCTCCCGATTCCTTCATTAATTCCCCTTTTTATTCTCGTCTTTGGTCCAAATGATATAGCTCGTATTGCTGTTATCTATGTTGCCGGTTCTCTTATAATTATTGTAAATACCTGCTATGGTGTTAAAAACAGTGAAAAAATACGCATCTATACAGCCAATGCAATGAAAATGACTCCACGAAGACAATTGTTGAAGGTGTACCTACCCGAAGCACTGCCTCATATTTTTGCTGGATTAAAAATAAGCCTCTCATTATGCTTAGCAATCTCTATTGTTGTTGAAATACTCATGGCATCTGATGGATTAGGAGCTGTCATTTATAATGCTCAACTTTCTTACAAAACAAAAGAGATGTATGCAGCAATTATTATAGCCGGGACTCTTGGCTTTGTCTTTAATCGCCTCTTTACTTTTCTTGAAAAAAAAATTGTACACTGGAAAGGTGAAGCATGATTAGTATATATAACCTGAGCAAGACATATCACTTAAAAAATGAAAACAAAAACGTAGATGTGTATAAAAACTTTTCGATTGAGTTGCCTACCGAAAAAATCACCTGTTTTATTGGAGGAAACGGATGCGGAAAAACATCTCTCTTTTATCTTATAGCAGGTTTACTTGATAAAGATTCTGGAACTATTCTAATTAATAACAAGAAACCAGAAGAAACTGGCATTGGGTTTGTCTTTCAGGATTATAAACGATCACTCTTTCCCTGGCTTACGGTATTGGATAATATTTGTTTACCTCTAGAACAACAGGGAATTAAGAAAAAATATGCACGCGAACAGACCCGCAACTTTATTGAAGATATGGGGTTTGAATTCTTAAGCAGTTATCTTGATTTATACCCTTATCATTTAAGTGGCGGAATGGCTCAGTCTGCAGCGTTGATACGGGGTTTAATACACTCTCCCGATCTATTACTAATGGACGAACCTCTCGGGGCTTTAGATCTTAATTATCGCTTTTTTATGGAAGACAAAATTCTGGAACTACAGAAACGCACAAAAGTATCAATTTTGTTAATATCTCATGATGTGGAAGAGGCCGTATATCTTGGAGATTTATGTCTTCTCATGAGCAACAAACCAGCTACTATTACAAATAGAATGGAAGTTTCCTTTCCTTATACAAGAACACAAAAAATCAAACACAACAGCGAATTTATAAATTATAAAAAAATCCTCTTTACTGATTTTCAAAACAGCAGATTACCAATAGATCATCAAATCACATCATCAGCGACAACATGTGGCACATATTAGACTTACGTTATTTTAATAACAGATCAATTATCCAAAACGGAGAGTCACAATACCATTTCATAAGGAGACACTATGAACAAACTAGATCCCTTGGGCACATTTCAATGGCCTGAACTTTTTCAAAAATACTTCCCGAATCAGGAACCGGAGCATATATCAAACTGGCCAAAAAAATTAGTTGAAGAATATCATCAAAAAGCAATAGAGTTCACCTTAAAACATGCATATAACAATAACACCTACTACCAGGAACAATTTAAGAATCATAACGTTACACCTGAAGACTTTACAAATTTAGATGATCTAGAAAAATTCCCATTTCTACAAAAAGATGCATTACGAGGAAATCCATGGCTTTTGCTTTCAGTCCCCAAGAAAGAAATTTCACATATTCATATGTCAACCGGAACTACAAGTCAAAGCATAGGAGATCACATCTACCAACTTCATACCTGGGAAGAATTTTACACTATAAGTAAATATATTAAACCAAACACTTCTGCCAACATTGACCCAGGTGATATAGTCATCATCGCTTTGCCCTACGAAATGAGTTCTGCTGGCATATCTCTTCATCGCGTCCATGAAAACAGCACCAATTCAATAGTCGTCAATACGGGCAAAGGAGGGTTTTACTCAGATCCCCTGAAAACAATCATTATTATGAAGGATTTGAAGGCCGATGTTATACTTACTACTCCAAGTTACGCCATGTATCTGTCAGAAATAGCTGAAGAAAATGGTATAAACATAATAAAGGATATCGGTCTAAAGAAGATGTGGATAACCGGCGAGGGGTGCTCCAACTCATATCGAGACAGACTCCAGAACATTTGGAACTGCAAGGTATTCAGAAACTATGGTTCACTTGAATGCGGCCCACTTGGTGTAGAGTGCGATGAACAAAACGGATTCCATATATATGAATCATTTATACATATGGAGGTTATCAATCCACAAACCGGCGACATATTACCACCTGGAAATATTGGCGAATTAGTGGTAACTTCTTTAAACCGTGTCGGCGCACCTTTAATCCGCTACAGAGTGCAGGATAAAGTTTTTATCGAAACTGCGCCCTGCCCATGTGGTAGAAAAACCGCACGTCTTTTTTTACGTGGAAGAATACAAGATCAATTAGCTGTTGCCGGACAATCATTTTCACCTTTCCAAGCAGAAGATCTCCTTTATAAAATACCGGAAATGGGAAACAGTCATCAGTTTATATTTACAAAAAGCGGTCTGACCCTTCGGATTGAACTAAAATGCGGAATAGAAAACACTCCTGAACTGAGAGACAAGATAAAATGCCAAATGGAATATATCTTAGGAGAGATACATAAAATCGAAGTCGTCGACAAAATTCCACGAACCGGTGGAAAAACTGTACGAATCATACGAGAGGAGAATTGATTATGATTATTGATGCACACGCGCATATCACAGAAGCGGAATATGGTAGCGTAGACCTTCTTGTCAAATCCTATGACAAATCAGGAATAGACAAGGGCATTGTTGTACCCGGTGGAATGGTAGACGTTAGAGAGATGTCTCTATACATTACAGGAGAAAAAAAAGCTTCCCAAGAGATCCCAAATCATGTTGTATTCGATGCGCTGAAGAAATATCCCGATAGATTAAAGGGTTTTGTATGCATAAATCCTCTGGAAGGCGATAAAGCACTGGAAACATTTCAAGCCGGAATTAGCGCCGGTTGTGTTGGTGTTAAATTGAACCCTATGAGCCATACATTTGCTTTCTCAGGCAATATGCTTGATACCATTGCTGACGAATGCGGACAAAGACATATGCCAATTTACTCACATACTCTGTTTAATCCGGGGGCTAGTACCACAAAATATGCTGAATTTGCAAAAAAACATCTTAACACAAACTTTATTATAGGACACATGGGATTTGGCGCCCTGGACACACATGCCCTGAACTTTGCGGCAAAACAAAAGAATCTTTTTCTTGAAACATCTTCTGCCTGTTTTCTTAATCTTGTTGAAGCACTCAAGAAAACAGGAGCCAACAAAATAATTTTCGGAACCGAATTTCCTATGAGCACCTCTGCAATTGAATTATTTAAGATCGATGAATTACCAATCAGCGAATCAGACCGGAATAAGATTCTTTTCGAAAACATTAGTTCACTTGTACCGTCTCTTAGTTCTTGAACATATAGAACTATAAGAAATATTTACAGTATAATAAAATAATTAGTTAAAAGGTGTCTTATGAAAGGTCTATTTAAATTTTCAAAACAATTCTTTACAATATTTATCATACTTACCTCTTTAATTTTTATTACAGCATGCAGCCAAGATAAAAATCGTACCGTTCGAATTGGCTGTCTAAACTCATACGGTGCTATGCAAGTATACATTGCGTTGGAAGAGGGTTATTTTGAAAAAGCTGGGGTTGATGTTGAAGTAATACCTTTTAAATCAAGTAATCTCGTAGCAGAAGCCGTATTCAATAATCATGTTGATATTGGATTAATGATCTCCTCTCTCCCCTACTTTGCACTTGCGGTAAATGATAAAAGTAAATTCAAGCTATTTCAGGTTGGGATGGCCACTAAGGAATTCTCTATAAGTAAAATCATAGTCTCTACTAAATCAGATATTAATTCATTCAAGGATTTACGCGGTAAAACCATTGGACTACTTCCCGGCTCAGCACAACAAGTATACTGCCGTATCGGAATGCACAAAACTTTTGGTCCAGATGTAAGCTATAAAACCATTAACCTTCCTCCTCAAGCACATTTAGAAGCACTGAGCTCCGGTCGTATCGATGCTGTTTTTACAATCGAACCCATCGCCACCATTGGAAAAGAAAAGGGACTTGCAAGAATAATCGGCGGCGACGCTCTTGCTGAGTTTGTCCTAGGTCGTTATCCTTCCGGCGCATCAGCTATCTCAACAAAATTTTTACATGAGCATCCTGAACTGGCTAAGAAAACAATTAGTATTTTTTACAGAGCCATGAATTTTAGTCAGAATCACAACGTAGTTGCCCGAAAACACTTAGCCAAGAATCTTGACCTTGAAGAAAATATCGTACTAAAAATGGGAGCACCTTCGAAAGGAGCGTTACAGCACAACGAATTTGACTACAAAGCAATGCAGCCTGCTATCGATTTCTACGCTAAGGAAGGTATTATTGAAGAAGATTTCCCAATAGAAGTCATTTGTCTGGACAAATCTTTTACTGTAAAGTAGGCATATAATGGATAATAAAGAACTTGCTTTTTACCTGAAGGATACGACTTCTTCGGAACTCCTTGAAAAGATATATCAATGTGAATACACTCATATTTTTACTGAATGGAATAACAGAACAATTTTGAGCATTATTCATCCTCCCAGAAAATTCAGATTTGGATACATTCTTAGTTCTCAATCTGAAATAAAGGAATTCTGCAATACCGTCGAGTTACATACTGATTGCGACTATGTATATCTAAAAGAAAGAGAGCTAGCTCAGGATTTAATTGAGTCAGGATTTACTCCAGGATATTTCTTACGCATCAATAATCAAAAGGACCTCAATTATGCACGAGAACTCTCTTTGACAGCAGCATCATTGCTTGTAGACTTTAAAGATCCGACGAACATTCCACTGGAACTTCTTATTGCCGAAAATCAAAAAACAACGTGCCGTATATTCAAACTTGTTACAAATTCTACCGATGGAATGCTCAGCCTCCAGACAATGGAATCCGGCAGTCATGGAGTTGCTCTTTCCACATCTGCGGTTGATGAAGTAGTTGCTATGGCTAGCACATTTGACAACACCCGGAATAGTCAGCTAGAACTTGCCCCGGCAGAAGTAACTCGCATTATTCACGCCGGAATGGGAGACCGGGTTTGTGTAGACACAACCTCTGAATTAAGTCAGGATGAGGGAATGATCCTTGGATCAACCTCTTCCGGGGGATTGATGCTTTGCAGCGAAACTCATTATCTTCCTTACATGGATCTTCGTCCCTTTCGTGTAAATGCGGGGGGGCTTCATATGTATACATGGGGGCCGGATCAGAAAGCATATTATCTTTCTGACTTACATGCAGGCAACACAATATGGATTGTAAACAGCAACGGCCAAGCAAGAACCGTCACAATTGGTCGTATTAAAAAAGAACGCCGCCCTCTTTTAATGGTAGAAGCGAAGATTAATGATTCGCTCGTAAATGTTTTTATTCAAGATGATTGGCACGTTCGGATGATTGGGGCCGAGGGAAAGATCCGTCCATCCCGAGAAATAAAAGTAGGAGATTTTTTATTAGGATTTACGGATACACCGGGGCGTCATGTTGGAATCAAAATAGATGAAAGCATAAAGGAACTATAATAACTATGAATCTAATAGTACCATGCAACTGGGACAACACCCTTATTGAAAAATTAAAAGATACAGACGTACGTACCTTTTACGCAAAAGCTGATGCAGACCATATTGGCGGTGGACGCAACTCACATCTTCTTCCAAAAGTAACCCAAGATGAAATTGTAGCGTTTATCCGCAAAGCACAGGGAGCAGGTATAGAATTTAACTATCTGCTAAACAGTGCATGCTTAGGAGGCAACACTGCCAATAAAGAATGGCAACAGAAGCTTCTTGAAACCCTGGATTTGGTAGCTGCAACCGGCACAAAACGAGTAACTATCGCCTCCCCATACCTTATTAAAGTTATGAAGAAAAGGCATCCACATATAAAAATCACTGTATCCAGTTTTGCACGAATACATACATTACAGAAGGCTCAGTTTTATGAAAGTATGGGTGTCGACGAAATTACCCTTGACTTCAATGCAAACAGAGACTTTCATACATTGGAACTATTAAAATCCAAGCTTAGCTGTAATTTAGTGTTAATGACAAATCTTTTCTGCCTCTATCAGTGTCCCTATGCCTTGGAACACTGCGTCCGAAATTCACATGCATCTCAAGAAGCAGAAGATCCGATAGAAGGTGATAATTATTGCTGCTATTCATGTACTAGTACATTTATCGATAACCCAACAGAAATCATTAGATCACCATGGATTCGGCCAGAAGATTTACAAGTATATGAAGAAATTGGTATAGATACATTTAAACTGGTTGAGCGAATTTTCCCAACTCATCTTATACTCAAGATTACCCGTGCTTACCTATCCCGAAAGTACGAAGAAAATTTGATGGACTTAATGTCTTTTAAGCTTGGATTACTGTATGAAATACAAGCAAAGTTTAAAGGTTCTATCAATACGGCACCTCTGCTTGAGAATCTACAAACATTGCAACCATACATCAAGAACCAAAAACTTAACGGTTTTATTGATTTTTTTAAGAATCACAGATGCAGCACTATGGATTGCAGTGACTGCGGATATTGTGAACATATTGCCAAAGAGGTACTATTATTCCCTGATGAAAAGAAGCTCAAACATGCTTCTCATGTGTTTAAACAAGCAATACGCAGATTAACATTTCAATAAGAACTTTACAACCAACATCAACTCGTTTTAAGTGAATGGCTGTACAAAACAGAGTCCAAATATTCAAACCTCAGAGGCTGTTAAAATGATTATCGAAAAGATTACAGCTGAAGACATACCATTCATCCAAAACTTACAGCCATCCGGATGGCTGGATATTATTCCCAGCTTTCAATTCTATTTTAATAATCGAAACTGGTGCAATCCGGTTAAGGCTGTAATCAACAATCACTTAGCTGGTATTGGATGCAGTATCTCGTTCAAAAAAAGCACATGGTTGGCACACATAATAGTTGATCCGATTTATCGCAAACAGGGAATCGGGTTGTCTATAGTTAATAATTTATGCGACCAGCTCAAAAGTAGTGGAGTTGAAACAATTTTCATTATCTAATACAAGGCAACATAACCAGATCCCTCAACAACCCAACTCCCCCAAAGGGGTGTCCTCGTCTACTCTTGGAAGACTCTGACTTTTCTCAAAGTTTGACACTTGCCAGGCACCGGATGTCAAATCCGATGCCTGATTAGCTAATACCCAAGTACTGTTAATTCCCTATTTTCTAGTCCAGACAGCTTTTAATGCCCTCTTTACAGGCTTTACGATAAAATATGTTATAAATTACCGGTGTTGCAAACAGTGTAATGGTCGTACCGAACATCAGTCCATAGGCCATTGCCACAGCCATAGGAACAAGGAATGGATCGCTACCGCCAAGACCATATGCTGTTGGGATTAAACCCACAATAGTCGTAATTGTGGTGAGTAAAATCGGCCGAAGCCGCTTATAACCGGCATCAAGGGACGCAGTATAGGTATCTTCGCCACGATCACGCGCCTTATTAATAAAGTCGACATACACAATGGAGTCGTTTACAACAACACCTCCAAGTCCGACAACTCCCATAAGAGCCATGAACGAAAGAGGCAATCCATGAAAAAAGAACGACCAGATTACTCCTGTCAGGGTGAAGGGTATAATGGACATCACAATAAGCGGTTGCCGTAAATTATGAAACAGCGCCACAAGAATAATATAAATGGCAAGCATTGCAATTATGTATGAATTACGTAAACGGATAAATGCATCTTCGGTATCCTTAAACTCACCCTCATAACTGACCGAATAACCAGGGTAACGGCGTTCAATGTCTTTGAATTTCTCCATTACCATCAGATTGACATCAATCGCAGTTAACGGCTTCTCGGTAAATGCTTTTTTTATTCCCTCAAAAAAGGAGAGCTCTTCACCCTCCTTCGGCTTTGGAGGGACAATATCAGCAGTTACATCAATTGAACGCCGCCATCCTTTGCGCGATACCGCAGAAATTCCGATACCCTCCTCAAAAATTGCCACCTCTTTAAGAGGAATAAGCCCTCCGGTACGATTCGCAATCTTAATATCGTCAAGCCTGTCAAGCGATTGTCGGGACTCTTTGGGCAAAATTACACGGACATCTATCTCCTCTTCAGAGCGCTTTATGGATGTTGCAACCGAACCCTCATAACAGATACGCACGGTTGAGGCAACATCAAATACACTGATACCGGTTCGCATGGCAATACCCTGATTTACATAGATACGCATTTCCCGTTTTTCAGCTTCATAATTGTCCGCAACATTTTCGACACCTGTGATAGAATGCAAGTATTCAGAATACTCGTCTGCAATTTTTTCCAGAACATCGAACTCCTCTCCACGGACACTGATATTCACATCACCATCAGAGGGCGGTCCGTTCTCTACCATTTTGAATTCTATCTTATTCAACTCAGACGATATCGACTCAGTTTCCTTCCGCAACTGTTCAAGAATCTCTTCGGCAGTTACGTCACGCTGCTGAAATGGGGTCAGATTGATAATTATTGAAGCATATTTTGAACCGAGCTTACCATTCGGATCACCCTCATCCTGACCATAAAAACCGGTACGTGAAACAAAACTCTCGACATATTCCGCAGGAAGAGAAGATATCGTCTCTTCAATACGCCGAACCTTACCATCCATTACCTCAAGTGAAGTTCCCGATGACGCCTCCATTAACACAACACAGACCTCAATACCTCCGCCAGGGAAAAGCTCAAACTCTACCTTTTTGACAGCAAAACCCACGGATCCGAAAAAGAAAACCAGTAAAAGAGCAATAAAAATGAACTTATGCCTTAAAAAGAGTGCCAATGTTGACACATAACGCTTTCGCAACTGAAACCGGCTGGTTTTACTCTCATGCTTCTCTTTTTTCTTTTGCTTCTTTTCGAAATATTTTTCTCTATGCTTAAATCGCTTCTCTACATCATAGATGTGTGATGGTAAAATAAGCATTGATTCTATCCATGACATTGTCAGCGCAATGGAAACACAGGCCGGTAACGCCCACATAAACTTACCCATTATTCCGCCCATAAAAAGAAGTGGTGCGAAGGCTGCAATGGTCGTCATAATTGTTCCGGCAACCGGTATCATTACCTCATGCGTACCGTTAACTACCGCTTCAAGAAGCGGGTCGCCCTCTTCCAGGTGACGGTAGATATTTTCGGCAACGATGATTGCATCATCCACCAGCATACCAAGCACCATTATAAGTGCAAACATGGAAATCAGGTTAATACTTATCCCTTGAACACCCATAAACCAGAAGGTTCCAGTAAAGGCAATCGGAAGCCCAAGTGCCGTCACAAGAGAGATTCGCCACCCAAGTGCAATAAAGAGAGCCAGAATAACCAGAATAATACCCAAAAGGCCATTCCCCTTTAAAACATCGAGACGACGTATTACATACTTTGACAGGTCATCAGTCAAAACAACCTCATAATTTTCAGGCAGCACCTCCTGATATTCAGTAACTATCTCGCGGGCCTTTTCAACCAGGGTAATAACATCATATTTCTCACGACTGATAATTGTAAGGGTAATACTCTTTGCTCCGTTTACCTTGTTAATTATCTCCTCTTTTGCAAGAGTGTCACGCACATTCGCGACATCCCCGATGGAAACCGTACCGCCAACATCGTTGGCACGGATAGCAAGAACACTGATATCTTCTGCGGTATCAAACTCTCCGATGGTTCTGATAACAACATCCTCATTGTTATCCTGGGCAATACCGCCCGGAAAATTTATATTCTTGGCAGAAAGAGCGCCGGTAATAGTATTCAGGGCAACATAGTATTCATCCAGTTTATCCAATGATACTTCAACATGCATTTCACGGTCTCGATAACCGTTCATCTTTATCTCGGCAGCTCCCTCAAGCATCATCAACTGATCCTGCATACGCTTTGCATAATTACGAAGCTCAAATTCATCATCGTCATTCTGAATGCCGTTTTTGTTCATGATGGAAACACGCAGCACCGGAATCTCTGCCATCGATAACTCAGTAACGACGGGGTCTTCTACGTCATCAGGCAGGTCATTCACCTTGGCTACAGCATCCTTTATCAGCTGAATGGTCTTATCCTTGTTTTTCAGATCAGGATCCAGTTCACAGGCAACAAAAGAGATACTTTCCAAAGAGGAGGAGGATACCTGCTTAATATTGTTTACCTCTCGCAACTGATCCTCAATTGGCTTGCTCACCAGTTTTTCGACATCCACCGGAGTCGCTCCCGGATAAACAGTCTGGATTATAACCCAACCAAAATCAACCTGAGGAAAGGCCTCGCGATTGGCGTTAAACATGAAAAGAAGCCCCGCAATAACTATTGAGACTGAAATAAGGTTGATTATTAATGAGTTCTTAAGAAGATATTCGATGAATTTTTTCACTGCACAACTCCTGGATTACTTTTATCTGAATTACTTTGATTAACTGTATTTTCACATATTTTGCCGGAAACTCATATTGTTCTGATTCTGCAAACTTTAAAATCAGAACAATAAGAATCCTAACTTTCTATGACTGACCGCCACGATCAGTCAACAAGAATTATTACAACAGTAAACTTGTTGAAATTTGTTCTAAATATATAAGCATTGAAGAATAACCTCGAAAATATAAAAGCTTTTCACAGTTCAATAATAACATAGTACAGAGGATAATATTCATACTATAATTGACAGGGAATCACAGCTCTGATCAATTGATCTTTCGGGTTACCCGTTCACGACTTAATGCAATTATTAGCAAAACATCTTCTGGTTCCATAATACAGAACAGTCAAAAGTCATTTAAAAACAAACAGGTAAACGGTTTGATACTAAAAAGAATAATAATCCTGCTTAAGGATCAAAACTACAGCCGAACAGCTCTATTAATCATTCTGATACTGTTAACCCTTTTACTCGCCCCTTTTTACAGAGGTTACAGCACCTTCCTTTACAGATTGTCATATTCGCTTTCACTGCCTTTTCATTCAAGCGAAACAGTAGCCTATAGTTCGCTTCCTGACCACACAGCCGCTGCTACAACCCTGATTCAGGCAGCCGCAACCGCTCGTATCGCCGGAGCCGAAACTGTAGTTATTTGCGGAGCTGTTTCTTACAGTTCTTCACTGCACATAAGTCGAAATTTATTCGAAAAGATAGCATCCGGCGAACAGTTTTCCTTTGATCTTTTAACTAAAACCGATCAAGGACTGAATACAGGTTCTAAAAACAGTCATAACGGCACAACAACACTCTACTTTCCTTATTTGATTTCTTTACTGCAAAATAACAAAAAAGATAAAACCAACAACAGCCTCGACAATACATCATCAGATATTACATTCGCTGATGAAAACTTATCAGACATAATAGATTTATCAGGTACCTTTATACCTCTTTTTACTGGAGGAAAAGCGCTTCCACTGCACTACCGGACAGATGGCAAAGATTACACTCATGTTTCCCTTGCCATATATAACAACAGTAAAAAGAAAAACGCTAACTACACGAGCAAAAAATTTCTACCCTATTACTACGACACCCCATTTCAGAAAAATCCGATACTCAATATAAATTTTACTACACTAATGAACTATTCTGACCTTATGCACGAGAAGAATACACACCTCTCTCTGTTGGCATTCTATACGGGAAACAGTGAATTTTCTGATATTTCAGATGGTCTTCTGCAACTGTTACAACGGGCTGTTTCACACCCTGAAGACCCGATTTTACGGGAGATGTATCTTTCTGCCGAAGAGGATACGAATCGAATTGGTTCCATCATCTACTCCAAGGCCAGTTCGCTTAACACAAACGAGTTGACCCCTCGCGAAAAAAGAGGCATTGCCGAAGCCCTGAAAGCTGTTGACACAATTGAACAGAAACTTAAGCCTTTCGAGGCTCTGAAAGGGAAGACCCTCTTCATAGAGCAGGAGTCTCACACAGCTTACGCCCACCTTGCCTCTCCCCGTTTTTTTGGTAGCTACAACACCCCGGGATATCAGAGCGCGTTGATTCTGGCCAATCTTCGTGACAACAGAGGCGCCAACATGGGCGGATCAGTTATTCAATTTATATTTCTTCTTTTTGCAGCCGCTCTTATTTATATTGTTTTCTATAAATACCCCCTGACTATAGGGCTAAAAAAAACAGGTATACTGTTTCTTTTTGTTAACCTGATTATTTATCTTATATTTCAATTTTTTGGAGTATATATTGAAACCGGCTACATTCATATTCTGTTTTTTCTTGCGTGCACAGGCATGTTTGTAGAGCAAAAGGTAAGGGTTGCCTGGTTTCTGTCTTTACGAAAGAAGGCCGGGCTTAATATTTCACCAATAACAATTGAGAAAATCGCAAGCAGCATTAAACCGATACGTATTCCCGAGACAGCAAACGCTACACTTCTTTATATACAGATACAGAACCTGCCAGAAATTGCCTCCCAACTTTCTGCTCGTGACTTTGATAAAATGATCTTGACTCTGAATAACTCATTCAGAATTGAGTGTGAAGGAAGAGAAGGAGTCCTTGTGTCACTTGAACGAGGTATCTTTTGCAGCGCCTACGGCCTGGGTTTTGCGACCAGCGAACCGGTCACCGACGCTGTTGAAACGGCTCTGATTTTTCAAAAAACAATAGGCGGAATAAATAAAAGTAAATTGATGAGTAAAAAGTCTCTGACTCTTGACTTTTTAGCTGCGATTGACTACGCACAACTGGCTTCACGAATCTCTTCACGCGGAGACTATAATCTGCTTACACTTTATGGTACAGTTCTTAGTGTCGTCCGCTCTATGATAAAAATTAGTCTTGAATACGACGCACCTCTTGTTATTACAGAAGACGCCCTGAATCGGATCGAGACTCTGTACACCTGGCGCAACCTTGACCGTGTGAAATTCGCTAACTGTAACATTACCACCAACCTGTATCAGATCATGGGAAGACAGGATCTTTATGCGGCACTATCAGACTTTTTGTCTCTGTACGAAGAGGGACAACGCCTGTTTTACCAGAAGCAATTTAAAGAAGCACGACAATTTTTCCGCAAAGCTACACGCCTGTACAGCGGAGACGGCCCTTCACAACACTTTATAAAAAGATGCTCTTACTACATGAAATCGGATAAGGCTCTTAAACGGACTATTGATGTAAGCTAACTTGAAATCTTACAGCAACCAAAATAATACAAAAGCTTGATTTATTCCTTCCGCTATGATACATTATAAGTATGAAATCAATGCATAATCAGATTAGGAAAAAGAAGCTCAACACCCTGCGTCTTCTGGCTCTTGAAGACGATGTGTCAATTGGCAAAATGCTTGAAGAGATGCTGAAAGAACAGTTCGAGTTTGAGCACGTAACAACAGCGCAGCAGTTTAAGGAGCGATTTCTCTCTTTTCGCCCGGATATACTTTTACTGGACCTGCACCTTCCTGATGGCAACGGACTTGAGCTGTGCCGGGAAATACGGGCAGGCTCTGTTCACAACGACGCCATAATAATCGTAATGACCGGCGATACCGGAGAGAAAACTGTAAACGACTCCTACAGTGCCGGAGCTACAGATTATATACGCAAACCGTTTTTCCCCACAGAACTTCTGGCAAAAATCAATATTCTGTCTGAAAACATATTATCAAAACATAACCTGAAACAGTTGTACGACGAGATGAAGCTCTTTAACAAAAAACTTTATAAGCTGACATCTATAATCAACAATAATATTAACGAAATTACAAAAACAGACATCATCTCTTCTATAGAAGACGTTATCAATATTATGGACTGTCCCTTCTGCGAAATTGTGCTTTTTTCAGATCAATCCGATAACCTTTTCCAGATAAACCGCTCCCCAAGGATTAAGTTTCTTGGCTACAAAAAACTGTTGAACCTTAAACCAGATATTATTAACGGGGAAAAGAGCAGCTCGACTTTCCGCATTAAAACCAGAAACTATTCAATATATGTCTACATCTACCGTATTATGTTTAACCATCGTGATACCGGCATTGTAAGTCTGCAAACGACTCACCCGCTTCCCGACGAATCGGTCGAAATGATGAAGCTGTATCTTGATTTCATCAACCTTAAGGGCACCGATATTGACACAAAAAACCGCCTGCAAACAGAGATCGAAAAAGAGCGCAAAGAAATACACCGGGTTCGAACAATTCAGGTCTCACTCCTACCCGACTTTAAAGAAGTTCCGGGGTACAGCATCGCCTCTACCTTTATACCGATGGACGAAATTTCGGGAGATTTTTTTGATGCCTTTTATATTAGCAGAAATATTTATCAGATAGTAGTCTGCGATGTATGCGGACATGGAATGGCATCCTCCTACATCGGTTCGGCAATCCGTTCAATCATACGCTCTATATCACCACAACTTGAAGAGCCGGCTCGTATAACCACAACTGTAAATAAAATACTGACACAGACAGCACGCGAAATTTACTACTTTGCCACCATGTTTTTATGGCAGATAAACTTCGAAACCAACACTATCAGCTTTGTTTCAACCGGACATCCAACAGCTTTTTTTTACAAATCATCCAGCAAGAAAATTATTGAACTGGGACAAACCGGTCCGATTATCGGTCTCTTTGAAAATGCAGAATTTGAACAGCAGACATTGGAATTTAATACTGATGACACTATTTTTGTATACACTGATGGACTAATCGAAGCGCCAAACCCTGAAAGAAAAGAGCTGTATGGAGGAGAGAGATTAAAAAAGCAGTTCAAACATGCCATCCGCCACTCGAAACCAATTGACATACTCCACTCTGTTCTTGGGTCAGTCTATTCATTTATGGACTATTCAGCAGTGGATGATGACGTAACAGTTATTTGTATGAAGAAGTGTTTACCGGACGAAAAGCAGTCAACCTAAAATCGGCCACAAGGTCTTCACAGTAGTGCTTAATCTTGAATACAGCGCCAAACCCGGTTAATGAGCTGAACTCTTCAGAAAGTTTTTTCTTTTTTTCGGCACTCTCGTAACCACGTGAAAAACTAACTGGGTGTTCAAAAAGTGACCCCGGATTTTTAATAAGATAATCACAGAAAGCAGCAATATGGAAAAGAAGAAAGGCCGCCTCTTTCAGATAGTTGTTTTTACCCTTCTCGACCTCCAGTTCACTTAAATTCGGCCGTGCCAACAACAGAGCATAATCTTCTGTAAATCTGGGTAAACGGCTTAACGTCGGCTGAGCAAAATGGAAAAGCTCTGATTCAAGCTGTTGTAGCTTTTCACGGGAAGATGTATCGTCTACAATGAGCCACAAAACAGGGTACAGACGATCAGCCAGATGATATAATGCTCCGTACATGTGAGATATCTCTATTCCGGCACGAGGATGAAACTCCATTCGCGGATATTTACTTATCCGCTCCATCTGCTCTTCAATTATTTTATCTACTTTATTAGCGAAGGAACTGCGCTCTTTCTGCTTCTCGTACTTCTCTTTCATTTTTTCAAAGTTGGCAACTTCGGCTAGTATAAATGCCGACATATCCATACGGTTTTCATAGGCAAAGGTAACTCGGTCTTCGAAGGTATTTCTGTTAAACCAGGCCGGGTTATACTTTTTACTATATTCATCATACCGATTGCGCAGTCGTTCAAGAAGTTGCGCTGTCTCTTGTTCTGAAAGTTTCATATTATCTGTTTACCAGTTTTCCTGTTTAATTACTTAAACTCCTTCTCGGAAAATACAAACCTGTCATCTTACTCAGAAAGTATATTACTCACCGGCTTCTATTTCATAATTATCGTAGGAGTTGCCCTAATACTGCTCTGTAACTAAAATTTTACAACTGTTTTTTCCACCTAATTTAAGAACATAAACAGTTACAGTCCTTTTCTGTTGACAGGCTTTTTGCACATGCATCTATAAGTTATCAGCTTTTTCTATTCTGAACAAAATTAGCCACAACATACAACCAGTCTTTATGGAGAAAAAATGCTTATACTGATATCCGGAGGAAGCCGAGCTGGAAAATCACTCTTTGCTTCCCAACTTGTCGAAGAACTGCAAAAAACAGGTCTGAATAGCGCCCTGCTTTCAACCGACATGTTCTACTCCGAAATCCCGAAGGGAACCGACCTGTACGACCACAATTTCGACTGTTTACAGTCGGTAAACAGCGAATACCTGATAAATTGCTGCACAGAAATAATCAAAAAAAAACCGGTAACAATAAAAACTTTTGAGTTTAAAACCCACAGTCAATCCGGATCCCTTAATTTAAATGAATGTGACATACTCATTCTTGAAGGAATCTTTGCCTTCTGTTTCGCGGAAATTAACAAACAAGCCTCACTTAAAATCTTCATCGATACGCAAGAGAGTCTACGCGATGAGAGGCGTTACGATCACTACTCAAAAAAACTGAAACAGAGTGATAGTTTCATTAAGCATAAAATGTTTTCACAGGCGAAACCCTTTTTCGATTCAGTAATTTATCCGTCGCGAACAAGTGCCGACATTATTATAGACGGAGGCCAGCCCTTTGATGAATTGGTGCAAACTACAGTTAACCAGATCACCGAAATTCACCTGAAACAAAAATAGAAACAAACATGTTAACGTCAGATTTAATATGCTCCCTTTTTTAACTGTTTAATCATTACTGTTATGGCTTGACTACATTTTATTACTCACTATTTTTAGATGTCAATTTGGAAAAGTGGGGGTCTACATGAAAATAGCACTACCTTATGACAAAATGCCTGTTGCAGAAAAACAGCTTGACTGTAACCCACTTTCTTTCTTTTACTTATACATATACAGGATTTAACTATTCTTTTGCAGAAATTATTCTTTAATCAAAAGTGAGAGTACAAATAGATGAATAAGATTACATCAAAAGACCTTAAAAGATTAGCTCAGCTGCGTAATGACCTTTCAGCATTGAAGTCAAAACAACAACAAATTAAAACAAAAAAGAAAACCCTGGATAAGGAACGATACAAGGCGGCCGTCTCTGAATATAAACAACTTGTTGATGTTGCAAAAAACGAGTTAGTCACACTCGAAAAGAGCGTGCATCAGACACTGCTTGATATAGAAAAGAAAATAAGATCACTAAAGCGTGAGCAGACCACTATAAATAAAGAATTATCCAAATCTTCAAATGACAGTACAACTAACAAAAACAACCATTCACGACTAAAAGAGATACAGAAAGAACTTGAACTACGCCATAAACAGCAGACCGTTTTGGCTCACTCCCTTAAAGAAAAGAAAGCCCCAAAAGCAGCTCATCAAGCCAGTGACGCCGGAACCGCTCCCCAAAAAACCGCCAAAAAAAGTCAAAAAAAACTCTCTTCTGGAACAAACCCTCTCTTTATTGGGGCAGCCCTGGGAACCATTATTATAATTGGTGCTATAACCTTTACACTTTTTCAGATGAGCAAAACCGAAAACAATAGCATACAACAGCCCCCTGTTACCGAAGAGACAACAGATCCGATTAAAAACGAAATTATAGATGTTAATCTTTCAGGAGTGATTAACGGAACGAATGTTAACATCCGTACTGAGCCAAATGTTACATCCGACGCAATACGCCAACTGCAAAAAGGAGCAGAGGTAACTGTTACGGCTAAAAAAAGTACTGCAATGGAAAACGATGCTGTACTCTCGGGGCTGACACAGTTGACAATGGAGTCTGGGAAAAAAATCAAACTGGATGCAGGCAAAGGCATCTACATTGTAGAAGAAAGAGATGACGGATTTCTGGTAAGATATCCAATTAAAGACGGTAAAACCATAACCGGAGTCGTTGACAAGGCCTCAGTAAAACGCATAACCGGCGAGACCTGGTACCGAATCAGGACAAAGCAGGGTGTAAACGGCTGGATGTACGGCAAATATATAGATATTTTATAAATGCCCAATGACATCTGTTAAAAAGTTAATTATCAGAGGCAGTCAACACTCATAAAGCCGGCTCTCCGCTAATGTCAATTACGTAAGAGTCGGCAGCATCAATTGCCATAGGTATGTACATAGAAAACGGAACCTGCTGCGAAGGAGCAACATTGCTTGTCCATACTTCAAGGCCCGATCCAATTATATTTCCATCTCTGTAAACAAGAGCCTGAAGTTTAAAACTGCTGCAGTTTCGATTATCATTATTCTTAACAGTTCCTATTATATCCAGCCTGCCATTACCTGAAAATTCCATCTGCGAACTGATTACGGCCATTTTCATACGATTCACTTGTGTATGAACAGAGGGAGCTTTGGGTGTATACTCAACAGTAAAATGATCATAGTCCGGCGCTTTCGTGATAAGAGCTCGTATTACTGTTTTTTCACCAGGCAGCAAAAAACTTCGCGTTCCATAACCGTAGCCACTAACAAGGATTTTTCCACTCGCATCGTGCATAATAGACTGTAACCTTGGGATAAGTTATGACAGCTTCACCGCTGTTGTGATACAATCCGCTAAAATAAATTCCTCCGATTATATCAACAACTGGAGCAAACTCGTCCAGACGCGCCTCAACCTTAGGGGCAGCACCGGGTTGATCCTCAAACACAAGAGGCTCAACATCCACTAACGTTTCGCCTTGGACTTCGCTCTCTTTTCCAGTTTCTACGGAAGTTACCATTAACTTATCACCTGGATTTTTTAGAAAAGAGAGCTTTGAAGAAATTTAACCAGATACCAGCTCTGCAACCAGTTTCATCTATCCGGGTTCGAATAAAAGTTTGTATTAATCCTTTATGTCCCGAAAATAGCTTGACTATTTAAAATATTCAACTAAATTAACATAAAATTCAATGATTGGATTTTGTTGCAAGAGGACACTACAAAGTTTTATTCTTTTCTGAAAAAAGCCTCGGCCAATCTGTTGACCATATAGAACTCCTCTTTAAAAAATCAGGTCAGGAGAGCAGTAAATGAGATTAAAAACATTATTAATTATTTGTATTGCAGCAACCCTCTTTTTATCCTGCGGTAGCGAGTCTGAAAACGACGATACTAACAAAGTCGAATTAATTAACGAAGTGGATAAAATGGCATCAGACTACGACAACAGTCCAGAGGATACTGAAGAAGTTGATATGGCTGTCACAGTTAATGACACATCAGTAGACGATACTGTTGGAGCAGACGTAGGAACAACTGACTCAGAAGATGTTGATGTCAGTATAACTATTCCCGAATCCTTAGCATCACGGGCCCGCTTTTCAGATGTAACCATCCAGGTCTGGCTCAATGGCGTCTTTTACGATGTTGATCATGATGGAACGCAGCAAATTGTTACAACCTCTATTAAACTCAAACCTGGCAGTAATGTTCTATGTATAATACTGACAAAAGACGGCAAGTCATACCGTTCGGTTTTCATTCACATCTACTACTACATTGTTGACGCAAAACTGGTTGGTCGTTGGATTAAGACAACTGACCACTATGACTCAAATACCAAGGTTTACGGTTTTGAAATAACCCAAAATGCAGTTTTATACGAGCTTCTATTAACTGATGCAACCTGGGAGCGTGGCGAAAAAATGGCCGACAGCATGGTTGCAAAGGATGGTGTTATCTCATATTTCAACTCTGATGAGATCAATAATCAATATACAGGCAGCACATACTCATTTTCAAATGATGACACACATCTTCATATCAACAATGAAACAGACCAGGTATATGGTGTGAAAATGACGGAATAAAGCCCAAAAAAGAGTTATGAAAATGAAAATAAGAACGTATTATATTACTGTAATCTCAGTTTTACTTATTATTGCCCCCCTGTCTGCCGGCACGATGGTGGTTACCGAAGGAACCTACACCCCTTTTTCAACCACCACAATTAATCGACAGGTGCATGAATTAGCCGATGATATAAATAATGAAGCGATTATCAAACTTTCTGGAAACCAGGAAAACCTGGCACAATCTACCAGCAAAGCAAATTCGAGCCTGATTCTTCAAGGAAACCTGATAACCGCAAATGATGCACCTACAGCAAGCGGAAGTATAAGTACTGCCATTGCAACAGAGAATCCTTTTGACCTTTCTAACTTTGCAAGCAATATTGAGGATGGTAAAGATAGATCAACGAGCGTGTCACCTGGCAGCATTGTAGCCACAGTCAGCATAAGCGGAAGCGCCCTTCCCATTTCGCAACTGCAGAACTGGATATTTGATATAAAGTGTGGCGGTTTTGCCATGGACAACTTATCAGGGCGGGAACTCAACTACGACTCGTTTATTCTTGGGGTTGGCACCAGATATAAATTTTATAATTTCACGCTGACAAACGAAAACTTTCAACTACGCTCTCTGTCGATAGGAACCGGACTCTATTATACCCGTAACAACATCTTCTTTACACCTGATGACATAGATAAAGAATCCGACGAATCTAACGGCTATTTGACTCGTTCTACAAGTGAAGTCGAATTAACCATTCAGAGTTCGAATTACACAATTCCACTTGATATTACTAGCTCAGCAAAAGTTTTTAACCACTTTAACATTATGGCTGGAACCGGCCTGGATCTATGTTTTGGTTCAACTAAAATCGATGTAAAAACAGACACTACCGTTAATGCTTATGACTCAAACGACAACTTAATTGAAACGGATAATCCGGCAACTATGGAACTTACTGATTCAAAAACCGAAGGATCAGCACCGGTTGCACGCTTTAAGGCCATTTTTGGTTTTGGTCTCAGTTTTGGTCCGGTTCATATTGCTATGCCAATTGCAATATATCCAACAAACGGTTATACCGCGGCTCTTATAGTCGGCGGGGAGTTTTAACAATACAGCCGAAGCCTGCTTAATACAAAGAAGACGCTTTTGTCTTCTGAAAGCACTGCCTGCAGGCATAAGATCTGCATCAACATAAGAAAATCCAAAAGAAATTCAGATCAAGTGGTTCTGTAAAGACTCATTTTTTTAAAGCTCCGAAAGGATACAAAAATCAGGGAGTAAAGAATCAATATATTTCTTATACTCTTCAGTAATAGTTAACTCATTCTTCCAGACGTCAAAATAACCTGGGGGGGTAATTCCAATGTACAATCATCATAAAACCATCTTTTCGCCCACATCAATGGTTCTAATGTTTTCATTTTTTTCAAATGACCCGGAAGCTATAGTTTCGGAATAATGCGTAAAAGTTCCCCAATGAACTGGAATTATTATTTTGGGATTTAGTTCCGAATTCATAATGGCAATATCATTGGCATTATTGGTAATTCTTCCAATAATTTTTGAAAACACAGATTTTCCAACCATCGCTGATCCGGCATTTGCAATTATTAAATTGATACCTGAAAAAGGAATAAATTTATTTATTCTTCTATTGTAAACACAGTCGCCTGTAACATATATAGTATATTCAGAATCATCTTTAATAATTTGTAAAAGGTAACCATTACCATTTCCGACAACACTGCTGAAAAATATTTTTTTTGCATGTATTGCTGGTATAGCTTTAATTTTAATACAGACGTCGTCAATCATTACTTCTGTTTCCTCATTCCAGTCAACAAATCTTAAATCATCATATATTCTATTTTTTAGCAATGGCTTTAAACCTTTATGAGAGATTATTGTTGAGTTCTTTCGAATAACCTTTAACCCATATTGATCGATGTGATCTTCATGATTATGAGTTAATAACCACAAATTAATTTTTTCAAAATCAGATTCGGTATAAATCGGATTATTCAATCTTTTTGTTTTAAAATATCTATAATCCTGAATATGGCCTTCAGGGCACAAAACCGGATCACATGCAATTTTAATATTATCAATCTGCAATATCCATGTTGCACCGCCAACCCATTTGAATGAAATCTCCATGATTAACCTCTCATAAGATTTTTGATTTAAAACCGGAAGAGAACAGCTTCGGAATCAAAAGTTCACAAACTAGCCTGTACCGGGTTTTTATGCGCATTCTAGATAAACCGGAACAGACATAGTAAATACACACAAACCAATTCTGCAACCTTTTACGAATATCGATCATGATAAAAAGTCAAGACCAATTGTTCCAGGTTCAACTTGTCAAGACTCAATACCGCTTCCGGAAAATAATTTCCTCACAAACTGTTGACATTTATACACTTTCTGAATTAATTAACAGTATGAAAAACCTTGAAAATTACGAATTAAGAAATCCTAATTCTTGCAGTAGTCCAGGTATTCACTGTTCTGCAAACTACAGTTACCCTAATACCATTCTCCAGATTTCATATTATTGGGAAGTCCTCATATGAATATTGTAAACCTACGTGCAATGGGTACAACGGCTTTTCAGGAATCACTTAAAAAAGGTAAAAGGCTTTTGGCATGGTATGCGCGTCCCTTTATAGGAGACCGATCACTCCTAACATTGCACGAGCTTACAACAATAGCCGCTCCGTCAGGCGAAGCCTATGCAGGTGAATCAGATATCCCGTTAAACAGAATAACCGGAAGCGAAAACCGGAAAAAGGACTTTGCCGAAGGGTTTCACCCTATTCACTCCTGGATGCAGGAACGCTGGATAAATGTTTGGAGCCGAATGAGTGAAGGGGGTCTAGAGGAGCCGATAAATGTATTTGATTATGGCGGAATCTATTTTATCAGAGACGGACACCACCGTGTTTCGGCCGGTCTTAGTTTGGGCAGAGAGTTCATACGAGCACGTATAACACGGCTTACAATTCCCTACAGTTTAAACTGCTGTTTTTCTCGCAGCGACCTGAACTTTTTTAAAAAACTGGTCACTTTTAACGAAAAAACAAAGTTTCTGGACTATGTGCACCAAGCCAATTTTGATATACGCAGAAACAGAACCTGGGAAACTCTTGAAAACGAAGTTCGCAAATGGAGCCCCTCATGGGTTAAGCGACACCGAAACTTTATCTGGGTAAAAGAGGATTTTAAACGATTCATACCCGAAGACACAGAGCTTCCCGAAGATTTAGAACAGCAGGATCTTCTGGACAGGTTCTGGTACAACACAACCTATCAATACATACTTGATTTTGTGAAAAGACGTTCACTTCACTATCTTTTTCCCCGATGGGGTGATACCGATGTGGCTCTCGAACTGATCCGTATCTGGAACAGATATGATGACCCGGATCAGTTTACGCTAGAGGATGTTTACGGCATATTCATCAAACACTACCGCAAGAAACACTTTCTGCTGGTTCCCTTTCAGATTGTTGGCGAATGGATACATTCAATCAGGCGAACAGCCAATGATGAGCGAAAACGTTTTCTGATTAACAGCAATATTCAAACCTTCTACCCCGAGTTTGATCTTCCGACAAACAGCAGTAAAAAATGCTGGAGAAAGATATACCGGGAACTCTTCGAAGATCATGCAACCCTGCTGAAAAAAAAGCTGGGACGCCCTCCATTTCTTATCGAGCTTGTCACCGACTGGCATGATAATGTATACCAGCAACGCCAGACTTAATATATTTCATTATGACAGGTTTATCAATTACTAATTCTTCTTTTTGTAGCGCTCTTTTATCAGCACCAACATAGAACTTTACTTTTTCAGGAATATTTGCTGTACTAATTATTAGATGTTTTCCATTTCCGAGATTATCTCTTCCATGCAATTCAGAAAAAATTCAACCTGCTTCTTTTCAATTGTTAACGCCGGGTCAATGCGAAAAACTTCATGTCCCGGTCTTTTCACAAGAATAATATTCCTTTTTAATAACTCATCATTAATCGCTTCTGCAAATTTCTTCATCTGTTAACTCCCTCTCATTTTATAAACACTGTTCAGCCGGTTTACTGAGTATTTTCGCTTTGTTATTGAGAATTTTTCTCGTAGACTCGAAAAAACGCCAAAAAATTTCGCTTTAAGGACAGCGAAAACATTTTGGCTTTTTAAGCGCAAATATTTTGAATTATTGACAAACCGGCTGGACGGCTTTGTTTTTGATAACAAAACCAAAGTTAGTTACTTATGTTTCTTTCGTCAACATTTATTTGTTTTTTTAAGAAACAATTCCTGTTTTTACCTCTAAATAATTTTATTGAATAAATTAGTTTTTTGATGTATTTAAACACTATATGCGTATGAGAATTAATACGGAGATCAAATATGAAAACAGTTTTAAGTCATGGAGTAACCATTACTGGAAAAAAATCTTTAACGCTCGGTCTGTTTTGTGCAATACTGCTTCTGTTTAGCCATAATGCCTTCGCACAGGCCTTTATCGATGCAGAGTATGGTATGGTCTTTACTGGATACAATGATGTGCAGGTGCCTTCGGATGACGGGACCCGCTTTTCGCTAAAAGATGATATTGAATCGGATACGGCCTTTGCACCACGAATGCGCCTGGGGTACACTTTTAACAGACATACACTCATGTTTCTGGCAGCTCCGCTGACTGTTTATGGCGAAGGAACTATTGATAAACAGATCACCTATCGTGGAGAGACATTTGAGGCCGGCACAAAGGTGCAGTCTATCTACAGGTTTAATTCGTACAGGATTACCTACAGGTATAACCTGATAGACAAAGGCAATTTTTTACTGGCCGCGGGCATTACCGGCAAGATGCGTGATGCCGAAATCAGACTGATAGGCGAAGACGGTTCTGCAGGTAGAAGCAATATCGGTTTTGTTCCACTTATTCACCTTATGGCGCAGTGGAAGTTTGCAGATAAATTCAGTGTTCTTCTTGATATGGATGCACTTGTTACACCCTACGGAAGAGCCGAGGATGCGCTGCTTGCACTTCAGTATCATCAAAACGAGAAGACAAGCTTAAGGCTTGGCTACCGCGTTCTCGAAGGTGGCTCTGATGGTGGCGGCGATGTTTACACCTTTGCTCTGCTTAACTACATCACGGTAGGTTTAACAACCCAGCTGTAAAATATTTACAAACCACGGCAGCCATCGTTCCGCATGTATAGGTTTTTTTTGCCGAGCGCAAGCCAGACAAAGCGTGGTGCAACCCATCATGAGCGCAGCGAACAGTACAACCTTCGTCCGGTTGTCCGCACAGCAAGTATTATACTCTGTAGTCATCAGAAATATACTACTTACAATGCCTATTAGGTATACATGTTAAAAACCAGACAAACGACAGCGAGCTTCGAATAAACAGTTGTAGAAGTTCACTATAAAAGGAGGCGGGCTATGTTAAAAAAATACTATATACTTTTTCTTATATTCTTTATTGTTATTAGTGGATGCAACCAGAATAGAACATCTGAAACAGATGAACAACAAAGCCTGGAACAAGCGGAAGAGGAAGAACCTCAATCACAGAAAGCAAGTAATCAGATGGAAGGTATTGTTTATTTCGATTCTCCTGTTATCAGATTTATTTCTGCGCCAAGTGGTCTTTCTTTACGCAAAGCACCGAATGCCAGTGCTGAGAAAATTACAGTTATACCTTTTGGAACAAAGATATCGGTTTACCGACAGACTAAAGAGACCGAATCTGTCAATGATTCCGAACTTGGACGGAAAATTACCGACCAGTGGCTCTTTATACAGGGTGAAAAATGGGAGGGCTGGGTTTTTGGTGGCTACACAAGCCTTATGAAGACAACAGAAATTGACCATGCGCTCATGCTTCTGGCAGAAAAGCCTTTTAAAAACCGACCTAATTTTAATGCATTTTCGGAAAATGATGTCATCAAAGATGGGAAACCGACATCAGTAATCGAGAAGAAATTCGGCCCTGTTCAGAAAGTTGACACCGAGAAAGTGCAGAACAGACATGACAATGAACAGTATGACGACCTTGTAACCCTCTTTTTCGAACATTTTAAGTGCATTATGTATGTAACCAAAGAGCGACAGTTGCCGCTCGGATTTACTATCACCTCTGATGCGATACCGTTACAACATGGCATCACCCTTGGTGTATCCAGGCAAAAAATCAAAGAACTGTTTGGCAAACCGGGGCGCGCCGCTGATGATTTTATAGCATACGAGCCAACTTCTGAGTATCCACCAGCGTTAAAGTTCTCATTTGAAGACAATAAGCTGCAGAGTATAACGGTGAACTACTATTTTGATTAAGAGACCCGTAACCCGACTCTGTCGTACCGACTGGCTCCTGGCACATCTCCCAAAAAGGGGAAAAAGCCCAAAAAAATTATCGTAAATCTGACAGATATCAGTAATTTTACTTGTAATAACAGTTTAAATCTGTAGTCTTTAACGAATACGATATTGTATCGATAAAACCCTCGGAGTATGGTCATGAATAAAATCGTTTTAATACCATTTTTTATCGGATTTTTACTGATCACAGGCTGCAGTTCCAACCTTTATGAGATTGCCAACCAGGACAAAACCATACCTAAAACTGGAACTCCTGGCGAAACCGAAGATCCCGGAATAGTTGATGATACCACTATTCAAGTCAGAGCAGTTTATCTGGCCGAAATCATCACTAATAACAGCATACTGCCAGTTACTCCGGTAAAAGCCGGTGAATCAAATGACCTGATTTTTCAGATAGAAAATAACGGAAGCGATCCCCTCATCATAACCGGAATCGAGGCCGACTCCGACTCTTTCGAATGTCTCGAGACGCTTCCACTTACTGTAGAACCTGGAGGCGAACATCAGTTTGGTGTCAGGGTTACCCCTTCCGAACCCAGCAACTATGACTCCCTGCTACGAATTGAGAGCAATGATCCGGTAACACCTGAATTTGAGTTTACTGTTAGCACTCGCGCTCTCAATGAGCCGGTCTATGTCTCGGCCGATGTCGCAGGTGCGGGCAGCGGTACATATAGTGATCCCTACAGAGACCTTTCGACTGCGATCAGCAAAGCAGATGAAGACGGAACTGTTGTTATCAACAGCGGTGTTTATGACGGATTATTTACAATAGGTAAACCACTAAATCTTATAGGTAACTTCAGATACAATGGATCCTGGTGGGTAATGGTGCCAGAGGATGAGACAGACGGAAGGCCTGTTTTACAAAACAGCACTACGGCCACTGATAACAGTACAGTGCATATTACAGAATCACCACTATCTTCGGAAATGTCGCTAATCTCGCTCAATATTAATACCCCTAACGCCTCGTCTACAGCATCGACGGTTCTTATTGATTCGCAGACAACTACATCAGGCGTAATAAATATCAGAAACTGTAATATCAGCAATCCTGATGATTATTCCAATACTCATATGCAATATTGCTGAACAATGGAACACAAAAGGGCACTGTTTCAATCACATACTCGTTTATTAAAAGCGGCAACAGTAATAATTCAGTCTGGGGTATAAGACTACATAACGACTCTCTGAATTTAGACGGATTTAATTTTATAATAAGACGAAACAGCATAGAAGCTGGAAACGCTGGCTCTGGCTCTAACAACGCCGGCATTGAAATTAGTTCTAACAATCCAAATCCACCCGTTATTCCATTAAACAATATAACAAACACTACCATTGATATTAGCAATAACGAGCGTATTTGCGGGCCATCACAGAACAATGGTTCTAATGATTACGGAATCTTTATCTATCCGAATAAAAACAATATTTTTACTAATTTTAAACTAATAATTGAAAATAACGGACTGATAAGCGGAGGAGCCAACTCCCCTGCTAGCAATGGAAATAAATATGGTATAAATTTTACAACATTTGGTATGCCAGCATCAACAACAGGTTCGGAGATAATAATCCAAAATAATGAGATGATAACCGCTCACGACCCGGACTCAATCGGCCAGCCTTATAAAGGAAGAGCGATTTATTTAAACTATTATCTTGGCACAGATATGCCGGTAACAGTTTACGGCAACCGCATCGCAGCCGAGGCACAAACCACAGCGACCGCCCTGGAAAGTAGCTCTTTTAACAATTTTGAATGCATAAATAATATTATTACTTCTGAAGCTCATTTGGGAAGCGGAACTTCAATGTGTTTAAATATTCTTGGCGAAGCCGGAAGTGAAGTTGATATATATAATAATCTTGTTTATAAACTGGGCAGCAACGGCAGCTACGCTATACAGGACAATTACTCAAACCCGAATTCGGTCAATATTTTTAACAATATAATAGTAACAGAAAGCTCAACTTACGCTTGTATTTATTCAGACAGCCCAGACGATAGACATATACAGAATAACTACCTGTATGTTTCCCCCGGTGCTTTTTACCAAACAGGTTCCCCAACAAACGTAACCCTCAGCAACATCGCTGATTTGAATAATCTTTCAGGGTGCGGCGATAACTTCACAGGCGCTGCTCCGGATTTTGACGCAGACTGGCGACTTACTTCGGATTCTATAAACGACCCTCTTAAATCGGGCGGCGCTTCAATTAGTGGTGTTACTACTGACATTGACGGCAACCCACGCCCCGGTTCTGATGGAGACTACGCTGTTGGCCCGTACGAATACTGATCTGTTCAGTTCTGAAATCCGGCCGTCAACACGGATTTCAGATTCTGCCTGGAATCCACCATCAATATGTGGCTAACAATCCTAGTTGTACTCGAAATCTGCTACCAGTACAATAATAATATATTCTGATATCCGATAAAATGATTTATCATTACGGATTGTTTAACCCTTGGGGTATGTTCTGTTACCCCATCCTTAAAAAACTGATTTACTTACCAACTGCCACATGGTAACATATAAACTGATGCTTCTAAATACAACCGAGCGAGGGACTGGCAATGAAACGTTCAGAAATTAACACAATTATAGACGAAGCTGCCGGGTTTATGAAAAAATGTGGTTTTATCCTGCCGCCTTATGCATTTTGGACAGTTGATGACTGGCTGGCAAACAGGGATTCGTGCAAAGAGATCACCGCAGTAAAGATGGGTTGGGATATTACAGACTATGGGCTGGGACGTTTTAACGAATGCGGACTTGTTCTTTTTACCCTTCGAAACGGTATCCCCACAGACCCCTCTTCCAAGCCCTATGCCGAAAAAATAATGATTATACGTCAAAACCAGATTGCTCCCATGCATTATCATAACAGCAAGGTTGAGGATATTATCAACCGGAGCGGAGCTGTACTCGCGATTGAACTGTATAACCATACACCGGATGACAGGCTTGCCAGTACCGATATAACTGTAAACAGTGACGGCCGACAGTACAATCAAAAGGCGGGACATATTGTAAAACTTGCTCCGGGCGAGAGCATAACACTTCCGCAGGGTCAATACCACAGATTCTGGGGCGATGGCGGCGACGTTCTGGTCGGAGAGGTCTCGACTATTAATGATGACAATACCGACAATGTCTTTTACGAAAAAGTCGGTCGCTTTCCAGATATCATAGAGGATAAAGATCCAAAATATCTTCTGGTCTGCGATTATGCTAAATTTCTTTAAGATACAGGGTGCAAATAGCATAAGTCATTACGCCAGATTACACTATTGACACGAATACTATGCAATAATTCAAAATTCTGCACAGTGTCACTCCGGCCTTGTTCCAGAATTTCGAATGAATGTTACTTTACTCTACAAAATTCTCGAGACCGTGCCGAGCCTGTTAAAGTTTTCGCAGTAAAGACCTAAACATTATTTTCAATTCAACATCCTTGTATTTATTGCATTGCTCAAATAAATCAGAGGAGCAACTTCACGAAAGCTGATCTGTATGGTGCAGCCATATTTTTTGTTCCAAATGATGAAACTGGCGATATAATTATTGACCAGTCAACGATATGCGACAATAACGGAGGCAGCGGGTATCCCCATCATGAAGGGATCTCCATATACGAAGAGACACAGATTACTGTAACCAATTCTATTTTAGAATAACCCCTGAGGCAGATAATGCATTACTCATCAAAAAAAACCAACGCCGCTTTTTATATATCGCTGGTAATTCTAATTCTCTCTGCTGTTCTGGCCGGATACTCCTACTTTCAGTTTATACGCTTTGAATATGAAGGAAACATTATTAATACAGCGGGCAAAATCCGGGGCAGCATACAGCGTATAGCCCGAAAAGAGGCTTTGCTGGAAAAACCTGACCCGGTAGAGTATGCTACAATAGATAATTATCTGGCAGGCTTCCGGGACAAAGAGACCGAATTACGACTTAACGAAAAGACTGATGTTTTTTATTATCTGCTTGACCGGCTTGAAAAATCCTGGTCAAAACTCAGGAAAGTGGCAAACAGATACAGGATCAACAACAGTGAAACCAACAGACAAAACTTTGTTAAGGCATCCGAAGAGTGTTGGAAAATCTCTAACAAGATGGTTTTTGCAACCCAAGAAGCTTACGAAAAAAAGATTATCAGCTTTAAAATAATTTCGGGAACATTGTCGGCAATCACGCTCGGACTGATTGCCGTTGTCTGGTTTATCCGATACTATGTGCGAAAAAGGCTGGAGTATGCAGTAAGCCATGATGCTCTAACCCGTATATTTAACAGGCACTCCTACGAAATCTCCGTTACAAACGAACTGGCTCGGTGCAAACGCTACAAACAGAAAATGTCCCTCGTTATGTTTGATCTGGATAGATTTAAAGACATCAATGACACCTTTGGTCACAAAGATGGCGACCTGGTACTTTTGAATACCGCACGTACTGTCTCGAAAGTTATACGCTCAACTGATCTGTTTTTCAGAATTGGTGGCGAAGAATTTACAATTATCGCTCCCGGCACATCTATCGAAGATGCAGTCAATCTCTCAGAGAAAATAAGAGAAGCAGTCGAAAAGACTAAATTTCCCCATAAAATCAGGGCAACCATAAGCATAGGCACAACTCAGGCGTCTATGGAAGACACACCTGACAGTTTATTTAAAAAAGCGGATCAGGCAATGTACAAAGCAAAACAATCCGGCCGCAATCAGGTGGCAATAGATAGCGCGAATGATCTCTGACTAATCCTCTATTTCGGAAAGAAGCATTTTAAGCTCATTCACCAGGTCAACCCTTCTTTTTCCTCTGCTTCTCTTTGTACAGATCCTCGTCCGCAAGTTCGATCATCTCTTCCAGAGGAAGATTACAGTCCTGATCCGAAAAAAAACGGCCTATACTCATCGACAGCTTCCAGGGTTTGTTAAGCTCAATATTCTTTTTATCACAAATATTTTCGATTCTTTGACGTATCATCTGATATGTTGAGGGTTTTGCCTTATTGACAAGCACTGTAAATTCATCACCGCCCATCCGGCCGATAATATCAGATTCACGCAGTGCCGAGCGCAGAACATCGGCAGCAGACCTGATTGCCAAATCGCCCTCCTGATGTCCGTAGGTATCGTTAATCGGCTTTAACTTGTCAAGATCAGCATAAAGTATATAAAATGTATTATCCTGACGTCGAAGGAACTTTACCTGCTGCTCTGCAGATGTAAGAAAACCACGGCGGTTTCGCAGCCTTGTCAGGTCATCTTCAACAGATAATCGCTCTACAAGCGTTAAAGCTGCCTCCAGTTTTTTCTGTACTGCTTCACGCTCTGCAATTTCGTGCATCAGCTCCTGGTTTAAGGTTATTATATTTTTCAGTGAATCTATATCCTTGCTGATACCGGAAAACCTGATTCGCAAATAATCATAAGTATTAACCGGCTCAACCGAAGCATCAATAAGAATATAACCATAACACTCATCGTTGTACGATATAATATTTGCGACTAAAGAGCCACACCCCTTACTGGGGAACCAGGCTCCAGGTTCCGGTGACATATGTTCAAAATATGCGCCCTTAGAATACGCAACTTTTGCGCCGGCTTGATAGTTGCCATGATCGTCGAAATAGACTGTTAAAAAAGTATCAGCGCCACACAGCTCTGCGATACTCTTCATTAAATCGTTGCAGGCAGAAACAGAGGGATCCTTCATCAGTCCCGCATGCAGATTATCCATAGCGACACGCAGATTCATCGAGAAAAAATTCTCTTTCCAGAAATCGACAAATACCGACTGATTACACTCTTCAAGCAGTAACGAATAAAGGGTAATAAAAAGCTGATTATTTTTCAGATCAAAGCCGCTATCAACTAACATATTAGACGAATCACGAAGCATATCTTCAAGTTCATATACCGGACGCTTGCCGCGCAATGTGCCATGAACGATATCCGACCAGGATCGGTATATATCTTCAGGGTCACAGTCGGGATCCTGCTGTTTAATACATGATAAAACCTTACTTTTTATATCCTCATAACCGGTAACTACTGGACCAGTTTTCTGCTTGTCCACCCGTCTTTCAAATTCAACACAGCCACACGAGCTTCGTATCCTGAGCTCTGAAACAAGAGGAACTACAGGTTCAACCGGCTCTTTTTTTATTATGGCATGTAAACGTTTTGCCGCAAGATAACCAAGTGTATTAAAAGACTGACGTACTGTTGTAAACTGATGCGAAAGAGCCTGAGAAAGCTGACTGTCATCATATCCGGTTACGGCTACATCAAATGGAACATTAATACCACGGTCAATCAGGGCGTTCCAGACCCCCAGCGCCATAAAATCATTTGCGCAGACTATAACCCGGGGAGACAGCCCTCGTTTATCAAAAAACTCAGAGACGGCTTCATATCCCGAAGGAGGTAGAAAATTACCCTCTACAACAAGGCTTTCGTCAAAAGCAATTCCAGCCTCCTTAAGTGATTCACTAAAAGCTGCCAATCTTATCTGAGATTCTGCTCCCGACAAGGGGCCCGACACATGGGCAAAATCACGATATCCGTGTTCAGCAATAAGATGGCCCATCAAGAGCTTCATCCCGTTCGCATTATCATAAATAAGCGTGTCTTCACCCATTATTGAAGGCCCGATCGAAACCACCGGCAGATTTGAGCACCGTGCCGCAATCTTATCCCTTAACAGCTGATCTCCACCACAATGAAGAAGTGTTGCGGTCATGAGTATGATTCCGTCAAACTCTTCCGGCGAAATCATATCCAGAAACTGCATCCTCATCCTGTCTTCCGGATTACTAAAATCAAGCCCGCCTATCCCGAAAAAGACAGCCTCGGCATCTGTCTCATCAAGATAACGCTTTACACCAATAAAAGGCTCTTCCTGAAATACCGAAAATGCTATATCCATCAATACAGCAAAGCGAAGCTTATCTGTGGACATAAAGACTCCTTGTTAGCTAAACCAGTCGGGATAATCCGGTTTTAAAAATTATGGTAACTGGATGGTAAATCGCCCCGATAAAATGAAATATACATAATCCACAGATATTTTGCAATTTTTATTTGCAATGCAACTGAAACTAATTTTGTTGACCAATTCTCAAACATTTTATTGAATACCTTAATCGACAATAATCATTTCATATAAATGGTTTGGAGTTATATCTTTCTTTTAAAAATCATCCTCTCTAATACCTCATCACAGGGAATACTTAATATCTTTCAATATCAATTTTTTTTGGATAAATCGTTTATTAAGTATAATTTTCTGATAAACCCGCCTTTAAATATGAGTTCCGTCTTATAGCAGTTGAATTCTCTCTGTTTTTATACTACTTTATGATTAACCTTTTTCTGCAGAGACAAAACATCTGCAAATATTATAAAAAGTCACAATACTATTCTAATTGTATTTACTGAAAATGTAGTTAATTGTCATTAATTCGCTTCGGGGAAACCTCATCTTGAGAGAAACTTTAACCGTTAACCTTCCAGTATATTAAAGTTTTTGAAAGTGACCGCCCCAGTTAACAAAAGATTAATTTTAAGGAGGATAAAAACCACTATGAAAGATATTTCTATCGTTATAGCCGGTGAAGCCGGACAGGGAGTACAGACAGTTGAAGAAATCCTGGTCGGTGTACTAAAAATCAGCGGGTATCACATCTGTGCGACAAAAGAGTATGAGTCAAGAGTTCGTGGGGGATCTAATTCAACTCAGATACGAGTTTCGGATCATCAAATCACTGCATTTGTTGATCGAATTGACCTGTTAATTCCTTTTAATGTTGATGCTTATAACCACTCAAAAAACAGATTATCTTCATCCAGCAAATTAATCACTGATCCAGCAAACGAAATTGACATAACAGAACTTGAAAAGAGTCAGATTATTGAAGTTAAGTTGCAGGAAATTGCAAAAGAAATTGGAAATCCAATTTACGCAAATACAATTATTGCTGGGATAATCATTGGCCTATTCTCAGCCGACAAAGAAGCAGCCGGCAAACTGCTGGACTCTAAGTTTAACAAAAAAGGCGAGTCTGTTGTAAATAGTAATATCGAGGCCTTCAATTCAGGTTTTGCTATCGGAGAAAAAATAACAGGTTCCGGAGATTTCAAACATGACTTAACACCGGATAAAAATGTAAAAAATGATATTCTTGTTAATGGAGCCCAAGCTGTTGGTTTAGGAGCAATAGCAGGTGGCTGCAATTTTATCTCGGCTTATCCCATGTCACCAAGTACAGCAGTTCTGCAATTTTTAGCGACAAATTCTAACGACTTTGAAATCATAATCGATCAGGCAGAGGATGAAATTGCTGCATTAAATAAAACAGTGGCTGCCTGGTACGCCGGAGCCCGTGCATTAGCATCAACTTCCGGTGGTGGATTTGCTTTAATGACCGAAGCCCTGTCACTTGCGGGCATAATGGAGTCACCTGCAGTTCTGCATATTGCTCAGCGTCCAGGGCCTGCAACCGGCTTGCCAACACGTACGGCACAGGAAGATTTGAACCTGGTGCTATATGCCGGTCACGGAGAGTTTCAACGGATTATCTTTGCCCCCGGTACAACTGAACAGGCTTTTTATTTAACACAGAAAGCGTTTAACATCGCAGATCAATATCAGATCCCGGTTTTTGTTTTAACGGATCAGGATTTTGTCGATCGATATAATAATATCCCGGAGCTGGATATTACCGAAATTAAAATCGAGAAGCATTATGTTAAAACTGAAGCTGATTATCAGCGATTTAAACTGACTGATAACGGATTATCTCCAAGGGGTATCCCCGGTTACGGTACCGGCCTTGTAAGAGTCGATTCTGACGAACATGATGAGCAGGGACATATCACCGAAGATATGGATTATATACGCCCAGAAATGGTGAAAAAAAGATTTCACAAACGTTTTGAGTTAATAGAGAAAATTGCAGAATTACCAACATGGTACGGCCCAAAAAGCCCGAAGCTTGCTATAATCTGCTGGGGTTCTACCTTGCCAGCTATTCAAGAGGCAGTTGATAACAGCAATCGTGAAGATATTGCGATCATCCACTTTCATCAACTTTACCCTCTACCCGCTAATATTAAAGAATTTATAGAGAAGAATAATCCAGAAAAAATGATTTCAATTGAAGCAAATGCTTCGGGTCAATTGGCCAATTTGCTGAAGGTTTATGCCGACATATCCATCCCGAAAGAATCATTACATTTACGTTATTCGGGAAAACCTTTTTCGGTAGAAGATATAACAGAAATAATTGAACAGGAGGCCAAATAGATGACTAATTTTACTGCTAATGATTTTGATATGCCGCATTCGAAAACATGGTGCCCGGGGTGTGGACACTTTATGGTACATAAAATTTTACGGGAAGTCATAGCCGAAATGGAAATGGCTCCCGACAAAATTGTATTTGTTTCTGGTATTGGACAGGCAGCTAAACTACCTCAATATATCAAGGGACACATGTTTAACGGATTACACGGCAGATCATTGCCCGCTGCAATGGCAATAAAAGCGAGCAATCCCCAATTAGAGGTAATTGTAAACTCTGGCGATGGCTGTTTATACGGAGAGGGCGGGAATCACTTTTTAGCCCAAATTGAAAGAAATTCGGATATCACCGTGTTTGCACATAACAACATGATATACGGACTGACAAAGGGACAGGGTTCTCCAACATCTCCTAAAGGGCTTGTTACGCCAGTTCAAATAGATGGAGTCACCAATGAGCCCTTCAATCCGTTAACGGTTGCCATTGCTATGGGAGCAACATTTGTAGCGCGGGTTTTTCCCGGCAACTCTGAACAGACAAAAAAGGTTTTTAAAAAGGCAATCGAACACAAGGGGTTTGCACTTGTTGACATCTTTGTTCAGTGTGTATCCATGAACAAAACCAATACTTTCAAATGGTACAAAGAAAACACCTACGAACTAGAAGGTGATCATAATCAGGGCGATAAAATTGCAGCATTTACAAAGGCTCTTGAAAACGATCCCTATCCAACTGGTATCTTTTTTCAGGAAAACCAAAAAGCCACATTTGAAGAAAATTGCGCAGCCTACAAAAACGGTGACCAACCTTTGTATGAAAGAAATTTAGACATGAAAAAGCTTAAGAAACTGATCGAATCACGAAGAGCATAGTTTTAATAAACCAATGTCTTATTTTACATTCTTTTCTTTAAAGTGGATATCTTTAATTTCCGCTTTAAAGAAAAGAACTCATCTTCTGTACCAAACAAATTGGCTGCATCAACTTAATTCCTTAATGTTGATGCACAAAACAAAATTCCGGGCTTCGTTTTTTAGATGTTTTACTTATTAAATAATAATTTTTTGTAAAACGCCCATGTAAAAAAACCGACATTAATCACAGAATCTAATTCTGGTTCCAAATATCGCACTTACAAAAAAATGAACAAAAGCGATAATCATACATGGCAAAAAAATCAAAAGCATACACAGTTCATAAAAAAAACCGGGGCCTTTAATTTCTTTTCTTTTAATTCTGTTTTTTAAAGAACTCAATGGAATTCCAAAAGCATTTCCAACCATTATGGTTCTTATTACACCAAGAATAGCGAGAGCTTTTCTTTTTCCATATTCATCTTTAACACGTTCCCAGGAACTTCTTTCTATAAATCCTTTGACCTCTGCATAATGCTGCGCAAAAAATATTGCAACACTTTCCTCTTCAGGTATACTTTCGTATGATCCTGCCAGAATGTCGTTAATTTCCTTTTCGGATAATCCGGCTTTTAATGCTTCAGAAGTATGTTTATAAGAACACACTTCACAACCATTTACTTCTGTCACAGAAAGCATAAGTCTTTCAACAGAAGCAAAACTTATTATATTTTTTCTTCTGCCAATAATGAAATATCCAAGAGTTTGAAACATTTCGAAAATAAGCAAATAAGATTCGAAATAACTGTATTTTCGTGCTAAATAACTTTTCATTAGAATCCCCAGATTTATATACCAAAGCAAATAAATTACGCGAGTCAATTAAGATTTTAAATTTTCAACAACATATTGTTTTATGAATTTTTCAATTTCATTTTGAGTTTCTGTGTGTTTTATAAATGGAGTTCCATTATTCTTAGATGCAATAAATCTTTCTATTTTTGATCCATGCCTGTTTACTATTTGTCTTATAATAGTAACAAAATGCCTTATTTCATCTTCACTATTTTCAATACCAAAACTGATTCTAACAAGCCCCGGAAGAAGACTTGATGGGTGAGACAATTTAGGCAAAAGAATTAAAAGCAGTTCTGCAAGTTTTTCACGAAGAGGATGAATTTTCAGTAAATGCTTAACAATCATGTGAGAACAAAAGCATCCATCTCTTGCACCAATTGCTCCAATCTCTGCTAATTCCTTCACTGCAAGATTATGTGGAGTTTTTCTGATTTTAAAAGAAACAATAGCTCCTCTATTACTAATGCCACTTGAGTCTGTACTTTTTTGGCCAAATATCTCTATTTCTGGAATTGCTAACAACTCCCTTATCACCTGTGATGTAAGTTTATACTCTTCTTTCTCAATAACATCAAAACCAATTTTTTGAAGTAGAACCATAGACTTGCCAAGTGCCGCAATACCTGCTGCATTAGCATTTTCATAATTATGAATCGGGATTAAGTTATTGTGCTCAATACATCCTTTTCGAAAAACAAGAGCACCTGCACCAAAAGGCGCATACATTTTATGTCCAGAGAAAGCCAGAATATCAATCCTGCATTCCAACATATCGGTTTTCCGGTGAGCTACTAATTGAGCAGCGTCTACAAAAAAGATAACACCATATTTGTGTGTTATTTTACCTATTGCGTGCAAATCATTAAAAGTTCCTAATACATTTGAAGAACCACAAACAGAAAACAGCTTAATTCTCTTTTTTCCATAAAGCTTCTTTACATTATAATCATTCAAATATTTTTCAAGAGTTTCCAAATTCAACAATCCATTTTCATTTGCCGGCAATCTTATTAAAGAGAAATTTTTATTAAATCTCCATGGCAATTCATTTGAATGATGTTCAACAGGTGAATTTAAAACGACAGGTTCAATGTCAGAATTATCAGTTAAGCAAATTGTTTTCGCCGCAAGGTTTATTGCTTCTGTGGTGTTGTTTGCAAAAACAATGTCATAAATTTCCCTGGGTGCGTCTAAAAATTTTGAGCAGATACTCTTTGTTTCTTCAACAACCTGTTTTTGTATTTTAGTCTCACTAAGTAATGTTTTTTTGAAGGTGTTCCATATTGGTTCAAAGGTTGGAGTACTTGCTGCATTGTCGAAATTTATATAGGGTTTAAACCCGTTTACTGTAGGTACTTCAAGACCTTTACCTATAAGCTTTTCTCGCAACTTTATTAACAGTTCAATTCCAGAGTAGGCATCTAAGCCATCTGCATTAAGAATTTCATTGACTGTGAAATTCTTCGATTTTTCATCGCATAATATAATTTTTCTGTTATTTATTTTCAGTTGCAATGCTTTTGCAAAAGCTATAGCGTTGATTACCGCAGGAGTACCCGCTTCATATCTTTCCGGTATATTTGACCACACAACTGATTTTGGAGAAACCAGCTTTACTACCCCACCACCTGTTTGAAAAGGAGTTCCACCGGGAAGATAATTCCGATTTATAACAATAGCAACAACTCCAAGAGACAAACCAATATCACTGGAAGATATATAAAAATAGTTTTTTGTACCCAGTTGTTCAGTTAAAACATTAAATCCGTATGGACTGCAAAAAATAGTTACATACTCTTTTCCCGTAAGACCAGAATACGCCTTTACTATTTCTCTCGATTTTTCAAAAAACTCTGTAGACATTAATGAAAAATGCCCACTACCCCTATGAACATTTGAGTATGTTTTTAACGCCATTAAAACTGTTCTTTCGAAATCTTCCGATACTTGTATACCATCTGACAAATCCGGTTGTTGATTAGCAACTGACAAATTTAGATTATACCATTTATCCATTGGAAGTTAAAGCCGTTTCGCCAGCCACTTAGTTAAACCAAGCAATGTTAATACGGGTGGTAACCCCGGAGCATATGGCAGAACACTTGCATCACACACATAAAGATTTTTAATCCTGGTTTCCAGATTTTTATCTACAATAGATCCAATTGCTGCCGTTCCACCAGGATGTGCTCCCCGTGGTTTTGTATAAAAAATAGTTTTAGGATTAGCACCGCATTTAATCAAAATTTCTTTTGAAATTTCAAACCCTCTATTCAATTTAGTTAAGTCTTGCACTGTAGGCTCTTTATCAACTTTACCGTTTTTATAAACCTGCCCTATGTTTTCATCTGATATTTTTGCCATGATTCCCAAATGGCTTTTCATTTTAAATATTTTTGAATAGTCCTTAAATTTAATTACAGGGCAAAGACTAACAATATTATCAACATATGGTGAAATAATGAAGCCCTCTTTTTCATGAAACTTATCGCTTACAACAGACATAGTTACTTCCCTTGCCTGATTGAACCCCGGTACTTCTCCGTAAGTCACATTAAAGAAATCAATGAATAAATTATTACCTGCATCGATTCCAGATTTTTGCAGAATCACCGGAGTACCAAGCCCGCCGGCAGCAACAATGATTTTTTCAGAGTAATATGTTTTTGAAACACCTTCAACACCTACTGCAGTTCCATTTGAATGAATGATTCTTTTAACAGAAAAACCGGTTTTAATTACAATTTTTTCCGAATCTGCACTGTTTAACATTTCAACAGCTGTCCATTTTGCCTTGTATTTACAACCAAGAATGCAGTCACCACATGAGACACATCTATTTTTTCCTGTAAATTTTGGCATTAATTTCATTTCATAATTCAGACTATTTGCAGATTCCATAATTTTACTTGAAGCTTTGCCAGGTGGGTAATTTACACAACTAACTCCATATTCATCTTTACTTTCTTCAATTTCTTTATGGATATCCAAACCAATTTTATCAATTTCATCTTTTGTTAAACTTACAGCATTACTACACATGATAGCACTTGACCCGCCGACACCAAAACTTCTATAAATGTAAAACCCCTGTCTGCTTTTTGCTAAAGAGGCTTTATCATAAAACGTAGTGGCATAGGGAATGCTTCCGAATTTTTCATCGTTTAGCCACCTTCCCTTTTCAAGCAATAACACTTTTTTGTTTTTTAGGCTTAACTCTTTACCTAAAGAAAGGCCGCATAAACCAGCACCAATAATAATATAGTCGTACTTACTCTCTTCCATTAATCAGATCCCTATAATTTGATTTTCTAAACTGAACAAATATACATGGTGCTTCGCAAATTCACGTGGAAGATCAATAAATGACTCTGATCCAGATTTTCGCAACATACGACAACACCATATTGTTTAGAAATTACATAAATTCAACAGATAATCAGGTTATAAGTGTCACTAATTTTGTGATATTCTCAAACTTTTTTTTTTAGAATTATGCTGCTTTAACGACTTTTTTAACCAGGTAGGTTGCCCTTTAGATAACCAATAAGCGTCTTTTCAATTAGCAGAACCCATTTTTTATTACAAAATCAAAATAACTTTTTGCTCAACCGAAGACAGTTTTTACAGATCACAACCTTAAAACCCATTGCTTGAACATTACGTCCTGTATCCTGAAGGTTCCATTTTTCTGAACAATATCTTTATTTGTTAACGACTGCAAAGCTTTGGTAACCTGTGACGGTGTTGTCAGGCTTACAGATTTCAGAGAGTCTGCAGAGTAAAGCTCATTGCCGTCATTTGCGGCAATTAATTTAAGAGTTTTGCGTTGATTAAGAGTCAGACTATCCCAGATGTTCATATATTCGTTTCTGTTACGTAATAATATTAACCGCAAGGTGCGATCAATAATGTTCGGTTTGTTGAGATCTGAATCCCATAGATGATAAAAAAACTGCTGTATGTACATGGGGTGTCTTTCGCAGAGATTGAGGACTTCAAGAATAATCGTGTCGGAAATTTTCGATTTTTTAGCAAATAGCTTTTTTATCCACTTCATATAATCGGTCTCTTCAATTTCGGACAGTGGATAGCTGTGAGCCAGTTTATAGAAGGCTTTTCCCTTCGAATTAAACATGTGTGCAAGTATGTGCTGACGGCTTCCCGCAAAAATATATGATATCCTGTCATGCTTTTGAACAAAACCCCGCAACCTTTTTTCAAACTCGCCCCCGGAGTAATTCTCGATCTCTTGAAATTCATCAAATACTATTACCATCCTGTTTTTTTCTGAATAGCGCTCAAGCAGAAGCATTGCGTTTTCAAGAAGCAGAGTCTTTTTTGATGTACCGAAAACAGGCGTTAACGATGGAAGGTTTGTAACAGGATCTATTGAAAGTGAAATATTGGATGATGTAAAGATCTCTTTCGCTGTTTTCAACAGCTTTTCAGATCTGGATTCGAGTTGACCGGCATTTTTCATCAATGTCTCAATAAAATCATTTTCACTAACAGTTCCATATAGATCGACATACAGATGTGTAATGCTTTTATCCAGTTTAGAGAGAATCCTGTATATTAGTGATGTTTTGCCCATTCTACGATTTGCATGCAGCAGCACGTTCTCGGAATTATTGATAAAATCAATAATATCTTTCTGCTCTTGTTTGCGATTACAAAACCCCCGGTCTGCGACAGTACCGGAAAAACTGAACGGATTAGTCATATTACACCTCAAGTGTTACAGAGTTAAGTGTAAAATACTACACTTAAGGTGTAATGACAAGTATTTTTTAAAATAGTAAGGGATTCCATTAGTAGCAACTAAGAGGGTGATATCTTCAAAATCTTTTTATCCTTGTGACAGAGTAGGGAAATCAGATCCCGACCAGATTTTACCACAGACGGTAGGCCACCACCCGGCTGAACCCACTGCCCTGCCATGTAGAAGTTTTTAAGCCCTGGCAGCGTTTTCTTTATCCGCATTGTCAGTGTTTTAGGTGTTAAAAGCCATCCCTCATAGGTTCCGTTTCTATTTGAAGTATATCGTTCAAATGTCATTGGTGTGGCGGTGTCAATCATCTCGATCTCCTTTCTGATTCCCGGGTAATAATTTTCAAGACAACCTATGAGAGTTTCGGCAATTGCTGCTTTATTCTTACGATATAAATCGGGAGTTTGTGCGCAATTTTTCCAGTAGTCGTAATCAGAAGTGTACATTATCTCGAGCAGTGATGCGCCGTCCGGTGCAAGACTGGGATCATGACAATAATGCTGGAAACCGATTTTATGATGTGTTTTGCCTTCCAGTACAATCGGTGAGTCCAGAAGCCTGACAATCATGGGCGGCTGTGACGAAAAGTCACGCCTAACTCCGAGTGATAGCATGAAAAATGGTTGAAAGAGCGGGAGTCTTTCGTACATACGGTCAATTTTTTTATTTGTATACTTGCCATCGAGCATGGAGTAAATTGTTGAGTAACCATCAGCAGCCGAGATTATAATATCCGCATACTGCTTCTGTCCGCTATCAAGCTCGACACCGACGGCGCGGTTTTTGCGAGTTAGTATTCTTTTTACGCGACTGTTGTACTGAATCGAGCCGCCAAGGGAAAGATACCTGTTTTCAATTCGCCGAGCAAATGGAAGTGATCCGCCAATGGGATATCCGGCTTTTTTTGCATGCTGCCACCCAAGCATAAAAAGAAGTACCATAAATGAAAAATCCGGCATATCCAGAATTGCAGTTATACCTTCGCGCAGATGAGAATTTGAAAACCGTTCGGCATAGTCTTTAATCGTCAGCTTACGGTATTGTCGGAACTCTCTCATATATGGTTTCATCATCTTCATCATGTTGAAGAAGTCGCCCAAGCCCATCAGTTCCGGCGGCGTATCCGTTATTATCTCGAACGAGGAGAATTTTTTTATTAACGCAGTGAAGGTGTCAATTTCAGCTGTATCTTCGGGGGCAATCTTCTTCATATTGGCGTTAAGCCTGTCGGCATTGGTGTAAACAGTAAATATTTTTTTGTCCTCAGGTGTACCAGTCTCTATGGTTGTGAAGATTTCATGTTGGACTATTTCAGTTTCTTTAAGCGCGTGTAACTCTTCCCAATATTTGTAAAAAGAACTCTCTGGTGAAGACCCGACAAGCCAGTGTATGCAGCCGTCTATTTTGTAACCATTGCGCTCCCATGCTGTGCACAGGCCTCCCGGCAAAGAATGCTGCTCTACGATATGTGTATTGTATCCATTCATTTGCGCGTAGCACCCGCTTGAAAGGCCAGCGATTCCCGAGCCGATAATAATTATATTTTTTGACATTTTGCACCTCTTCTTTTTATTTACGTCTGCTCTATAATAGCAGCTTCTATTTTATTTTTCCGAGACTCTAACAAGTTCATTTATAACTGTTGGAGAAAGTGGGCCTCCCCGTTTTGTCTCCGAACGTACAGGCACACCGTCGGCAATGCGTACCCAGTAGTTCATACTGAAGAAAAGAGCTGGCACTCCGGATGCTGTTATGCGAATTCGTACAGACCTCGTCTTATTTCCAGCGTGCGACACTGTTTCAGTCTCCATTCGAGTAAGTGTCATCCGGTGTGATTTATAATTATCCGGATCGATTACCCAAAAGTCGATCGTCTTTTTTCCTGAAAGACAAAATCCCTGTATGCCGAAATCAAGCGACGCAAACCAGGGAAGAGTATCTATTTCGATCTTTTTGTTAATCCTTTCATCTGAACGTGTGCCATTAACAACAATAGTGCTTCCGTTTCTGCTGAAAGTGATGTTGTCTCCGGCTTTATCGGTGACAACCCACTGAGTGCTATGGTAGTCGGAGTTTAGCGTAACGTGATGAGTATATCCGGTTATTTTATCTTCTTGCGTGACAATGTATGTGCCGGAATCTGCAACTTCGGTTTTAATTATGATCGTTTCGAACACATCACCACTGACGATTGTGCGGTACTGATATTGACCGCTGAAAATAGGGACGGTGGTTATTAGACATGTTAAAAACATAATGGCTGCTGTCAGAGCCTGTTTGATTGATTTTCGATTCATTTTATCTCCTCGTTATTATATTTTCTATTCCGGTTTTTCAATTCTATTCGCATCCCGCCAGTGGTTGATCATTTTCTTACCGTGCTTGATACTCGCTTTTAATAATAATTTATATATATCAGTTTCGGGGTAATCCCTGGGAAGTAGCCGTGACGGAAGCGGGGGTTCTGTCGCACTGACATGTATAATGTAGGCGACCCATGAAACACCGATACGGTTAAACAAATCGGCATCGCTTCCATCGCTACCGTGTATTAACATCTCTGTATCTTTTCGAAATTGCTTGAGAAAAAGAATACGCTTCGGAATCTGCCAGCATTTCAATAGTCTCTGCAAATCATTTGTGTCGATCTTTTTAATATGAAAGAGGAAAACATTGTCACCAACGCCCGCATCAACCAGAGATTTCCTGAGCTCATCATCCTTGCCATGAACATTTATGTAGGCATTCTGAGCAAAGCGGATAAACCCGCAGTACTGCAGGAGAGCACGGGTCTGTGATCGCTGCTTCTCCTGACTCTTCTCGAATGAGTAGACAGCTACTGTAAAACCACTTGCCTTCGTTTTTCTCTTTTTCTGCATGTTTGTCATGACTTCAAGTTGAAGAGGCGCAACCCTGTAGCGAGCTCTCTTGTCTGATGTGACCGGCATTATGCTTTCATCTCTCTTCATGCGTGAAAGTGTTGTTCTCAAGGCGCCCTTGGAAATTCCACAGGCATGTGCGTAGTCGTATAAAAAATCAAGAGTTGCATACGAAATGTTTTTTATCCGGTATTTTTTTAGTGTGTCAGGATACATCAATGGGTAATGAATCAGCTCGTTCGTTGCAAGTGGATATGTTGATAAATATTTTTTCATGCTGTTACATAATCCTTTGTATGTATTTGTAAATTTGTAACTCATATAGTCATTTACATAATTACCAATACTTGTCAACCATTAATTATCGTACCTACAGGTGCAACCGGAGAGTAAGGTGATTTAAGGTATATGCTTCTATTAGAAGACTTAGAAAAAACTTTTTGTGGTTAGCGATTCGGGGTGGGTTTGCTAATTCCGGCTTCACCGGAATTAGCATTGTAAGGAATATACGAGTTTTTCAAAAGAAAAATCGCATTCGCATGTATATCATGCTCATATCTTCGAACATCTGCAGATAGGTGTCGTTGTTGGGGATGAAGTAGTAGGTGCCGACACCGGCTTTAAGGCCGTCCTTGAAGTCGTATTCGGCTTCAGCATTAATTGCATAACCCAAAGAGTTTCCGCGAAAACGGGTCATGGTTCCGGCCGAAAGCTTTAACGCCTGACGGAAAAAAGAGTCTTCAATCCTGACAGCCAGAATATCACTCTGTAGCTCTTCTTCTATATCTTTTTTATCAAGAAAGCGCGACTGCATCCACTCGGCATAGATAGTGCCATAATTACCCCACAGGTTATAGTCAAAACCAATGCTGTAACTGAAATATTTACGCCTCGTGCCATTTTGCATAAGTACAGATTCTGCGCCGTTTACTATGCTGCCAAAAGCAGCAGCACGATCCTCGTCACTAATTTCTTCTGATGCAACCATATCAGGCACAAATATCCCTTCGAAACGCATATTCAGTTTCCCGACTGCATATGCAGCATCAAACCCCAGTATATTTACCCGTTCAAACAGCGGTGCCATAACAAGATTAAGCCCCTGATCAGATTGTGTGAGCTGAGTTGAATGAGCCGAGCGAGGCTGAGGCCCGCTATAATAGAGAAGATGCCAGTCAAGACCCGCTGTTGTGCCGCCCCCACGCAGGGCAAGAGCGGCTTTTTTCAGCCGTCTCTCGCCTTCTCCATCATCATACAACGGAGTTACTTCGCCCGCTGGTGTCTGCAGAACTTCACCACCAACACTGTAAAAACCGGCCGGGCGCATAACAGGCTCAGTAACCGGCCTTGCTGCCGCTTCTAGCGCATAATCACCAGTGATATAGCTTAGACTCAAGGCGTAGACTCCGGTAAAGCGCTCATCATTTTTACGGGCAAATGACTCGCTCAGGTCTATTCTGTCCAGAGGATTAGCAACTGAAAACATATCCGCAACACCCCAGTTAAAACGTTGTTTGCCGAATTTCCAAAGCAGGCTGTCTCCGCCTTCGATATAAAATTCTGATGATTCAAACGAGTACTGATCCACATGCGAATAGGCTTTCGCGAAAAAATCTATGTCCGCATAGGCTTTAAATCTTCGCGAAGAGTAAACCGGACGCAGTTTTGTCCGTGCTCCCGTGTTGAAAAAAGAGTGATCTCCGTACTCATTTTCAGATAGCGCCGTATCAGAAGATACCTCGGCAAAACCTTTTAAGTTAAACGAGCTTTTGGGACTCTCATCAAGAATTGACATTAAATCATCCTGCTCTGTTGGTATCAGATCATCTTCTGCCTGTTGCTGCGCATTTATTTCAACAACGGGCATCATAATCGCTGATAAAAGAAGTGCTGTTACTGCCGGTTTAATAGTATTAATCGCACCAATAAACCAGACTTTGCAGGTATCGATACTCGTGGTAAATGCTGCAAATCGAGTATCTGTTTTATGCATTATTGCTTTATGCATTATTGCTCTACGCATTACTGTTTTCATCTTGCAAGGGCCTCTCGTGTCAGTTCTCTATCATCTATTGGAACATTGTATTTTATATTTTTGATATACAGTACACTCTTTCCCTTGCCATCAGTGCGTTCCATTGTAAGCATCCGTGCAGTCGGAATATTCTGTATAACTTCATAACGTGTAAGAGTAAGCGTTTTGGTATGCCTGCCCCCTTCGTAATAATTCACACGGTAAGTCAGATAATCCTTCTTTCCGACATAGATCTCGGTTTTTGAATATGTTGCTCCGCTACCTTTTTTTTCAGATCTGATTTTGTAACAAGGGATGCCGTTCACAGAAACTTCGCCGATCAGTTCGTACGTGTAGTTCTCGATGTATCTTTCAGAAACATCATCATTATAAAAATGCGAGTTCATCCACGGTTTACCTTTGTCACTTGAGGCTATCCTGCGAACCCTGCCACCCGATAACCTGATCCACTGCTGACTGTCTTCACCGGGTTTATCCCAGACAAGAAACCCCATCTCGGTCGGGCTTGTAAACTGCATTCTACTTCGGCGCGACCTTCCATCTTTTTTAGAAAACCCTTCAAACTCTTTTTTTTCGTTTACGCCCTGCTTTATAACAAGCAGAGTCATCTCTCGTTTAAAGCTTTGGCCTGATAGAATTTCGTCATTCTTTTTCATTATTGAATCGGCGCTCTCCTGTGAATAAATGGCAGATATCGTCAAAAATAGTGATATAATTATCTGAATAAATAGTCTGTTTATATTTTTCATGTTAACCTCTCTCTGATGCTGTATTTTCTGTAAGCATGTCAGCAACCTTGTTAGAGCTTCTAACAGTTGCCGTTTTACTCTCTTTAGATAAACCGAAACTTACGTTGAAAAGATATGCAGCGGCGGGCAGTATAAAAAGAGCAGCAATGGTTGTTGCAGTCATATTCATGGCAACCAGCCATCCAAAATAAAATATAACTTTAAATTGCGAAAGCATAAGAACCGAAAAGCCGAAGATGAGGGCAACAGAGGTGTATACTATTGCCATGCCGGCTTCTCCATACGAAGCTAGTATCGCATTGCGAAGCGGTAACCCTTCAAGCAGTCGGGTACGGATTGTTTTGAGCATATGTATGGTATCGTCTATGCCTATGCCGATAGTTATCGCTGCGATTATAGACTTAGGAAGATCAAGAGGGATATCAAGAAAGCCCATTGTTCCATAAACAAAAATTATGCTGAAGGAGATTGGTATCAGTGATATTAAAGCGGCTTTGATATCCTTAAAAAGAAAAAAGATAATCCCGAAAATAATAATCAGTGTTAGCGATATTGTGACAACCTGCCCTCTGGCAACAAGTCGGTTTAGTACCGCATAATTTATCCCCTGTCCGGCAACCGTGTGCTTCATGCCTTCAAAGAAGTTGTGATTGTTCATGTAATCATTAATTGCACTAACGGATTCCAGTAATACTTTTGTCGAATAGGGACGCCCGTTATATGTACCGGTTTTGATAGTGATGTTGGCTACCCGGTAGTGCGGATCGACAAAACGTTCCATTGTGTCAGGTACGCCACTCGAATTACGATCTTCACCACTGTAGAGCATGATATAATCTTCAACAACACTACGCTCGGTTGGCAACTTGTAAAAGGCATCATCTTCGGCGTTCATGGCTTTATTCATTCGCTTAATAACATCCGCAAACGAGTAGGACGCAAGAAGGTTGTAGTTGTCACGGTTTTTCTGGCTAACAATCCATTTTGCAGTTTCATCTATGTGTTTTAAAAACTCCGGATCCTTGACTCCACCCGCCTTTCCCGAGTCGATCATAAGGTTAAAGGTAACAGTGCCATCAAGCTTACGGCTAACATGCGAGTCAGAGGTAACAACATAAGAGTCATCATGAAACTGCGTAACAGGCGAGGACTCAATGTTGATACGAGTTAGGCCATAGATGCCTATGACTGCAATGAAAAGGCTTAAAATCACAACACCCCTTGCATGATTAGTTGCAAACCTTCCACCCTTTTCAATAATCGAACGAAGATGAGCATTTTGCATATTATCAGATCTGTTTGTCTTTTTTTCGGGAAACAGGGAAAAAACAGACGGTATAAGCAGAAGCGAGATTATACAGGCAAAGACGGTACCAATCGCAGAAAAGATGCCGAAGTGCCGTAACGAGACTACCTGATTAATCGAAAGAGTCGAAAAACCGATAAAAGTTGTCAATGCAGCCAATAGAACGGTAGTAGAAATACGGGTCATTGATCGGACAAGATTTTGCCGTGCTGCGCCACCTCGTAGTTCACTCCGGTCATGCAAAAACTGATTAAACAGATGTATCGAATACGAACTACCCACAGCCACAAGAATTGTCGGCAGTATATTTACCACCATAGTAACTGGTATGCCTATATGCCCCATCAAGCCCATTGTCCAGATTATAGAGAGGACTACCGAAAGAGTTGGCAGGGCAACTCCCCTGAACATTCTGAAGTTAAGCAGAAAGGTCATTATTACAACAAGCAGTGCAAGAGGAAGAAAAAGCCCCATGTCTCTTGCCATATACTCCTGTATATATCTTTCGAAAACGGGAATTCCTACTGGCAAAAAACGCAGCTCTTTCTCATTATACTTTGTGATCACATCCATCAGATATCTGCTTGCAGCATCAGCATCCTCGATAACCTGAAGCTGTATTGTCATCGCCAGCGAATCGATCTTTCCCTCTTCATCTGTACTGTAAATGGTATTCTCGAAGACTGGGTTACCCAAAAGACGCTGTTTGTAAGTCGTAAATTCTTCGTCGGTTTGCGGAAGAAGACGTGTGCCTTGTTCATCCTCTTCGATAAGATCCACAGGAGTCAGTGACTCCTTCGTTCCAACTATGTCCTCTCCCGAAACCGGATTCATAAAAAGCTTAACAGCTTCGGTAGACTTAAGCAGAAATGCGGTCTCAAACTCGTTAACAATAGCCCGGTACTGCTCTTCAGAAAAACTATGTGTGCCGCCAACATCGTCAAGCCCTGTTCGCGAAAGAACAGTTTGTAGCTGGCGAAACCCCGCCTGATCCAGAGCCTGTTCGAGCATAGCTTTAGTGACAGGCGAATAGGAATCGAACTGATAGTCGCGGCGTAAACGGATGGGCTGTACATAAATATCCGTCGGAAGCGGTGCCTCAAGATCAAAAACATCGTAATAGTCATTTTGCAATTGAGTATCACCCAAAAGAAGGCTGTCGATCATCTCGTCAGAAAGGCCGCCCTCCTTTTCAGATGAATCCACCTGCTGTACACTATCGGAGTCAGTGTAGGTGACCGAAGCCAGACTGCATATCGTATCGAGCCGCTTCTCTTCGATATCCAGATTAAAGACTCTAAACTCCTCGACCTCTTCAACAAGCTCATTAAGAAGTGCAAAACTTTCTTTAGAAAAGAGTGCGCTGCCATCCGGCTCGATAAGCGTAAGCATAAATAGACGGCTGTCGCCAAATACCTGCTTCATACGCATGTTGTAACGATACTCCGAGGAGTCCTTCGGCATCAAAGCTTCTGACGAAGGTTCCACCTGCAACTTCGGAAGACCGATAGACATGATAGTGGTAACTAGCAAAAGAAACAACAGAACAGGCAGCGGCCTGTTTACCACAAATCCAATAATTTTTCTCATTTTAATATCTCCTATTTCAATAGGGCAAAGCGCCGCCCTGTTTGATAAGAGACTACACTATTTTAGAGGAGTAATCTTGCAGGATTATAGATCAACAACAGGCATTAGTTTCTGATTTATAATTCAGAAACAAAAAAGTCATGCGTAGGTGCATCATGCGAAGACGCAACGTAGAGGCGCTCGGAGAAGTGCCACGTTTGGTGTCATTTCGGTAAATGTTTCGGCAGGGCTCTGTTACAAACGGGGACGGTGGTGAAAAAATCATAGACATTTTTTGGTTACAAGGCAGATTATGCGATTATGGAAAACAAAAAACGGGTTTTGATTATTGAGGACGAACCGGGCATCGCCGATTCTCTGGAGTATGTTCTTAGGACTGAAGGTTTTGACACTGTATGGGTACAAACCGGCAACGAGGGGCTTTCGATTATCCGCGATAAACAGTGCGACTTTGTTGTTCTTGATATCGGATTGCCCGATATCAACGGATTTGAGGTACTCAAACAGATTCGCTCCGGCTCGCAACTTCCGGTATTGTGCCTTACTGCACGCGCCGAAGAGATTGACCGAATTCTGGGTCTTGAGCTTGGAGCAGATGATTATGTTTCTAAACCGTTTAGCCCCAGAGAAGTGAGTGCTCGCATAAAAGCTATACTGCGACGTAGCAACGCTCCCGAAAAAAACAGCAGTTGCCCATTTCAAATTGATACAAATAAAAGACAGATACTCTATTTTGGGCAAAAACTTCAGCTATCACGTTATGAATTTGACATACTGTCTCTGTTGGCTAATCGCCCAGGCTGGATTTTTAACCGGCAAAAGATCATGGATCTAGTCTGGCTCGAACCGGATGACAGCTTTGACCGCACTGTTGATGCCCATATAAAAATGCTCCGCGCCAAACTTAAAGAAGTTCGCCCCGACATCGATCCGATCGAAACTCACCGGGGTATCGGCTATTCCCTGAAAGAGGGATTATGAACATAAAACTCCGTCTTGTTATTACCTTTTCGATCATTGCAGGGCTTGGGTTTTACTATATCTTTGACTCTATCTATAACGATATCCGACCACGCTATTTTGAGACTGCCGAAGAGTCCATGAATGATACTGTAAATATTCTGGCTGCCTATCTTGAAAACAACGCCGATGAAAACGGTATCAGCCTTGATAGCGTCAGGGATCTATCATTAAATATTTACAGGCGCCGATTTAAGGCTAAAATATATTCTCACCGCAAAACAGAAGTCGATCTGCAGTTTTATATCTGTGACAGGACTGGGCGCGTTATCTTTGACTCGGATAAGGGAAAACGCACCGAACGTGATTATTCACAATGGAATGATGTGTACCTTGCGCTTCAGGGAAAATACGGTGCGCGTTCGACCTCGACAACTCCGGGAACCGAAGGGCTTCTATATGTATCTGCTCCGCTTAAATATGAAGGGACCATAATCGGAACTGTAACTGTCGAGAAACCTAAACAGAGTATAATCGGTTTTATCCGTCTTGCTCAAAAGAAAGTACTTATGCTTGGCATCGTAAGTTTTGCCACCTTTGTAGCGATGAGTATTCTTCTATCATTCTGGGTAACTCTGCCTATCAAAAGGCTTACCCTTTATGTAAATTCTCTTGGCCATAACCGGCATTCAAAAGCTCCAATGTTTTCAGGAAGTGAAATTCGAACACTTGCATCTACCTTTGAACAGGTCTTTCGCGAACTGGACGGAAAAAAATATATAGAATCTTATGTCAATACACTTGCACACGAAATCAAATCACCATTAACTTCAATAAAAAGCGCAGCCGAGTTACTAACAGAAAATATGGATGAAGGTCAAAAACAGAAATTTATACAAAATATATTGAGGGAGAGCTCCCGCATACAGTCACTTATAGAAAAAATGCTACTACTCGCTTCTCTCGAAAACCGCAGCGGATTACAAAAAACGGAACAGCTCTGTCCAGATGAATTAATCAACGACATAATTACTTCGCTCTCCCCACAGGCGGAACATCTAAAAGTCAATTTAATCAATACCGCAACTTCCGAAATTATTTTCATAGGTGAATATTTTTTAATCAGGCATGCACTGCTTAATCTTGCAGATAACGCGTTAAAAAACTCTCCTACCGACTCAACTGTAAATATCAATTGTGAGATAATTGGCAACCATATACTCTTTACAGTTCGTGATCACGGCAGTGGGATTCCAGATTATGCTCTGGACCGTCTTTTTGAAAAATTTTACTCACTATCATCGGCTCAAAATAAAAACAAAGGCACAGGGCTTGGCCTCGCTTTTGTAAAAGAGTGTGCGGCCCTCCATAAGGGCTCAATAAAAATTGAGAACTGCACTGACGATGGAGTTCTCGCCACACTCACTATCCCCATTAACATCAGCTGATTTTTATAACCCTTCCCATAATGTTTTTACTTTTTACATTGTAATACGTCTTAGCAATCGTTTCCTCTCTAACAAAATTAGAGAGGAAACGATTGCTAAGAATCTCTAATATTTGAAATTTCGGCCAGTTTGCATGCCCGCGCAGCAAGAGCCAACTTGCAACCAGCACAGGCTGCAAACATACTAACACTTTTTTATGGTTTCTTCTTCACTTCACACAGCTTTCATACTCTTTTCACTATCACCCCTCAGATTAAATAGATAAGCGGATCAGTTATCCAAGAGGATTCGCTCACTAATTATATGGAGGATACTTATGAAAAATCAGGTTATGAAACCATTTATCATTTTGGGGCTGATTCTGGGACTTCTAATCCCAATTCAGATTGTAAAATCGATGGTGGACGAGCGCAAAGAGCGGCAGGAAGATGTTTATGACGAGATAAGCAACAGATGGGGAAGCCCGGTCACCTTTGGTGGTGTTTTTATCGTTTCAGGTAAAGAGATAATCACTGCTAAATCAGCAGATATTCAATGTGAAATGAAAACCGAAATCAGACGAAAAGGTATTTTTAAAGTTCCCTGTTACAATATTGAACTTACAATTAATGCCGAATTTGAAACCAGCGCAATCTCAGGAAAAGAGAGCACGATTAATTTTAATGTCTTACATTATGGCAATGTCGAGATAAACCAGGTAAAAATAAATGACAAAACTACTAGCATCAAGAACAAAGCCATCTCAACCAATCGCACACGATACAGTTATGAAATCATTACTCTTAATCCTAAAAGCACAATTAAATCAGTTTCTGCCAGCTTTAAGATACGCGGTAGCGAAGCAATAAACTTTGTTGATCAGGCCGAAAACACAAAAGTCAAATTATCTGCCGACTGGGGCGACCCCAACTTTACTGGCAAACTACCACTCAAAAGGGAGATAACCAAAACCTGGTTCTCTTCGGAGTGGATATCCACTTCAGAGGTTCTACTGCTTAAGGATGTCAGCATTAACGAATCCGATGAAGAAGCCTTTGGTGTCTCTCTCTTTGTTCCTACAAGCATATATCAGCAGACTGATCGTGTATTAAAATATGCATTACTGTTTATTTTGTTAACATTTGCACTCTTTTTTGTTTTTGAGCATATCTATGCTTTGAATATTCATCCGTTTCAGTACCTTCTTGTCGGCGCAGCACTTACAGTTTTTTACATGCTTTTACTTGCTCTGTCAGAGCATATCAGATTCGGATTAGCTTATCTTACAGCCTCCGCCGCGGTTGTAATGCTTGTGTCGCTCTACTGCCGCTCAGTTCTTAACCAGAAGACACGGGCGCTATTGATGGCACTATTTTTAACAGTTCTCTATTCGTTTCTGTTTGTGCTTATTCAGATGCAACAATTTACACTGCTTGTCGGTTCTGTTGGAGTATTGACACTACTTGCCGCAACAATGTTTTTTACCCGAAACATCGACTGGTACGCCCAACAGGAGGCACTGTAATAACAGAGTACTTCTCACTGGTGACAAGTGGGGGGGATTTCCCAGAGACGCCCAGTTGGGCGTCTTCATGGTGAATATTCAGCCATTTCCACCATCGATAAAGAGGGGACGGAGGTCATGCGAAGTCGCGAAGAGGTATTGTAATGGCTCTCTGCCGAACGCCATTGGTGAAAGTATCTTTCTTCGATCAAAGTCAAAACTGCCTGTAATTAGGGACGGAGTGATTAAAATCTACTAAAATCATTTTTTCCAGCTCCATCGTCCCCATTTTCAGCTGCATTTTCAGCTGCGAAAACACCACCGTCCCCGTTTATCGTCACCGTCCCCGTTTATAGAGCAAGCCTGTACAGGCTGCCGTATAAGGCTGCCTGTACGTCCGCCCTATACGGGCCTGCCAAATTATTTCTTTGGTATTAGTGCATCCTTGAGCCAAGAACGCCAGGAATTATTAAGAGGATCGTAGGCTCCGAAGCCTGCGGCGTATTCCCAATAAGCCCAGGAGTATTTGCGACGCTCCGACTCACGGCAGATAAATGCAGTCCAGGCTTTCTGATCATTCTTATCTGCATATTTTGAATAAACACCAAATTCACCGACATAAATCTCAAAACCTTTCGTATTCCATTTTTCTATATCAGTAAAAAGATCAATAAGCGGTTTACGATCGCTTTCTGTACCCAACCAGCGTGTACCTATCCATGCATCAGCGCCCTCACTCCACTCTGCACCCTGATGTGTAAAATGAAAGGGTTCATAGTAATGAACCGTGATAATCGTATTCTGAGGAGTAATTGTATCAGGCAGTTCGAGTTTATAAAGTCCTGGCACCCCCCCCCAGTTTGCTGTTCCTATCATTATCACTCGTTTTTTATCACCATCGGTCTGATATACTGCATTATCCTGCCAAATTACTTCTGTCAAACTTTCAATCATCCCATTCCAGTCATCATATCCGATATTTTCATGTGGTTCGTTAAGAAATTCAAAAATCAGTTTATCTGAAGGATAATCGGCAAGCGGAAACTCCTTTGAAAGACGATTCCAAAGAGCATCCAGACGATCCTTGTGATCAGCAAGAGAGAGGCTTCCCTCAAGATAAAACATCTCGTTATAGTGATGAGTGTTTATAACAACCTTAAGGCCATCCGCCATAGCCCAGCCAATAATTTCTTTGACACGGTTCAAGCGGCTATAGCCGTTAACATCAATTAGATCGTAGGGTCTGGTTGCAGACATATAATCGGTCCAGCGACAAGGGATACGAATGTGCGCGAAACCAGCATCTGCAATGCGGGTAATATCTTCACGTTCAAGCTTACGCCCGCCTGTCCATGCACCCTCTCCATCATCCGAGCCGCCACGGGGAGCTTCCAGAAAATTTCCCAGATTAATACCACGACCAAGAATTGTATCATCAAGTCCATGATGGCTGTTCCAGTCGAACATATCGGTATAGTATTCTTCGGGTAGAACATTATCCGTTTTTTTCTTATCAGTCCCGGAACAACCGAACAAGATTAATGAAAACAACAAGATCAGAGCAGTCATTTTAAAATTGATAGACATGATTTTCTCCTGATTAATAACTTAAATACTTACAAAAAATCGGGTTTTTATAAAGACTCCTTTTCAAAACTACTTTTAATTTAAGTTATAATTATTAATTATCTCTTTAAATGGTTTTTTTCCGAAGCCTCTCATTAAGACTATATAACAAGTGTAGCACAAAACCTGGTAAAAAACAACAAAGGTTTTCATATAATTAACTGAAGAAAAGTTTATAAATACCTCACCGTTAACGAACAAATCTGTATTTGGAGGTTCATTTGCCTGTGTTGAAAACGTATGGATTTGATTTGCTGTGGGTTCAAACATAAATGCACCTAATCGACAATGCCCGTTCAATGCTGGACCGTCAGATTCAGAGAGATCGACCATACAAACCAATGATGTGCAACAATACAAACAGGACATTCCATATTATTTTACTGTGATTATATTGACTTTTTGTTTCTCTATTCCCATATTGGTTTATGGCAGATATAGCAAAACTTAATATAATTAACTCCTCCCGTATCATCAGGCAGATCTGGCAATTCCCAGGTATCAGCCGTATTGAAATAGCCGAACAGCTGAAACTGGATCGTTCAACAATTACCAAAATAATGAAGAACCTAGACGAAAAGGGCTGGGTCAACAGCATCAAAAAAACCAGCCGTGAAGTCGTGGGGCGTAAACCTGTAGGACTTACTGTCAACACAGACATTGGACTTGTTCTTGGCATCGAAGTCAAAACAGAGAGCTGCTGTGCTGTTCTTACCGACATCAATGGATCCATTGTCTACTCTGATACATTCTTCTTCGAGCCTGATAAAGAGTCTATCAGTGATATTATTCATAAAATATGCACCTCGTTACGTGAAACAGCAACTGAAATGAACAAAAGGATTCTGATGGTAGGCGTAGGTATACCGGGAATTGTTGACCCCTTTTCTGGTACAGTCATCATGTCAAACCCGATGAAGATTAACACTCCCGAAAAACTGGCCAGTTCACTTCAGAAACGGCTGGGAATACCTGTTTTAATCGAAAATGATGCCAACTGCTGCTGCTGGGCCGAACTGATTCACCGGAAAGAGAGTGATGAAAACAATTTTCTTTCTATTATGGGGGAATTTCGCAGCACCGACCTGTATGGACTCCGTGAGCCAGGAATCGCAGTTGGTGTTGGTATGGTCATAAACGGTGAAGTCTATTACGGTGAAAACTTTACCGCGGGTGAGTTTCGAAGCGTTGACTGGAAACCAGGTCTGATTACCCAGTTTTCTGTAACGAACAAACTGACCAGCAATATAAAAGAGAAACCGGAAGCACTGAAAATGGTTTTCACTGAACTTGCAAAAAACATCGCCTTGATCATTAACATATGCAATTTTAACAAAATCGTCATTGCAGGCGATTTTGTAGATTACAAAGAGGAAGTTCAATCTTCCTTATCAAAAGCTGTTGCTGCGAACTGGGTTTACAGCAACCTTGAAGAAAAAAAGATCATTGTCAATTTTTCACCCTTCGGACAAAACGCTATAGCATTCGGAGCAGCCTGCCACACTCTCGCACGTATTTTTTCCATACCTCAGCTGGGTAAAGAGACACTGTTACGCGGTACAATTCTGCTGGATCATCTGACCAATGGTAATACGGAACTATAACGGGAACTTCCAAAATTTCATGCTTTTTAATCAGTCAGGCACCATATTAAAGTCTTGATTAGTTAAGCTTGCAACAAGAGCAACTTGATAATTTGCTCCCTTCCGCCGAAGGCGAGGAACAAAATAATTTCACGTTCAATCTATTTAATATAAAAGCTGTTTTACTGATCTATTTGTTCCACCGCCGAAGGCGACGAACAAAAGAATTTCAAATTCAAACTATTTAATATAAAAGCTGTTTTACAAATCTGTTTGTTCCACCGCCGAAGGCGGCTAACAAAAGAATTTCAGGTTCAAACTATTTAATTAAAGCTGTTTTACAAATCTGTTTGTTCCACCGCCGAAGGCGGGGAACAAAATAATTTCACATTCAAATTATCTAATTTTTGAACGCTGTTTCACACTCGCTTTTCGCCTTTATAAGTGATTCGGCAATGTGTGAACGTAATCCCGAAACATCTTTGAAAACAGAGTCAACTACACCAGTTTCAGTTGCGTCATTTTCGGCCATCGCCTTAGTCAGATAATCATCCATAAACTTCTTCTGATAGGCATCTGCCTCGGCCTGCTTACCTTCTGCTACAAACCTGTTGTAATGCTTGGCACCAAGCAGATCATAGGCCGCCGTGGCTCCCATTACCGCAAGGGTCGCATTATGACGTGCCGTATAATAGATTCCCGGACGTAGCGACTTACTAAACGCATGAATCTGACGACCGCCATAATTCTGATTAAGAACAACTGATACAACCGGAATCTCACCCAGAACATTCTCGTCAAGTGAGTCGGCACCGATAGCCTGTATTCTGTAACGCTCCTGCTGTGAGCCAGGAACAAAACCGGATGAGTTCGAAAGCATTACAAGCGGAATACCTTTACTATTCAGGAACCGTGTAAAAACCCGGAACTTTTCAGTTCCCAATGCATCGGCTCCTCCGCCCTTAATCTTAGGCTGATCGGCAATAATACCGACAGTTTCACCATCAATGCGAGCCAAACCGGTTACAAGATTCGGGCCACTCGGCTGGTTAAACGGAGCATAAAACTCTACAAAGCTTGCATCATCAAATGCTGGCGTAATAACCGAATCGATAATATCAAACGGCGTTCCCTTGTCGTCAGGCACTGTGATCTTTCCACTACCCGGTTTGCCGGCATCAGTTTTTCTGTTTTCAAGAAGAGTCAGTATCCGTGCAGAAACATCGAAGGCCTCTTCCATATTCTCAACAACGAATGAAGCATTTTGCGAAGCAAATTTCTCATCCAACGCAGAAAGAGCCTCTTTCTTAACGAATATTACTGCATCGGCACAAGATGTTACCTCAAAATTCTGAAGAGCCGCGACTGATGTAACAATATGAATACGATGCGAACTTCGGCTTGTCAGCTCGTTCATGAAATCATAATAGGCTCGCAGATGTGTGCCCGATGTCGAGCGACGGATCCAGTTGTCTCCGTAAATTAGAATTTGAGGTGTTGCAGTACGGTAGGCCATACGTAGCAGCTCGCGACCTTTTGTTACACATGATTTTGAACGAAGGCCACTATTAGTTCTTGCGCCCATAATCAATGCTCGTGTTCCACCAAGCAAGGCGAAACCGGCAATCAGCGCACCCGAAGCATAGTAGTTCTCTTTGTACAAATAAAAGCGACTATTGTCCACATTATTGCGAATCATCGCCTCATCTACAACGGCAGCTGTGTACTTTTCGACAAAAGTGGTAACCCTGTCTTTCGAGCGGATAATATTTGAAGATATAGATGAAGAATTGAAAAGATACTGTATCTCATTAAGTTTACGAATCATGTCGGGTTTGTCACAGGCAATCAGATCAACAATACCCGTCCATTTACCAAGAATTGTAGCCCCGCCAATATCATAATTCGAAATATCTTCACCCATTACCGATTTAATAACATTTGAACCGGTAAGCACTCGGTACGAGTTCTCTGAATCAAGAATTATCTGTACCGTAGCCTGGCTTGAACCATATACATCAAGCCCAGCAGACGCTCCAGTACCGATTGCTACTACCATCGTCTTCCTGTCACCACGCTCTTCATCAAGAGAAAGGCCATACTTCTGATCCATCTCGCCTAATACAGACTTGACCTGCTCATCATAAATATTAGTCACATAGTTTTTAAATTTCTTTAATGGAACATTGGCAGCTAAAAGAGAGTTCATCATGAATCCCTGACCGCCTCGATTTAAAGAAACCATACCTTCTTTAATGTTTGCTCCTGCCGAATCATTCCAAACATACAATGGCCAACCTTTCATATAGGCCAGATAACAGGCTGCCGAATATTTAAGCCCCTCTCGGTTTCCTGTAGCTCCGCCAATTATGCGGTAATCTTTCATGTAAAAGCAGGCATCACTTCCGGCGACTTTTCCAATAAAGATCTTCGAACCTACCGGCTTTTCTCCTGAATCTATAAGGTCAACTGTAACCTCTTCAAATTTCCCATCATCAAACATCATCGAAGCCCAGCGATCTACAGGCCACTTATCGAGCTGATACATCTTCACGTCAGCAACTGATGCTTCTTTATTGCAATAAGGATTAGACGGATCATCTTCAAAAAGAATATCAATTACCATGTTATTGTTAACCGATGCCACCTTAAAAATAATTGGCGCAGGTTTTTCACCAACACGAAGATCGGTATGAATTAGACCATATGATATATGCCCGGCCAAAATAGATTTAAAAAGCGGCTTGGATATCTCCACAAGTTCAGGATACCCCGGACCTTCACCATGCTTTTCAACAAATGAAAATTCACTATTCTGAAGAACAAGTTCAAAACGCTTCTGATCAACTTTAAGATCTGCTGTTATCTGAGAGAATGCTCCCAAAGCCTCTTTTACTGCTGCGCAACAATCAGCAACGGAACTCACAACCGGGCACGAACTACTCATAAAACCCGCGGTTATACTCTCATTTGTACAGAACAGAAGCGAATGCACCTTATCGTAACTACAGGTACCCTTTGCCATATCTCCTGACGAGATAAGTGAAAACAGAGCATCGCCGCCATCTACTTTCTTAACAGCAGATAGCGATGACATATCCTTGCAGGTTGAACATGCAATTTCACCGTTCTGACCATCACCGGAGCCGGCATACAGTTCGGCCTCACGATCAGGGAAATAACTATCCACAACATGTTTTAAAAATCGTTGTGAAGAGTCATCAATCTGATGACCGGTATGCTCTACCAGTTTTTGAAGAGTCTGCTGTGTTAACGGAGACGTTGGATCAAGATTACCGACAATATTCATCTGCTTGCCGATGCGACTCCAGTTACTCAGAATTGACTCGTACGATAAATTAAGAAAATATAGAAATCTGTAAATATTGGATCGATTGTTTCCGGCTCCACGTTTCCATCGACGAATTTTGTATGAATTAAAGGTATCCATCAACATACGGTAAAAGCCATCAGAGAACTCGACATCTGCGCTACTCCATCCGCGAATGAAATTATCAAGCTCATCCGGGAACGAAAAGCCCTCGTCAGAAACAACAAGAGAATAGAGCCGCCTTACGTAAGTATAATGAAGAATCAGTTCACAGATTTTATCAGAGTGTTCACGAGTCATGAGCCCCTTCCACTTCTCTTTCGGAAGCTTATTGAGGATCTCTTTTAAACGTTCAATAACGGCACTCTGTCGCAAAAATCCCTTTATCATTGCTACAAAAAGGTCCATTAAAGAGTCGAAATGATTGTCGATTCCCTCCAACAACTTTTCGGTTCCACCTTCAGCAAACAGAAGTTCATAGGTATTGTCTGTATCATCAGCCTTAAGAGTCACAACCTCCGAGCTGCTCTCTTCGACACTCTTCTCACTATCAATACGGAACATTACTTCGCCCTCTTGAACAGCCTTGCCAATAACGCGTCCGTCGGTTGTCGTTCCGATCTGCAGCTTCGAGACATCTCCATCTTCAATTATGTATGAGATGGTTCCATCAACCGGTGAGGTTATAATAGTCTCCATCTTCATTGCCGAAAGAATCAGCAGCTTGTCGCCGGCCGATACCTTATCGCCAACCTTATATGAACCTGCAAAAGAGACAAAGGTGCCCTGAAATGGAGAACAGACATGGCCTGTTGTGTCGGCTTCTTCGACTCCCTCAGGTACAATAGTCATGCGATAATAGTTATACTTGTTTCCATCATCCTTCATACGCACAACACTAAAGCCGATATGACGTTCAATTCTTACACGGCGTATGCGGGAATCAAAACTGAGAGCAAGGTCGTCCAGTCGATCATTAATATCGTGTAACGAAAGCTTTCCGCGATATTTATTGTTCAACAAAACATGAACCATATCAATATTTTCATGAACGAACTCTACAAGGTGGCTTTCACCTTCAAACTCGACATTAAAACGGTATGGAAAATCGGCAGCCTCGGTATCAAGAATACCCTTGGATGCGGCAACTACTGAAAATTTCTGAGCGTTTTCATACAGATACTTTACATACTCTCCAAATGCTCCAAAGATAATCTGACGACTGCTTGATGCTGCCGAAAGATACTTATGATCAGGGCCTAAAAATCCAAGCTCATCATTTTTAGGTATCAGAAGATTAGTGTACTCTTTATCCTTAAAACTGTCATGGCGAACTATCTTTAACAGCTGATTTATATTCGTTTTCACACCCTTTATATAAAGCTCCTGTAACGCACGCTCCATGCGAATAAGAGCCTCTTCCCGATCCGACGCATATGCAATCAGTTTACCGATCATCGGATCGTACATCGACAGAATTTTGTCTCCCTCACCAAAACCAAAGTCACAGCGTATTCCGTTAAATGCCGGCAGATTTATCTCGGTAATGGTTCCCGGCGATGGACGGTAATCGTTCTCTGGCTCTTCGGCATAAATACGGCACTCGATAGAGTGCATGCGGGCAAAATATCGATATTTTATCGCAGCGGTGTCCTCAATTTCATCACCGCGCCCGTCAAAGTAGAGTATCTGCCACTTTGCAAGATCGATTCCCAATGACTGATCAGTAACACCATACTCGACCTGCAGCCGGGTATTCATCTCCATAAAGCCTACTTTACCTGTGGCTGCGTCTATCAGAAACTCTACAGTTCCTGCTCCACAGTTTCCATATCCAGACTCTATTGCCAGCCTTTCAGCCGCAGAAAGAAATGAAAAAGCAAGATGATCAGGTAAAAAGGTATGACCGGCCTCTTCAATTATTTTCTGGTTACGACGTTGTACGGCACATTTGCGAATTCCAAGTGCTCGGTCATTAAAAACCTGTACCTCTATATGAACCGGCTCCTGTATATACTGTTCAATAAAAAATCGGGAGTCGTTATAAAGCTCCTTACCGATTCGCACACAAGAGTCGACTGCATCTTTCAACTCTTCATCTTTGAAAACAGGGTACATACCCTTTCCACCACCACCGGACGAAAGCTTTACAATAACCGGATACCCGACCTCAGCGATCTCTTTCTTCAAAGACTCTATATCGCTACTGTCCACACACTCTGTACTTTCGAAGAGAGGTACTCCGTGTTTCTTTGCCAACTCGCGCGAGCTTACCTTGTCACCCATCAGGCGCATTGCAGCCGACGTTGGCCCCATAAAAAAGAGTTCTTTCGAAGACTGTTTGGAATACTCATCAATGCTTTCCACAAAGCCGGCATTCTCTGAAAGGAAACCGTAACCAGCATAGATAGCATTTGCCTCTACCAATGAAGCCGCACCGATAACTACGGGAATATTTGTATAGTTAGTCTCTTCACCAATAAAAACCACCTCATCGGCGAATTCGTACCAGCTTTGTCCTCGGTCAACCTCTGTTACTATCGCAACCGACGGAATCTCCTCTTCATGAAGCGAGAGAAAAAAGCGTTTAGCTATTTCACCACGGTTCGCGACAACAACCTTCTTTAACCGATGCGGACGGTTAGACCGGATAATCGTTTCGCTATTAATTTCAGGATTTAACTCTTCTAAACGTTCAATGCTCTCATTAACCGCTTTTAGAATCTCAGCGCTCATAACCTTCTCCCTGTTTCTGTTATTTACGGCAACACAAACCGGGCTCTATCACCCGGTTATGTGCTACCTTACTGCTATTTTTTAACAGACGGCACGGCCGCCACTTTTAATCGTTAGCTGCGAGTAATTTTGTCCTTGATACTCATTCCCGGCTCTACATCACCTACCTGAATCATCTCGAAGTTAATAATCTCGAGGTAAACCAGTCCTTTCATGTCACATAGAGTCAGGTTGTAGGTGTTAATATCTGCAGTAGCTGCTGTCTTTTCGGTAATACACAGATACGGCACATTCTTCTCAGGCTGACGGTAAAACTTCATCTCTTTCATCATGTAAGGAAGAATAATCTTCTCAGTAGTCATGACATCAAGCATTCCGCCTGTCTGAAACATCGCATCCACAAGAACCGGATCAGTAGTAAATTCAGGATCCTGAACACCAGCGAAAAACGCCCGATCACTGCTATTGCATACCCGCGTAATCATTCGCTCTTCTTCAAACGAAAGCAGCTCCTCAACTGTTTTAAACAGACCGTGCATAAAAAGACGCTTCGGATGATAGATAAGCTCCTGAAATCCACCAGATACAACAGCTGGCTTGAACTCGGGCACACTTATTGTCTTATCCTCAAGCGACTTGCCAAAGATGAACTCGGCCTGATAATGTAGCTTAGGATCGCCCATCATCTTACCTGCCGGATTCCTGAATACCGATGTAATCTGAGCAAGAACAGAATCTCCTTTTTTCTCTGCTGTTACATCAAGTGCCTTCGGTCGGTTCTTCAAAAGTTTAATGCCATAAGGGATCTGGTAGTTAGCCATTCCAATAAGCGACCCTTCCCCTACACGAGTCGAAGCCTCGGCCATTGTTTCAAGACCGGTTGCTCCCAGAAACAGTGGTACTCCGTCTTTTTCATGATCAAAAAGAAACAGATCACGCTCGGCAGTTAACAGACGCTCAAACTTCTTAAAGCCATCCTTTGACTCAACCTCACGATCCAGAAAATAGTCAACACCGTCGCTTCCCGGTTGCGGAAGAATATTGTCAGGATCAAACGAGTGATCCATACCCGACACAAGAACCTCAAGACGTTCACCATAATATAGATCATCAATGAAGCACTTAACTCCAAAATCAAGAGGCACAAACTCAAGACCGCGGGCTTCAAGAACCTTTTTAACGGTCTCCTTAGTTGCCATACCGGCTCCTTCCCAGGCAGTCCAGTCGTAAACCTTGTACGAACGATCAGGATGCAACTGCTGTTCCCGCTGAAGCATCTTACCAATAAGATCGTTAGCCGCAGTATAATTGACCTGTCCCTCGTTTCCGAAACGGGCTGTTACTGAAGAAAAGGTCATCATATAGCGGTAAGGTCTGTCTTTCATTGCTTCAAGAAGATTACGCAGACCGTTAACCTTGACATCAAAAACAGAATTAAACGACCAGGCATCCATCTTTGTAAGAAACTGACTGACTTCCAGACCCGCTGCGTGCAATACTCCGTCAATACGATCATAACCCGAAACGATCTCTTTCACCCGTTTCCTGTTTGTAACATCACATGAGTGGTAATCAACCTCTACACCCAGCTTTTTAAGATCTTCAATGTTACGTACGGTCTCTACAAGAGTCATGATTTTTGAAGCGGCCTTCTTTATTTCAAGCGGCTTGCTGCCCGCCATGCTTACTTTTAAGTCATCAAAAATTGTCTTCTCGGTAACTGATGGTGCAAGAAACTTCTGATCAACAATTGAGATATCACTTCTTCCCAGTATTACAAGATCGGTTTTGAACTCTTTTACAAGCGACATGAGGATGTTAAATGTGATTCCACGAGCGCCACCGGTCACAAGAAAACGGTCGCCATTTTTAACAATGGCCTCTCCCTTAACTGGAGCAATATCGACCAGACGAACACCGTATCTTTTTCCAGCCCTGTATCCGACTTCAACCTCACGGTTTGATGATGCAACTTCTGAGGTGAAGCTTTCAATGACGCTCTTACGACTCTTTTTAGGATCTTTAAGGTCAAAGTCGACAACCTTTACCCGTGCAGCCGGAATCTCTTTATTCAATGTCTTGTACAGACCCGCGACACCTGCCAAAAGCGGCTCTATCCTGTTCTCACTATCACTATAAGCAAATACAACCGAGTTGAACGAGAGTGCAGCAATAATCGCTCCCTCTTTGTTAAGATCATCGAAATACTTCTGAGCAAGAATAAACTGAGACTTAACCGCAAGGTTAATATCAGAATCACTTATCTTTTTGGCAAAGAAGGCATCCAGCGCTCCGAAGTGAAAAACTCCGTTGATACCAGTTTCGGCTTTCGCAAGAGCCTCTACCGATTTTTCAAGCGACTCATAGCTCTTTGTGTCAAGCTGGTATGTACACGTTTCGTTAGCCCCTGCAGTAATTGCAGTTCCGCCCCCGTTTGAAATAACCTCAATGAAATCATCAGCAAAACCGTGTGAATCCTTGATCACCAGAAATTTTTTATCTTTAAAAATCTCACTTCCCTTATCCTTTAACGGACGCTTTTCAACTGTAATGCTAAAGCGCTTTATTCCACTCTCAGAAGCAGCTGAAACCGACTCTGCAGCAACAGTAGTTGGTGCAGTAGCAGCGGCTGGGGCCGCAGCAGCAACTGGAGCACTAGTAGCGGAACCGGCTCGTTCAGCTATGTAAGCTGCAAGCTTATCAATTGTGTTAAGATCTGAAAGCTGAAGATCTTCAGGTACTGCAAGTGAATAGTTGTCTGATATCTTTCCGAAAATCTCTACCTGTTTAACTGTGTCAATTCCAAGGTCGGCCTCAAGGTCAAGGTTATCCTCGAGCATCTCTGTTTCGTATCCAGTCTGCTCGGCGATGATCCCCTTAATGGCCGCTGTTACAGCGCCCTTGTCGACACCACCACCTGCCGGTGCTGCAGCAGAAGAACCAGCTGCAGAGGCAGTTCCGGCTGAACCAGCACGTTCAGCTATGTAGCCTGCAAGCTTATCGATTGTGTTAAGATCTGAAAGCTGAAGGTCTTCAGGAACTGCAAGCGAATAGCTCTCTGATATCTTTCCGAAAATCTCTACCTGTTTAACTGTGTCAATTCCAAGGTCGGCTTCCAGATCAAGATTTTCTTCAAGCATGTCAGTTTCATAACCAGTCTGCTCGGCAATGATCGCTTTGATCTTACCTAAAACTGCGCTCTTATCAACACCAGCGCCAACAGGTGCGGCTATTGAAGCTGCAGGAGAGCCGGTGATACCGGCCTTACCGGCGATGTATTCAGCCAGTTTCTGAATTGTGTTAAGATCAGAGAGCTGAAGATCTTCAGGAACTGCAAGTGAATAGCTCTCTGATATCTTTCCAAAAATCTCTACCTGTTTAACTGTATCAATTCCAAGGTCAGCCTCAAGGTCAAGATTCTCTTCAAGCATTTCCGTATCGTAACCGGTCTGATCTGCAATGATTGCCTTGATCTTACCCATTACTGCACCCGAATCTGGCGCCGATGCAGTTGCAACCGGTGCTGAACCAGACTGAACTGCACCGGTCTGCGCCGCTATATATTCTCCAAGTTTTGCTATTGTGTTAAGATCTGAAAGTTTCAAGTCTTCCGGTACTGCTAATGAATAGCTGTCCGATATTTTTCCGAAAATCTCTACCTGTTTAACTGTGTCAATTCCAAGGTCGGCTTCCAGATCAAGATCGATATCAAGCATTTCGGTATCGTAACCAGTCTGGTCTGCGATTATTGCTTTTATCTTTGTGATAACAGCTGATGTGTCAACGGCTGCCGGAGGTGCAGTTGATACGGCTGCAACACTCTGTGCTGGCTGAACCGCAACTGCCTCGGTATTACCATTTGTACCATTACCACTACCGTTTCCGTTAAATAGTCCGGGCACACTTTCAGCAACAAGTATGTTATTTTTAAGTTCTGTTGTCGGATTTTCGATACCGGTTACTGACTGCAACCACTTACTATACTCTGGGTTGTTCGTAACACTGTTCTCCTGCTGTCGCTTAATGAACAGAAACGCAAAATGCGACCCGAAGCCTGCACCCAGGTGAAAACCGTACTGAAAATCTCCCTGCTCTCCCTTCGAGAATTTGAGAGACTTGAAGTTTTCTGGGATCTTTGTCAGATTTGCAACCGGAGGTACGGTTCCCTTAACAAGAGCCTTTACCATTACCGCGTCTTCAATACCTGCCCCAAGAGTATGGCCGGTATATCCCTTAGTGTTAGTTACAGTAATTTTGTTAACATCATTTCCAAAGGTGTGTGTTAATGCTGAAACTTCGGCATCGGCCGAGCCACCCCGTGCAGGAGTGTAGGTCTCGTGCGACATGAAAACCATCTTGCGAGCATACTCAGAACGGTTCAGGCCGTACATTACATCAATTTTATCGAAGAATGCTACCATCTCTTCTGTCAGGTGATTAACATCAATCTTACTGACATGGAAGGCAGAGTTCCCCATATAGGTTCCCAGCACTTCGGCCTGGCCAACAAGACCGCGAGCCTCTACGACATCGGCCCGCTCTACAACAATACCCGTTGCACCACTTCCAACTATCATTCCGTTTCGTGTTTCATCAAACGGCTTCGCGCCCTCTTCAACACTTTTCTTAACTGTAGCAGCACCCAGAGCAAGAAACCCAGAACCTATCCACTGATTCATCACATCACTTGTCGCATTTTCACCACCAATGATAATTACACGGTGGCAGCGACCCATACGAATCCAGTCCTCAGCAACAGCAACTGCCTGGGTAGTCGAGGCGCAGGCCGCATCGAGGTGTGTATTCGGCCCCTTCGCGCCGATAAACTGTGCAAAGTGGGCAGAACCAAGAGCGAGTATCTGAACAAGCAGATTGCGATCAAATGTATAGTGCCCCTCTTTCACCTCTTTTTTGCGGTTAAAGAACCATTCAGTTACCTTATCCTTAACCTCGGTATCACCAACCTTCTCCATCAAGAAGTAGTAGAGTGACTCGAACTCCTTGTAAGGAGCACGAACAAATTTCTCGTAGTGATAATTAGTTATCTCTTCTATTAAAGTCTCAAAACCAGGGAATATCGAAGTAAATATTACACCGGTACTGTTCTGCATATCGTTCGGAAGCATAATCCGGTCAGGAAGCAGAGATCCTGTTGATGTCGTTTTATGACTCAGTATTAGAGGAATGTGAGCATCCTTCAATGCCTCGAGTCCCGCAGCGATAGCAAGCGCATATGTTGTGTCGTACTCGTACTTGAAGCCATATTCGGTAGTCAGGTCGAAATAACCTAACTGACCAGCAAGATGCATAACATCTTCTGTTGAGTTAATCTCGACATATCTGGCATTTCCGTTTGCTTCTTTAAAGATGCGGGTAATGTTTTTATCAATAACCAGATTCTGTTTTGCTTCAGAAACCGAATCAATAAGGTTTGTTCCCCGTAATACTTTGTCAAAGTTAGTTTCATTAAAAACCTTGTTTGAAAGCCCTGGCAAACCAACCGATACACCCGGTATAACAACCTTGCCGGTATAAATTCCACGTGTTTCGATGGCCTTGAAAGCCTCATCCTTACGAGCCTTGATGTACTCCTGATAAAGAAGATCCTTCAATTGAGCATCATTGTTTTTCAGAAAGCTTTCAAAACCGGTATCGTCTGAACTGAAAGAATAGGAAGCAGCAGATGGCGCAACTGGGGCTGCCTGAGCAGGCACCTTTGTCTGATGAGCCGCAACACTCGGTCTTAAACCGGCAAAGAGTGTTGAAACCTTTTCTAAAGCGGTCGCAGCTGATACAGCCTCGCCCTTTTTAGGATCAACAGAGGCGATGACATCGGTAAAAGATACACCCATCTTGGCAACAAGGTTACACAGCAATCGTCCCGGCCCAGCCTCAATAAGCGTTGCAATACCCGCCTTCTTCAGATTTTCTATTGACTGAACAAATTCAACCGGTGAAACCATCTGTCGTTTTAGCAGGTCTTTAATCGCCGCCTCATCAGCTGGATATGGTTGAGCCGTTACGTTTGATACTATTTTAACGGCATTTTGAACCTCAATTTTTACAGAAGCCAGCTCTTTCGCAAGTGCCTCAGACGCACTATTAAAAAGTGGCGTATGAAAGGCGCCAGAGAGTTTAAGCTTGGTGAAGGTTACACTCTTCGACTTTAAATAATCACAGAATTTATCAATTGCATCGTCACGACCAGAAACGGCGGTCTGTGCCGGGCTGTTTTTGTTCGCAACCCAGATATCTTTCAGGCCGGAAGCCGATATATGTCCAGCCGAAGCCTCTGCATCGGCAAAGACAACCATGATAGAACCCTTTTCGGCTTTTGCAGCATCACGCATCAATTCTGAACGCTTAATAACAAGGCGCAGTGTATCATCAAACGATACTGCCCCTGAACAATAGAGTGCAGTAAACTCACCTAAGGAGTGACCCACAAAAAGATCCGCTTTAAGACCCTTCTCTTTCATAACGTCGAAAATTGCCGCAGACGCAATAAAGACAGCTGGCTGTGTATTTTCAGTTTCATTAAGTTTTGCTTCAGGGTCATTGAACATCAGATCCTTAATAGAATAACCACGAGCAGCTTTGAACTGCACATCAGCCTTATCAATAAGTTTGGTAGCAGCAGGGTATGAGGCGTAAATCTCACTCATCATGCCGCTTCGCTGTGCGCCCTGTCCTGAACAAAGAATAGCAACCGATGAAAGAACCTGTGGCACAGATCCCGGCAAGGAGCTGCTTACAGGTGCGGCTGTACTGCCCTTAGATTTGGCTGAGAGTAGCCAATCGGGGAAAGTACTCATAATGAGGTGAGCGTGGCTTCCACCATGCGCGTAAATATTTGCAGCATATACATTATTATGAGAGTCTAGAACCTGTGCCGTTTCGATAGCCTTCAGCGGTGAGGCCATCTTGGTAACAGAAGTTTCGGCATTATAACTTACAAAAGGAAGTAATGATTTTTTCTGTTCCATTAAAAGCATCTTGGCAAGTACAATTGCAGGGTTAGCTGAACGCATATAACCGATCTGCGGTTTACTGTTTCCATACGGTATTTTCTTGCCAGAAAAAGAGCGTGAAAGCGCCTGATGCTCTACCTGATCAAACAGAACATTGGCCGAACCGAAAACATCCAGATGGCGAACCTGCCGTTTAGATACATGAGAGTTTATATAGGCATCATCAATAACAGTGGCAAAGGTCTCTTCTGAAGGTTTATATAATCCACTTTCAGCATTCACTTTCAGGTTAAGACCGTTTATTTCGGCAAGTATTTTCATTCCATTTTTTTTAGCGGTACTGTATTTGGTTAATGCAAAAAGCGCTCCACCCTCTCCAAGGTTAACTCCTTTTGCACGGGCATCAAAGAGTGCTGTATCCTCGTCAGTTAAAAGCCCCAACTCATTATAAACCTTAAACACTGTCGGTATCAGGTTTGTATCAATACCACCGGTAAGAGCAAACTCGTAACTACCGCTTTTAAGACCTTTAATGGCAAGACCCATCGCAACGGCCGCAGAGGCATCGGATGAATCAACTGTAAAGTTAGCGCCATTACATCCCCAGAAGTTACAGATTCTTCCCGACACAATGTTCGATAACAGTCCCGGGATTGTGTCTTCAGTAGTTGTCGCATACCGCTGGTTAAGTAATTCTGCAGTCTTCCCAGAAATAGCGGGTGCATTTGAAACACCACTTTCTTCGATTATTCTGGATATGAATGGAACCCGTGAACGCATGATGTTCTCGGAATTCATTGTACCGGACATGGTTCCCACAATAACAGCAATGTTGTTGCCCTTATCCAGTTTGTTTACAAGCCCTGAACTCTCAAGCGCCTGACCGGCAATATCCAGTGCGAACAACTGCGAACGGTCGACATGCTTGGCAGACTGAGGCGGTATACGGAACTTAACATTATTAAACTTGTAGTTATCTACAACACCCACTTTACTCTTTGGAAGGTAATAGTCACCGGTTTCATCAGCATAACAGTCGATATGAAAGTTATTTTCTGGTAAATCAACAAGATGGTTTTTACCTTCAGAAAGAACTTTCCAGAATTCATCAATATTTTTAGCTCCCGGAGCAATACAGCCGGCTCCGGTAATAACTATTCTGTCATCGTTGAAATCATAATTCAGGTCAGCAAAGATTTTACGCGGGAGTACTTTATATTTATCAGAAAATTCTTCAACAATACAGTGATAATTAATACCACCGAACCCGTAAGAGCTGACAGCAGCCTTGCGAGTTCTGTCGACCTCTTTCCACTCCTGTGCATTTTCTACAATGTAAAACGGTGAACCCTCAAGCGAGCAGTTAGGTGACAGCTTCTCGAACTGACCATTCGGCGGAAGAATCTTCTTCTCTACTGCAAGCACCGCCTTAATTAAACCAGCTGCTCCGGCACCACCCAGAAGGTGACCAATCTGTGATTTAACCGAACTTAATCCGATCGGTTTTGAACCGTTATAAACACGCTTCAATGTTATGACTTCAGTCTTATCTCCCGCGAGAGTAGAGGTTCCATGTGCCTCAATAAAACCGATATCTTCAGGAGTAAGTTCGGCCTTGGCATTTTCATAGCAGCGGTGTAGTGAATACTCCTGACCATCCGCAGATGGTGCGGCAATAAAACGCCCCTTGCCGTCTGAACTGGAACCGACCGTCTTTAATACAGCATGTATCCGGTCGCCATCACGAATTGCATCCTTCATACGCTTTAAAACAACAACACCGGCTCCCTCTCCCATTACAAAACCGTTGGCTCGCTCATCAAAAGGATACGATCCGTCTGCAGAAAGTGCGCCCATTTTACAGAATCCGATAAACGGCTCAGGCATCATGTTGGTATTTATTCCACCGGTTATAACACAGTCCTTTTCTCCGGAAAGAAGGTCTTTCACACCTGAATCAAGAGCTGAAAACGAAGTCGCACAGGCTGCATCCACGATGAAGCACTGACCCTCAAGGCCAAAATGCTTCGCGACCCGGGACGCTTCTACGTTCAAGGCAGTACCGTCAGGATGCTCTCCTTCAACACCGTATGACATCTTCTTTTTAAGCGCCTCGATTACCTTACTCTTCTCTTCATCGGAAAGAGATTTATACTCATCGATCTGCTCAAGATAATGTTTAATCTCGGGCATGTAATATTTTAAAACAAGAGAGTGTGAAAGCTCGTTACCAAGACACGATCCAATTATTACCGAAGTTCGTTCTTTTGGCAGACATTTCCCTTCCGCAAGGTAGCCGGCATCTTCGATAGCCATATACGATGCTTCCAGAACAAACTGCTGTGCTCGTGAAATCTGTGCAGCTTCTTTTTTGCTATAACCATACTTTTTATGATCAAAAACAAACTGGTCAACTGTTGCAGCAATCTTTGTATATGTTTTGTCGGGCACCTTACGATCTTCATTATAGTAAAGCTCCTGATCAACCCTGTCATTCGAGAGCTCTTTAATGAAATATTTCTTATCAAGAATGTTTTGCCAGAACTCGTCATAATTATTTGCTTCGGGATAAATTGCACCCATACCAACAATGGCAATCTCATCGTTAACTTCGTTAGATGCATCAGTCACAACCTCAAGCCGGTCAAGGTTACGAAACAGCTCTTCCTTTTCACAGACAAGCTCTTCGTGTATCTCTTCTACTGTTAATGCACTATCATCGAAGACAAGGGCATCACCGGCCATAAAGTTGCCAAGTGTAAAAGTATCCTCTTCACATACCGGGTTAAACTTAACATTATTCAAATCAGACAGGTCGATACAGACACCCTTCGCACCGATAAGAAGCGAACCAAGATTCTCCTTTTCGAAGGCCATCTTGCGCTCCTGAAGAGGCAATCCATCTTTAATGCGTTTATGTTCATTTATAATTTTGTTTTTAGAAAATGGTGTCGGTAATGAACGGGTAGAAAGGCCAAGTGTCTCGCCGGTTACAACCGTTTCGTTCATATCCTGCATCAGTTTTTGATAGAAAGGCTTAATAGCACCACTCTGCACTATCTCCTGTGAAAACAGATAAGTTGTTCCAACCTGGATACCAATACGCGCGCCCTGTTTTGCTAAAAAGGAAGTCATACCAGAAATAAAGTGAGAACCGGTTCGACAGCCTATCCCGCCAGCAAAAACAAGAGCCGTACCATCAATCTTATCAGGGAACATATTAACAAACTTCTGAATCGACGCCTCCCACAATACCATCGAAGTCAGTGAGCCAACGTGACCACCGGCCTCCCGTCCTTCAAATATGAAACGAGTGACACCATTATTCACTGCATTTTCAAGCATGGACGCTGCTGGTGTATGTAAATAGGCCTTTGTTCCCGCAGCCTCAAGCTCTTTTACCTGTCCTGGTATACCACCGGCAAAAAGCGCAAAGGGAACCTTTAAGTCTTTAATCAACTGCATATGGTCATCGATAGTCTTGTTCAGCGCTGCAATACCGATCATACCGGCACCAAGAACTCTTGACTTCTGCATTCCTTTTTCCAGCATATCTTTGGCTACAGCCGGAGGAAGAGAACCCATAGCCAGAAACGGAAGGGCACCATGCTCGGCAACAGCCGCACTAAAGTCGGCATTATCGGTAATGTTCGCCATTGGGCCCTGAATAATGGGGTATTTAGTGTCGTGCTCTTTTGCCAGAGGCGAACCTATTATCATTGGATCATACGAATCAACATCAGCAAGAATACGACCATAACCAGTGAAGAGCTCTTCAATAACATCTTTCAGACGTTTGCTCTTCTTGGTTAAGAAACGGGCGAAACCGGCATCCTGCCCAAGGTAAAAGAGGCTCTGCACAACAGAGGCATTTGCGTCATCAACATGAGCTATGTGATTATTTATTTCAGCATACAGTTTATCATCCGCATCCGGGTCATCAAGCATCAGGCTCTCTTTCTCGGCCAACTCTTTGACTATCTTTGTACTCAGTTTGGTGAAGAAACGATACTGGCGCCCCAGTGACTGCCCTATCTGAATTGAATCTTTCTCTTCTATTTTTGCGATAGCCTCTTTGAAATTAGGCGCTAGCGGCGACTCATCTGTAAGGTATAACTGGTCATCAAGAACAACGGCCGACGCACCGGCCGCAAACATACCTGCACCGGTGTATTGTCCAACGCCACCATGTACTATTACAGGGTAGATGCTGTTTTCGATATACCACTGCAACAAAATATAAGAAGTGAATTTTGCAACTTTACCAGGTGCCTCATTACCCCGAACAATAATCGCGGACGGGCAAAGAGGAGCGATCTCTTCAAGAAGATCAACATGCAGAACTTCAATTATCAGTTTATATTCAGGCATCGCAACCGCATCAGCCCGAATGTCGGTCTTCTTATTATATGCAAGAACTATCGAAGTCAAATTAGGTATATAGTTATCGTTCAGAAACGAAATAAGTTCACTATCCAGAAAATTAATTCGCACACCGAAAAGTATATCTTTCTTTCCGAGTTCCTGAATACGGTTTATAGCCTGTTCGGGTTTAAAGAACTCCGTGTCAAAAACCGGAAGCCCACCGGCCTCATAAACAGACTCCATATATTCGGCGCTAAAAACTCCTGACGGATTATAAACCACCAGTGGAAGCCGAGAATCCAATGTTCTTGAAATCATTAATTATCTCCTTATGTAATAATTTACATCTGAACTTTTTTTAAAGTCCTCATTGATTAGTTTTCTTTTTTATCTATATTCTGATGCGCCAAGTAGCATCAGAAAAAACGGCTCTGTTAAACAGAACCGTCTGTATGCAATTTAAAAATATCTCACCCTTCTGAGGCAAGATTTTGATTATTGTTTTCCATTACAGTTTTGCAAAAATGGCGTCTCGGATACACCTCTGACAGAAAACCGTTAAAAACACACTCCAAAATTACAGGAATCTCTTTTATCAGCGGATACTCCATCCTGTACGAAATCCACTTATGTGCGACTCCGTCGATAAACCCAAAGATACCGAAGAGAACACTCTCAAAATTCAAGTATTTTACCTTATGATCCCTGTTGAGCGAAACGATCCTCTCTTTTAGCATGGGCAAATTCTGTGCGACAAACCTGTAAAAATGCGCCTTTTCTGAAACTTCAGGACGCAAATCAGTATTTTGTATAAGTCGGTAAACAACCGGATTATCGTTTATATAGGTCACCCAGAACTCAATCATCTCCTGAATCTCTTCTATAACATCACGGCTGGGTGAAAATATAGCACTGAAACGGCGAACTATTTTCCGGTACTCCTCTAAAAGCAACTGTTCAAGAAGCTCATCCTTAGATGTGAACATACGGTACAAAGAGCCTTTCCCCATACCAGCGATCGACGCAATCATATCCATTGTCGCCTTGTGGAAACCCATCTCTGAAAAGACCTGCAGGGCAGCCGAAAAGATCGTCTTTCTCTTTTCATCAGCCGAAATACGGCGCCTTCTATCATCGGACAGATCAACTGTTGTATTGTCTGTGCGAGAAAAAAGATCTTCGAGTATTTCAGCAGGAATTGAAATTGTATTTATTCCAAGTCCGACACATTTATCTACGGCATAACGAATCAGCTCGTACGAAGCACGAGCCATGTTCTTTTTTTTAAGATAGTCAGCAATTCCGCTTATATATGACTCAAGCCACAACGAAAAGGGTTCATGAAAATCATCCCCACCAGGAGTAGCATCACGGAAGCGGTTAAGATGCCGATCAAACACCTCGGAAAATGAGACAGGATCAAAACTACCGTCGGCGGTAAAATATTGACCGATCTCTTTGTAAAAATCTATTTTTTTCTTTTCTTCTTTCATATTTCCATACCGGACTGACCAGTCCGTCACATATCATATAGTTTCAACTCTCTGTCAAATAAAAAAGCTGATTTCTGAGCTCTTTTAACTTTAAACTGACATAATTTAAAATAATGTCACTTATTGACCAATCAGACAACCAAACCATGCAAATATCACACATCAGAAACTCATTAATTTGAATTTTACAAATATCCCGCTATAATGAATTATACGTGTTAGTTTATTTATTAGATTTTACCGCCACAAAGGGATATGATGAGTGAACAACTGAATATACATGATCCACTACACACAACTCTCATCGAAGAGTCTGATTGTGCAATTGCTCTATTCAACAGGGATATTAAATATCTGTACGCCAACTTAAAGTGGAAAGAGTTTTTCAACCTGACCTCTGTTGAACCGGGAAAGACTCTCTTCAATGACCACACCTCTTCATACGATGTTTCATCTTTAGAGCGAGCCATACTTTTAGGGCTAAGTGGCAAAAAAACTGCACAAATAGAGATTGAACTTCAGACTTCAGCCGGATTTTCAACTGTTAAACTTTCTGCTCTTCCAGTAACTGACTCCGATCCGATAGCAAAGGTTGCAGCAACAATATCTTTCTCAGACTCACCTCACACCTATTCCGATGAAGCTAGTTCCGCCCTGCTACAATACCTCAATCTATCTGATAGTATCTACTTGCGTTTAAACCGTAATATGACAATTGAACTTATCAACGAGGCGGGAGCTCGGCTGATTGGCCATACACGCTCTGAACTGATTGGCCAAAACTGGATAGAGACAGCCATTCCAGCCGACCTGAGAGAGACCTACGAACGGATGTACAACGAGCTTTTCAATGGAAACATCAAGGCCTTCCATTCCATGGATTGCTCTTTAAAATCAAGCAACAACACTATTCGTACAATATCCTGCCACCATTCACTCGTTAGGGATCAGGAAAACCGGATTATCGCTCTACTGGCAAACGGCAGCGATATTACCCCGGTCAAAAGAACAGAAACCCGCTTAAAAAATAGTGAAGAAAAATTCAAAGCTTTGGCCGACAGTATTGATGATCTGCTTCTGAGTGTTAACCACTCACTTCAAATTACATACTGGAACCCAGTAATCGAACGTATCAGTGGCATAAGCGCCCGTGAAGCTGACGGAAAAGCAATCGAAGATGTCATTACTCAGTTCAAAAACGCCGATCTGCTCTCGAGTCTTACCGGAACAATCGACACAGGCAGAACCCATAATAGAATTAAGGATGTTTCGTTCAAAGGAATAGAGTATACTATCGATTTCAGTTTTTTTCCTTTTAAACAGGGCGCGACCATCCTCGCCCGTAACATCTCGTCACAGATCCGATTTCAGGAACAGATATTCGAACAGGCTCAGATACTTGATCAACTGAACGAAGCCGTTATAACCACCGACAAGGCGGGGCTCATTTTGACGGCAAACTCTCCCTGTATAAGAATTTTTAAAAAACCTATTAGCGAGCTTCTAGAGTCTGAAGTGGTAAGCCTTTTCCATCCACAATCACAAAACCACATGAAAGAAGTCCTGAACAACCTTACAGATGACAACGCCTTTGCTTCTGACGAATTCATAATACAAATTGATAAAAAACTCTCTTTTCCAGCACTGGTTCATATATCCAAAAAAGTCAATATTAACAATGAGAAAATGGGATACATTTTCTCCATAATTGATATTTCAGAAACAGTTGCCATACGTCGCGAAATAGTAAAAATTAACCAAAACCTCGAAAGGACTATACAAAAAAGAACCATGGAGCTTGAAGAGGCCAAACAGCGATCCGAACAGGCAAACAAGGCCAAGTCAAATTTCCTTGCAAACATGAGCCATGAAGTCAGGACTCCAATGAACACCATAGTCGGGCTCAACCAGATGCTCGAAAAAAGCCAACTTGATCCCAGGCAGCGGAAATATACAGAAAAGATCGCTGAATCATCAACACGTCTGTTAAAAATTATAAACAACATTCTGGACTACTCACGACTTGAAACAGGAACCTTCAACTTCGATTATCACGACTTTTCTGTTAACAACCTTTTGCAGCGACTTAAGGCACACCTTACCGAACTGATCGGTCTTAAAAATATCGCTCCGCTTTTTATAATTTCACCGGACATCCCGCAAATAATTCACCGTGACCCATCAAGATTTCAACAGGCGGTCGAAATCCTACTGGATAACGCAGTAAAATTTACCGAATCGGGAGAAATTATTCTTTCGATGAGCAGCACTACAGTCTCAGACAAAATTACCGAACTTAAGATAGCCATCCAGGACACAGGAATTGGCATTGGTGAAGAGATGAACCATCAGATATTCACCCCCTTTACCCAGGCCGATACATCAAAAACCAGAAAATACGGTGGAGCCGGTATTGGTCTGGCTTTATGCCGTCAAATAGTAAGAAACTTAGGTGGCTCTGTTACCTTCCGAAGCACACAGGGAATCGGAACTACCTTTACGATTACAATACAGGTAAAAGAGGGACAGGGGAGCGGACCGACGGAAAAAGCCCTGCCTGAAATGAATATTCTTTTTCTGGAATCCCGTGAAAACTATAAAAAAAGTGTTCTAAATATTATCCCCCCGAACACCAGAAGTACCGCGCTGGATAATTTTTCGCCACTTTCTGATACAGACCCCGGATATATTGACAAACACAACTTTAATATACTAATTACAAATACCGAGATTATCACAACTTCGTATACTATTGTAAAAAATATGTTTATCAATAAAGGATTACCCGTAATCTGTTACAAAACTTTTAACTATTATATACCCGATCAATTCACACATGGTATTTTTTATCTTACTCTTCCATTACTTCAGTCGGATCTGCACCCGCTGCTGAAACAGACTCTTATGCAAAGCAGTCCTAGACTCATTCCACAGAGAAAAATTAATGACAATAAAACCGTTACAAGAAAACTGAAGGGTACCCGTGTTCTGATTGTAGATGATAATAAGATAAATATTGAGATTCTTACAGAACTACTCAATTCACATGGCATTCAAACTGAATCAGCACCAAACGGCAAAGAAGCCTTAGTTAAAATTGAATCTGAAATCTTCGACATAGTCCTGCTTGACATAAAGATGCCTGTTATGAATGGTTTTGAAACCATTGAGAAAATCCGCAATGAGAAAAAACTACTCTCTTTACCGGTTCTTGCCCTGTCAGCCGATACCAGCAGATATGATATCGAAACCTACCATGAAAAAGGGATGAATGGATACATTCGCAAACCGTTTAACCTTAACGAGCTCTTTTCGACGCTCAGCCAATGGGTAAATGTGCGGTCAGAAGAAGAACAGAGCGACAAAATCAGGCATAAAACTCCTGTAAAATCCATTGATGGAATTAATATTCGAAAACTGATACATAAAATAAATGCTGAACCCGACAAAATCCATGACATATTTGAAATTTTTTATAAGAACAACAAGAACAGACTCGGTGAACTGAAACAACTACATAAAGAAAAAAGAAACGAGGAGCTGAAAACGGTGTGCCACAACCTGCTTGCTGTATCCGGAAACATTGAAGCAAATGATCTGCATAACGCAGTCAAGCTGTACAAAAAATCACTATGTGCTGAAAACTATTCCAAACTAAATTTCCTTTTTGCAGATCTCTGCTTTCAGCTCGAACGGATACTCACATCTATTAGCAAATATCTGGCTGTTTCGGAGCAACTCTCCTCTGAAAAACGACCGAGTGACGAAAGACCTCTTTTCGAAGAGCTACAGAAACTAGAAGAATATCTGCTCAGCAGCGACACAAGGGCGTTAATCTATATCGACGAATTGCTTCGGAGCCGTTTTAACCCGGAGATAACCGCAGTTATGAAAGAGATTAAGAATTATTGCCTAAAATTTGACTTTGATGCAGCTTATCACTATTTTTACAGCAATAAAAAGCGAATAATAGTAAATAATAATAAAATTAGTAAAACAATAAAACAGTAGATAAGTGAACGAGTAAAGATCAGTAAAGATAGGTGAAGATAGGTGAAGATTAATGGTTGAAAGTAGATCCACCGTTTTAATAGCTGATGATGTACCAGAAAACATCAGTATTCTTAACGAAATACTACATAAAGAACACATCGTCAAAGCGGCCATTAACGGCTCAAAAGCAATAGAAATTGCGATGTCTGATACTCCTCCTGATATCATTCTGCTTGATATAATGATGCCCGAGATGGATGGTTATGAGGTATGCCGTATTTTAAAGGAAAACGTAAAGACTCGTCACATCCCCATTATTTTTATTACCGCACTTGATGATACCCTGGATGAAGAGCGGGGACTCAGCCTGGGAGCCGTTGACTACATAAAAAAACCGGTTAACCCGGCTATTGTCAAGCGACGCATTCAAACGCATCTTCAACTTTTTGATCAGAACAAAATTCTTGAAAAACGGGTTCACGAACGAACTGTAGAGCTCGAAGAGACACGGCTTGCAATCGTTCAGCGACTGGGCAGAGCCGCAGAATTCAAAGATAACGAAACCGGAATGCATGTCATTCGAGTCAGCAACTACTGCAAACATATGGCCCTTTCAGACGGTGTAGCCCCCGAATCTGCAGAAATTTTACTGCACGCCGCACCCATGCACGACATTGGAAAAATTGGAATACCTGATAATATTCTTTTAAAACCGGGAAAACTGACGCCTAAAGAGTGGCAGATTATGTTGACCCATCCCAAGATTGGTGCCGACATAATAGGCATACATCAGTCAGAAATACTTAAGGCAGCACATACCTGTGCGCTTTATCATCATGAAAAATTTGACGGAAGCGGATATCCAACCAGCCTTAAAGGAGAGAAGATCCCCTACTTTGCCCGCATTATCGCAATAGCAGATGTCTTCGACGCCTTGACTGGAGAGCGCCCCTACAAGAGGGCATGGACTGTTGAAGAGGCAGTTAACCATATTCAGGAGGGTTCAGGAACTCATTTTGACCCTCAACTTGTATCAATTTTTATGAGAGAGCTTGATACAATACTGGATATCAAAAAAAGCTATCCGGAAATGGAGACCGACACAGTCACTCAGGAAGTGATTACTCAGAAGGAATAAAATAGCCGAAATTTTTCGGAAAATAGAGCTTATTAAATTGATTGATAATGAAGCTGTCTGTCATTGACGCCATGAAGTCGATTACAATACGTGCAGGTTCATTTTTTTCCATGTAACTACTTTTACGATCCTTTAGAAAGTAGAGAAAAATATCTGACTCTTCATCACCCTGAACAAGAGATTCATAATAGAGATCAAAGAGAAGATGAAACATCCTCTCTATTTTTTTGCTTTCGACCTTGATTCGTGGATTATAGTATATCGTTCGATAATTAAAATCCTTAAGCTGCTGTAATGCATCGAAAACAGCAGGCGTCAAAGCCAAATACTCCTTGCCATAACTGCACGAAACCAGGTCGTCTACAAGCGTATCAATAATTTGACGATTACTCTCCCCTAAAACACGGCTTATCTCTGACGGAATAGAGGCTCGATCAATTACATTAAGCCTGATGGCATCTTCTATATCACGGCCAATATAGGCCATTATATCAGCAATACGCACAACACAGCCTTCAAGTGTCATAGGATACAGTCCCTTGGAAAACTGAGCATCATGAATACTCTGTTTAAGTTCATTTTCAAACTGACTCGAAGTCTTCGAGTAAAGGGGGATGTAGCGCTCCTGCAGCAGTTCTCCGTTATGAGAGAGTATCCCGTCAAGGACCTGGAGGGTAACAGAAACACCCCAACCGTTATTTTCGAGTTCTAGAAGAGTGCGAACACTTTGTGCATTATGGGCAAAGGCCCCTATTCCCCTGTTACTGGCAATTGTGTTCAGAATACCCTCGCCCTCGTGACCGAAAGCAGGATGACCAAGGTCGTGCCCCAATGCTATAGCTTCGATTAAATCTTCATTAAGCTGTAACAGACGGCCGATTGTGCGAGCAATTGAGGAGACAAATTGAACATGAAGAGAACGATGTGTAATATGCTGATTCGCAAAAAGGTAAAAGACCTGCGTCTTATCCATGTAGCGGGCATAGGTATTTGTCTGCATTATTGTATCACTATCCCGACAAAAGGGGGAACGATACAAAGAGGCCTTACTCTCTTCAGGTGTTAACCGTACCGCATTTTTACTGAAACAAGCATAATCCGAAAAAATTGTCTTTTCCCGATCCATACATCTATTTTGTAATTCTGTAAGATCACTATTTTTCATTCCACATTTCTAATTATTTGTATTGTCATGACAAGAGAAAAATAATTTTCTAAAAAAACATAAGCCCAATTATTATCGAGCTACTCTATTAAGATACATATCACAAGATAACTACTAATCAGATTTTACGATTTCTCTGATAATTATAGTAGCAAGAATAATAGTATATGGAGTAAAGATTAAGAAGAGGTCACGCATAAACCGAAATCTTCTTTTATCTTCCCGAATTTTCAGCAGATAACTGACCAGTTGATATACGATAAGAGCAACAACAACTGCAATAATCGGAGCAATACGTCCGTAACCATAGAAGGTAAAGCCAAGAAGAACATAGTTTATAATTATTACCGGAACCTTTAAAATCCAGAGGCCGATTCCGGCAGGAAGTGGCATCTTAACAAGAAACCAGTCACACAATAATACAATCAATGCCACACTAACCGTAGCGATAGTAATATAAATAAAAATTGTCATCTGAAAACCTCTCAATCAAATATCTACAAGTTCAAATTATATCATAAACACTGACAGTATAAGATAAAAGTCAACGTTTTTTAGTTTGTCAGTCCATGCGGAAATAAGCATTTATAAATTGTTTATACTACACTTTTCTTTTCCCACACTCGCGAGCGCCAACGGAACGACATAACAATACCACGTCCCCATTCATCCATAGAAAAGGCAATCCAGACTCCCAGAGCGCCAAGTCCAAAGGTATTGCCTAACAGATATGAAAAGAAGACTGCGATCCCCCACATCGAAACAATCCCCACTCGCACCGGGAAATGCACATCACCTGCCCCTTTCAGGCCACCAATAAATATCAGATTAAAGGTACGTCCCGTCTCCCATAAAACTGCCGCAACAACAAGAGTTACTGCAATTGAAATAATTTCCGGATCATCTGTAAAAATTCCTATCAATTCGTATCTAAAAAATGCCGCTATAAGTGATAATGATAATGCAATACAGAAAACAGCGGTCCAGATTCGGGTTATACTTTTATACGCCTCATCATTACGTCTTTTACCAACAAGATAACCGACAAAAATCTGTGAAGACTGCATCAAAGCAAACGGAATAATCATTATAAAACGTTGAAAAGTCTGAGTATAAACCGCTGCGGTTAGTGACGCAGTACCCGCCAGGGCTATTACTTTGTAGGATGCCAACTGTGCCAGATTAAACGACAGGAACTCACCACCGTTAGGTAGTCCGAAATTCAAAATTTGTTTATATGCCTTGATAGGAGTCGAAATCATCGCCTTAAGACTGATTGCAATCTCCTTTTTCTGGAATATTATATAAAACATTATAAGTGCATTAATACCATTACTCGCCACTGTCGAAATAGCAACGCCCTTAACACCCAATACCGGGATCCCCAAAGGACCAAAGAGAAAAGCATAGTTTCCAACAATATTCAGGAGATTGCACCCGAATGTAGCAATCATGGCTTCCTGTGTATAACCATAAGAACGTAATATTGCCGCGAATACCGTACTGAGTGCCGTTCCAATAGCAAAAAGACCGAATATGAACAGATAATCAAGCGCATAACCATGAACTGCCGGTGCTAGGTCATAAATTCCTAATATTCTGTCTCCTCCAATTGTCAGAAGGAGTGTTGCAATAATTCCGAAAAACATCCCCAAAACTACTGCGGCCGAGGCGATATTCGACGATTCTGTAAATCTTTCTGATCCATTATATTGAGAAATGAGAGTTGTCGCACCGGTATTCACCATCATAAAGAGAATAATCACAAAAAATACAAGCTGACCAATTAGTCCCACAGCAGCGACAGCATCATCCGAATATTGACTAAGCATCATAACGTCAACATTACTGAACATCATCCGTAAAAAGGTCTCTACAATAATAGGCCACGACAGGGCAACAATTGTCATTCTATCATCAAGGCTCTTTACTATCTTCATTTAATGCTCCACACAGAAGTTATTGAGAGAAGAACTTTTCGTTTAACGGAAAATCCAGCCTCTTATAGCTGAACTACTATAAACTATGCGATAAAATGGTTTAAACAGAATTTGTACACCGTTTTACTGGATTTTCAGCAAAATTTTGCATTAAAGCAAAAAAAAATAAATTGCTACATCTGACGGAAATTGCTTAATGGTCTGATACGTGCCGACAAAATTTTTCGGTAGATCAATTTACAGCAAAACGGAAACAATGAAAAAATCACCATACTACGATCGCAAAAAAAAGTTCATAAACGAAATAGTCGAGGCCGGTATTCGAAAAGAGATTATAAAACACTTCTCTGACGTTGAACCCTCTATCTTTTTTGATTCACTCTTCGAAGACCGTTTTTATACTGAAAAATCTATTCCTATTGGTTATGGTGAATATGGCGATAACTTTGTAACGCTCGCCAAAATGTTAAACCTTTTAGATCCTGATAGTAACGGACGCATTCTGGAGGTAGGAACAGGATCCGGATTTTCCACCGCACTGCTGTCGCTGTTGTATCGCGAAGTTTTCACAATTGACTTCAACGAAGACCTCGCGGTGAGTGCAAAGAAACGTCTTTATAACTATGGATACGAGAATATTCGATTTTATGCCGGTGACGCTTCAACGAAAACCGATACAATTGATGAAAAATTCGATGGAATAATCATTCACGCAGCCTGCTTAAAGCGTCCTTTTACAATTATAACTCTGCTTAAAGAAAAAGCACCCATTGTTTTTCCTATGGGGCCTCCGATACAGCAACAGATAACAGTTCTACTAAATGAACCATCTCCGGAAACCGGATCCAATTTCAGAACACGGTTCCTCGACTTTGTTCAATGCTCACACATCCAGGGACCCTATGGTTATGATACACCAAATATCCCCGATATTTACCGAGATTATATCGAAGATGAAAATGAAGACATCGCAGGTAATGAGGCAGATAATAAGTGAGCCAACACAGCTGGGGATATCTTTACCTTTTCATTACCATTCTGCTATTTAGCACCTACGAGGTAATTAGCAAGACTCTTATCGGTTCAGTTTCACCTCTTCAAATTAATCTTTACCGGTTCTATTTCGGCGGAGCCATACTGTTTGTATTTCTTCTTTATAAACGAAACATATCTATCTCCCGACAAAATCTGTTACTTTGCACAGCAGTCGGTATTCTTAATGTAGTAATCAGCATGAACCTCGTTCTATTAAGTGTCTGGGTAGAAGGGGGCAGAGCCTCTGTAACAGCCGCCCTCATCAGTACCAACCCTCTGTTTGTATTAATAATTGCGTCCTGGTTTGACAATGAAAAGCTGACGATTCATAAAATTATCGGAATCGTCCTCTGCTTTATCGGCGTCGGATTTATTTTCAAAGACACCTTCTCCGAAACCGGCTCATTTTACAGCGCCATACTTGCACTGGGTGCTTCACTCTCTTTTGCAATCTATACCGTTACGGGCAAAAAACTTAGCGTACGAATGGGGAGTGCAAAGATGAACTGTTACTCTTTTCTTGCTGGAGCAACAGTACTGCTGATTCTGATGCATATCTTTAAAATGCCTATATTGGTTTACAAGACAGCTCCTCTTCCTCAACTGCTTTATCTGGGAATAATGGTAACCGGAGTTGCCTACATTGCCTATTTTAAAGGGCTAACAATTGTTGGTGCCGGCAAAGGCTCACTGCTCTATTTCCTTAAACCAGTTCTTGCATCAATATTTGCGATGATCGTGCTTTCAGAAAAAGCGACAATCGGCTTTATCGTAGGAACCCTGCTAATCCTTTCCGGTCTTTACACCGCTATTCTGATGCGCAATAATTCTAAAACAAATAATTAAACCTTATTTCATTATCATTCAATTCTGAATATATTACTGTCATTTCCCGCGAAAGAGCAGATGTTCTTGACTTATTATCCACCTGACAGCATAGTATGCACAAACTATAAACAGGAGCTTTCGCAATGATCTCATTTCCGGGTTATGACGATTTGATTAAGAAGATTTACGATGAGGGTCAGGAGCATGTTTTCTTCCACTGGGACTCTTTAACAGAAAATGAGAAACAGGAACTTCTGGATGACTTAGCAGATGTTGACTTCAAAGAAATTAAAGAGCAGTTTGAGAAAGCAACACAGGTAACAACTAAACGGCTTGATTACTCTCCTGCAGATTATATCCGCCTGCCTAAGACCGACGAAGAGCTGGAAAATTTTGCAGAAGCACGCGAAACCGGAATTGCAGCAATAAAGAAAGGGCGTGTATGCACATTTATTGTCGCAGGAGGCCAGGGTTCACGACTGGGGTATGATGGTCCAAAAGGTGCCTATGAATATACTCCTGTTAAACATAAATCACTTTTCCAACTTTATTCCGAAAAGATCCTGAAAAATTCAGAACTATATGATGTAGAGATTCCTCTGCTTATTATGACTTCTAATACAAACCACAAACAGACCTTGGAACATTTTGAAAGTAATAACTACTTCGGCTTATCTTCTGATAACGTTTTTATGTTTAAACAGGACATGATACCCTCTCTCACAACAGAAGGCAAACTGATTCTGAGAACAAAGTCTTCACTTTTTCGAAATCCTAATGGACATGGTGGTAGCCTGATTGCTTTGAAAAAATCAGGAGTGCTGGAGAAAATGAAAAAACGGGGCATTGACCTTATAAGCTACTTTCAGGTCGACAATCCGATGGTTTGTCCAGTTGATCCCGCTTTTATTGGTTTTCATATTCAGGAAAATGCTGAAATATCAAGCAAGGCTTTAACTAAAGCATACCCTCAGGAGAAAGTAGGCAATTTTGTAGTTTTTTCAGATAATACGCTGGGTATAGTAGAATACTCCGATCTTCCTGACGATAAAGCCTACGAAAAAGATGACAACAATTCGCTTCGCTACTCTGCAGGAAATTTAGCAATACATATTTTTTCGGTAGACTTTATTTTGCGCATTACATCCGACTCATTTACACTCCCCTTTCATCTTGCGGAAAAAAAGATAACATCATACAATTCAGGTGAGCCTTCAAAAATAGAGGGCTATAAGTTCGAAAAATTCGTTTTCGATGCATTACCTCTCACAGATACAAATGTAATAATGGAAGCATCGCGTCGTAACGAGTTTGCTCCTGTCAAAAACCGTACCGGCCTTGATTCAGTTGACTCGTCGCGCCAACTTATGATGGATCTGCATCGCGGTTGGCTTGAAGAGCGTGGAATAAAAATTCCCGACTCCGTTGCAATAATCGAGATATCTCCCCTGGTAGCTTTAGGAGCAGAAGATCTTGATCCAGATATCACCATTCCAGACAAGCCAGAAGTTTATATAGGTTAACGCAGGGCAGTAATACTCTAATACTTCAACTTTACTGAGATTTTAAGGGGCTTTAAAGTTTTATTAAAGTTTTGCTGAGACTTATTTATTTAAAGTTGCTATCAGATCATCATGCAAAACAGGAATTGTAATCTTGATTGAAAAGCCGTTATCTCTACAGATCCGCATAGTTCCAAGAAGCTGTTCAACAACTATTGATTCAACATTTTTTAACCCTAATGAACCATTCGACTCTAACACAAAATTTCTAGGCAATCCGATGCCATCATCACGATAATTAATCTGAATTGCATCACTGTTACGCCTGCAAACCTCTATCTCGATCTTTCCGCTTCGACCCTCGGGGAAAGCATGGAGAATTGAATTAGCAATAAGTTCATTACTGATAAGTCCAATCGGAATTGCGGTATCTAGATCCACATCCAGAGTCTGTCCATCGATAGCAACTTTTATTTTTTTGCTTTTACCATATATTTTTAAAATAAGACCAGCAAGACGTTTTAAGTATAATTTAAGATCGAAACGAAAACCATTTTCCGAACGATATATCATCTGTTGAATAAGAGCAATCGATTGAATCTTGGCCTGAATATCTGTATAGTGCTCTTTCGAAATATCTCCCCGAAGATCGAGTATTGACGAAATAATCTGTAAATTATTTTTTGTACGACAGTAGACCTCTTTGGCTACTGCCTTATTTTTATGAATGCTCTTTTCCAGCTCCAGATTTTTTTCAGTTAAATACCTTATCTTTTCATTAACTATTTTTTCTATGGAATCATTAAAAACGCTTATCTTATTATTCTGCAAGTCAACCTGTTTCTGTAACTCATCCATTGGCTTTCGTACATACGAACTGGCTACTAAATGATATAAAAGATATGCTGAAACAACCCTGAGAAGATTCGCCACTACTACTGCCGACTGATATTTATTACCAAAGAAAACCAGAAGCCCGGAGGAGAGTGAAGTTAAAGCCAGGATTGTTACAAGAGAAACAGCCAGTTCACGGCCGAAAACTGAACGACGCAATAGGATATAGATAGCCAGCAAAAAGAAAATAAAAGAAAGCAGATATCCATTGATATTTCTAAATAGAACTAGCTGGTCTTTTGAAGAGAAATAATCACTCCTGATAGCAAAATGAATCAGAATTACAAAAATTATTACAATGGCTCCATACAAAAACTGCATAATAATTGGTAAAAGCGTTTTCAGTTTATGCCTGAACAGAACAGGCACGAAAAAAGCACTCAATTGAATCCACCGGGCAGATGTTCCAAACAAAATGGTTCTTGTACTGCCCTCTTCATTTGAAAAAATAATATCTGTGAAAGACAGAAGTGCAATAAAATCAAGTATTCCCACGAACATATAGACTATTGCAATATAAAAGACGATATGATCCGAACCTGACCGTCCAGAATTTAAAACAAACATATAAATGGTAAAAGCTATAAGTATAGTATAGCCCTTAGTAAGCAAACCAAACAGAGGATAATCAATACCGGCCAGTAAAAAGAGCAGAAGAAGAGTGATAGAGCCATATACGGCTCTAAAAACAAAAAGAGGAAGCCCGCTTTCGGTTAATAACTGATTCTTTTTCATCATATTAAAAAGATGTATATAATAAATACGAAAGTCAAGAATAGACGACAGATCTATTCAAAAATCCTGATTTCATAGATGCATGTTCATATCAAACCCTGTAAAATCATTTTTTTAAACAGGCCACCACTTCAGAATTCCAGTTTCTGAAAACACCCGGTGTCCTGTTATAATTTAATATTCAAACCAATCACCAATTATAAAACCAGACCCGACAGTGCTCTATTTTTCAAATGGATATACAAGACCAATGCGTGCACGCATTTCATCCATAACTTTCATTGTCGAAGCGGTATCCTCCTGACTGATTCCCTTACATTCAAGATCACCATCAAGGATTGAAAGAGTAGCAGCCTCTATCTCGTATTCAAACCCACTAGCCTTAAAGGGGCGTGTAACTGTCAGCTTTTTATTATCCGTTTCAAGAGTCGCCTGGGTAGAAGCCCAGAAGCAGGAATGAATTGTAATTGAACCCTTAGCGCCATAGATTATCAACTCATTAGAGGCCTCTGCAACAAACCCGGCATTCATTTGAGCAATAACACCCGACTTATATTTTAACACCGCTACCGTCAGTTCATCAACACCGGTATCACTTAGACAAGCTTCAACGTTAAAAGATTCCGGGTTCTCATTTAAGATCCACTGAGTAACTGCAAGCGGATAAATTCCCATATCAAGAAGTGCCCCACCGGCAAGTTCAGGGTTATACCAGCGATCACTGCTGTCATAAGGGAGATTTACACCAAATGTCGCATTAATCAACCGTATTCTACCAATTTTTGAGGAATCCAACCACTCACGTACATCATCATATACCGGAAGAAAACGACTCCACAAAGCCTCCATCAAAAACAGCTTTTTTTCCCGAGCAAGCGCAAAAAGCTCTGACGACTCTTTCGAATTCACCGTAATCGGTTTTTCACACAAAACAGCCTTTCCAGCCTGTAAACAGAGCTTGATGTTGTCGTAGTGAAATCGGTGTGGCGTTGCAATATAAACAGCATCAACTTCCGGATCAGCCAACATCTCCTCATAGCTCCCATACATTTTCTGCGCACTGTACCGTGCTCCAAATTCACGAGCTCTCTCAATATTACTGCTGGCAACGGCATAAAACTGAGCTTCATCAACATGAGCTATACCCTGCGCGAACGATTCAGCGATTCTTCCCGGGCCTATTAGCCCCCAACGTACTTTTTCCTTTCCCATAATACCTCTCCATATATAAGGGAACCCATATAATTAAATTACAGTAATCTCTGTGAAAATCAGTATTTAAAGCAAATTATACCGGATTTTAAAGCTAACCATAGTAAAAGACGGGCAACCTTTTGTTAACCATATAGATACCCCCAAACCATGAACTTTTCAACAAGAAAAATGGGGACGGTGCTGTTTCCGGAAAATGGGGACGGTGCTGTTTCCGGAAAATGGGGACGGTGCTGTTTCC
>JAQIBV010000021.1 GCA_027858855.1 Spirochaetota bacterium | reverse complement strand
AAAAAAAACAAAGTTCAACAATAACTCTGTCGGGCTAATTCAAGCTGTTCATTCAAATTAGCCAAACAAATTAACAAGAGGTACTATGTTCAAACCGGATGACATCTACATTATACTTCTGGTTCTTACGACCCTTCGCGTATTCTCTGCCCTTATTTTTGCTGAACTTTTTTTTCACTTTCGAAAGGCGCGCTATGCGACTATTTTTTTTGGATGGCTTATTTATGCTGCCGGTCCCTTTCTTGCTCTTCGCGGTTATATTGTCGATGGAAGCATCAAACATCCACTTTTCGGCTACTGCGCTGCAGTTGGAACCTTTTTACTTCTTTTCGGTCTGATCTTATATCATGTAAAAATATCAACGCGATGGTTTGTGTTATTCCTTGTTCTGTTTTTATTCAGTCTTGGCTTATTAATACTTTGCTTTCCTCAAATAAGCGGTTATATCAGTGTTTATACTCAATTTATGACCCTGCTAATTGTTTTTGTCTTTGTTATTTTCAAACGAAAGTGGTTTATCTTTTTCGGCGGAATAAAGAGTTATATCTGGCTCACCTTGTATCTCCTATACAGTCTTGGACATGCCTTCAGTTTTTATTATTATCAGTCTGATCTTCCTTTATCTATTCGCTTTTTTCTAACTTTTACAAACAACCTTCTTCTACTTGTATTTCTTCTTTATTTTGACAGAGAACGCTCGGTTAAGATGCTTGTCTTGAGTGAAAAAAGGGTACAGTCTTCATTAAAAGAAAAGGAGGTGCTTCTAAAAGAGCTGCACCACAGAGTAAAAAATAATCTAGCTGTAATTACCAGCTTGATTGATCTTCAAACTTCCCTTATGGAATCAGATACACATAAAGAGGAATTGCTCACTATTAAAAATAGAATTAACGCTATGTCTCTGGTTCATGAATTGCTGCATAAGAAAAAAGATATTTCGCGCATTCATCTCAGTGAATATATTGAAAATTTAACTGAGCGGATTCTTAACACTAGAAACAGTAAAACACATTTTTCTCATGACATTGAACAAATTCAACTTCAACCGGAAAAACTGATACCATGCGGTCTGATAATAAATGAGCTTATAACAAATACATTAAAGCACGCTTTTCCAAACGATAAGGAGGGTGAGATTAGTATCAAAGCTTTAAAAGATTCAAAAAACAACATTCATCTTTCTATCCGGGATAACGGTAGCGGATTACCTGAACTTGCAGATAGTGAAACAAGCCGCGGCCTTGGGCTGAAACTCGTTCACAATTTAGTGCTCCAAATTCACGGCTCAATAGAGATAAAGTCTTCACAGGGAACTGAGTTTGTAATTGTTTTTCCTGTGAAAGATGAGTAGTTTATAATTCAGCAGAAAGGAATGCTTACAAGTATCCTCTTTCCCTTCGATTTTCATTACTTGTAAATCTTAAATATTTCTCCGCAGGCATCTCCGGCAGTGTTCTCTATAAAAGATGCATGAACCTCTTTTTTACATCAATGCATCCATATACACAAGAAAACACACATATCCACGGTTAAACTTGTAATACATGCCATACAAGAGTATATTTCTAGTTAAATATATATCACACAAAGGAGGCTTTATGAAAAAGAACATGCACGTCATCGACCGGATACTCCGAACACTACTTGCAATTACAATCATTCTACTGTATCTGGGAAACATGATCAATGGCGCAGCCGCTATTATTCTCGGCATTATTGCCGTTGTCTTTCTTGTTACCAGTGCACTTGGCTTTTGCCCACTGTATACTGTTTTACCCTTTCCAAAGAAGAAAGAATAAGAGGCATTTTTAACTGGTTTTCAGCAGCTGGTCAGATAACAGCCGTATGTACTGAAACAGCCACACCGGTATTGATTTATCGCGGAATAAAAATTATTAATTAAAAAGACTCCGAATTATATCCCGGAGTCTTTTTAATTAATTGAGAAAAATGTTAACCAACTATTTTTTTCGATTATATGATCTACGCATATCATAATTATCAGAATCTTCGTATTCACTATCATCAGAAGAATCAGGTTCTATAGTCGTATCGGGTTGTTTCAAAGTAGCAATACCATCTATAACTTCGATATCACAGACACGAACCCACGATTCTGAGCCATTGACTGGATAATCTTCACCATTATCCGTTATAAACTTATATGGACCGTTGTTGATAGTAGAAAAGTAGAGATGCAATCTCTTGAACATTTATTACCCAGCCTGACGTAACGCTAATTAATCATGATTAATATTTATGCTGATTAGAATAGTCGCCAAAGAGTTACTGCCGTTTGTTCATTAATTGTTATCAAAGAAGATAACGATATTGCATTAGCCTGTATTTTAAATGTTAATACTTAATACCAAATCCAACTTATATTAACGTTTTGCAACATTTTGAACCTTTTATTGACTTTTGTTGACATTTAAGCTAACACTTACTTCACTGGTCAAAGAACAATTAACAAGGAGTAGGTAACATGGAAGATTCGATTATGACCATAGAGGAAATTGCAAAATATATTAAAGTATCGGAGCGTACAGTTCTTGAATGGGCCCAAAAAGGGGACATCCCAGCAGGCAAACTGGGAAATGTTTGGAGATTCCAAAAAAGAGAAATTGACCAATGGATCAGTAATAAATTAGCAAAACGAGAATCCAAAGAAAAAGTTATTCGTGATCTGAAGCACCTGCTTGCTCCGGAAAGAGTTATGATAACTGAATATTCTACTAAAAGGGACATTCTAACCGCCCTTATCAATAATTTATCATCAGCCCCTCAAATAAAAGAACCTAAATCATTAGAGAAAGCAATCTGGGACAGGGAAGCATTAATGAGTACTGGTATTGGCCTTGGGATAGGCATACCGCATGTACGAATTTATGCGGTTTCAGATATTGCCGTTTCTGTTGCAGTAAATAGAAATAATATAATTGACTACCCGGCACTTGATAATGTTCCGGTACGAATAGTGTTTATGCTCGCAGCAGCATACAACCAGCATGCTGAATATTTAAAAGTACTGGCATCAATTAGTAATCTACTTAAGGACGAATCTTTTAGAAAGAACCTTCTTGCAGCAAAAGATGAACAGCAAATATATACAATGCTTACACAGGGAGAATAAATCATGTTGAGTTCCAGTTCAAGTATCCTTTTCATTCTTGGTATAGGCATCTTTGGAGGTATTGCAGGCGCATGGTTTTTTCAGAAAATAAAAGTCCCTCAGGTTCTTGGTTATCTGGTCATTGGTATTATTATTGGCAAAAGTGGTCTGCATCTAATTAATAGCTCGGTTATTTCTTCTTTAAATAATTTTAATTATTTCGCATTGGGTATTATCGGCTTTATGGTTGGAGGCGAACTTCACCTAAGCACAATGAAGAAATATGGCAAACAGTTCTCTGCTATTTTATTTGGTGAAGGGATACTCTCTTTTTCACTGGTAACTCTTTCTACCAGTCTGATTTTGTATGTTTTTACTAAAAATTTTACAGTATCAATTGCTGCCGGCATTGTATTTGGGGCAATAGCTTCTGCCACAGATCCTGCTTCAACAATGTCTGTGCTTTGGGAGTATCGTGCTAAGGGGCTTTTAACAACAACAATTATCGCAATTGTGGCACTTGACGATGCCCTTGCAATGACACTATATGGCCTGGGTACAGGCCTCGCTCAGTTACTTATTGGAGGCAATACTTCAATTTCAACTCAACTTATAAAGATCTGTATTGAATTATTTGGTGCAGTCCTTATGGGGGGGCTGGCAGGGATATTTATGAACCTGATAGTTCGCTTTAGTATTGATAAAACCCGAACGATGGTTTTTGGTATTGCAACGCTTTTAATTCTTATTGCCCTTAGCCTTACTTTGCATGTTGATGTTATTCTTGCCTCCATGACAATGGGAATTGTTGTTACGAATATGGCACCAAACCGAAGTAAAGCTTTCTTCGATCTGGTTAAAAGTTTTTCAGCACCAATTTATGTACTATTCTTTGTATTAGTTGGGGCACGTCTTGTTCTGGGCAATATGCCGTGGTTTTTGTGGGCAATTGTCGTATCGTATGTTGTTTTTAGGAGTATAGGTAAAGTTATCGGGGCATGGATTGGAGCTAAGATATCGAATGCTGAACCAATTGTAAAAAATTATACTGGAATGGCATTGTTTGCACAAGGTGGAGTTGCAATCGGGTTGTCAATTATGGCAACACAACACCTGGGGAACCTGCAGATTGCGAATGGAATAAATCTTGGTGATGTTATAATTACCGGAGTTACTGCAACCACATTTATTGTACAAATAATTGGACCGCCTATGACTAAGCTTGCAGTAAAACTTGCAAAAGAAACTGGTAAAAACAAAACTGAAGAAGATATTATCAGCAAATGGAAGGTGGCAGATGTTCTCGATTTTAAAGTTCCGCATGTTAAGATGGCTGATTCTGTAAAACATGTTGTCTCACTTTTTTCAGGGAGTGAATATTTTTGTCTACCGGTAGTGGATCAGGACGGTAAAAGCATCGGAATCATTACCGTGAATGACCTAAAACACCTTATTGCATCCCAGGACACATGGGACTGGTTGCTTGCTAGTGATATAGTAGAACCAGCACCAGAAATAATAACTAAATCTGAATCGCTTGAAGAAGCTATTACAGCCTTAAATCAACTTGGAAGAGAACAGTTGCCGGTTGTAGAATCAGTAGAAAATCCTGTTCCGGTTGGAATTCTGGACCTGCGTATAGTCAAAAAACTTGTTAATAATGAACTGGTTGGTGTGTAATAAACGTTATGCTCCGCGATTGTGGATTACATAGGTGTTGATACTTATATTGATTTTACAGATATTTTTACATTCAGCAAATATCCTGATAAATGGAGCGAAGGAAAGTATTGCAATGCATTAACGAGTTTTCCTGTTAATTTCTGTGTGGCATTAATCAGTTCATTTATTTTTACTATTCCTTTTATAGATCTTGAAAAAAGCTATGTCATTTTTGAGATCGTTAGCTGTACCTGCTATTGATTGAGAGATACTTGAAAACTCTTCACTTGTTGCAGAAAAAGACTGAGCAGAGGTATTTATGCTTTCAACTGATTCACTGACCTCGCTTATTGTCCGTTTCTGTTCATCCATTGATTGTATTACATCGTCTGACCGTTTTTGAAAGCTACTGGTCTCTTCATGTAATTTTTGATTCATTGAAAGATTATCTTCAGTCATTTGTGATACACTATTAATCTTTAAGTTAAATTCAGAAAGACCATGAAAAATGTCTTCTATGCTCTTTATACCAATTTGTAATGAAGAAAAAGAATCTTCCATACTTGTATTGGTTTTTTTAACCATTACAGATACAGCCTGGGCATTTTCTCCGGATTGTTCTGCAAGTTTGCCAATTTCGCCTGCAACAACAGCAAAACCTTTTCCTGTTTCACCTGCACGTGCGGCTTCTATACTTGCATTAAGGCTAAGAAGATTAGTACTTTCAGCTATATCATTAATAAGCATTGTATGATCAATCATTGCAGCAGAGTCTCTGATTGCATTTTCCATCAGTATTATCGTATTATTTATTTTTGATTTTACAGTTTCAACAATAGAATCAAGAGAAGTTTTAATTTCCATTGCCGCTTTCATTTCATTTTCTTCTCTGTTTACAATAGCATTAAGCTGATTAAAAGTTTCAATTATTATAAGTGTTCGTTGATGTTGACTTTTATTAATTTCAAAAACATATTCTCCGCTACTTACAAGTTCTTCCAGAGCTGCTGAAATTTCTTCAATATTAGTTGCTACATGCTGACTCTGATCTGCAATTGATTCGGCAGATGCCGCCATCTGCTCTGAAGATATTACTAGTTGTTCAGACTGAATTTGAATGTTTTCAACCAGAGAGCACATTCTTGATAGCAAGGCATTAATACTATTACTTACAAGACTAATATTGCTATTGGAAAGAATCGGCACAGCTGTCACTGTAAGATCACCTTTTTCCAGCCTGTTTAATGCATTGGTAAAATTCTGAATCGATTTTCGGGTTATCTTTGATGACTCATACAACGTTGCAATAATTGCATTTGCTGAAACAATAATAATAAAAACAAAGTGCAATGTCATATTTGTAAATGTAACATTGAAATTATTTGATAAGACAAAGAAATATCCAAGAATTATTCCTGGAATCATCGTTATAGAGATAATTTGCAACAGGCTTCTTTTCTGCTCGGAAAAACATAAAATCTCTTCACATGGAATTTTGAGAGCAGCTATTTTGTCATCAGACAAGTAGTCATTTATTGCATTTTCCGTTGTATAATAGAAAAGAAGATAACTATAAGGCATGGAAAAGATAGGTAAAACAATAAATGTAACTATCTGTAGGGTATTCAGTGGAGTGTGCAGGTGTAATACTATTGCACATACTAAATCAGACAATACCCACCTGATAGATGCAAGAATCGCTTCATAATAAGGATACGAAAGTAACTTTTTCTTATATAATGAAAGATTATCTGACTCTTTCAGACTTAATATTTCATTGAACCTGCGAATTCTCAAAAAGTAATGAATTGGTACAGTAACAACAACAGTAGCTAAAAGACCAATAATAAGGAAAGGGATATCTTCTAACGACAGAAAACCTGCAACACCAATAAAATATCCCGCAAAAGGTAAAATTATTACAAAAACATAAATTTCAGTCTTTAAGAGAAATTTAGCAAATACTTTATCTATCTTTTTCATTTGTTACCAAGCCCTTCCTTCCTTTTACACACAATATTTTAGAAAATAACAATCGTTCACTAAGAGAAGACTACGCATTAGTGTATACCCTGAATGCGTAAATGATTTACAATATATTAAAACAAGAACAACATAAATATATATTAGAAGACGCGGAAGTCAAGATATTCTTGTTTTATATGTCAAGAAGCAGTTTCTGAATAATTACTTTCTTGACAGATAAAAATGCAAATCACTAACTTTAGTTTATACAAGCAAGGAGTATACCATGCAGATAACAATCCTTAATGGAAACTCGAACCCCAAAGACACATCTTTTGAACAGTATATCAGCCAAGTTACTTCGCAACTTGAATCAGATCACGACATTACTAACATAAAATTACGTAAGCTTAAAATAAAACTATGCACCGGTTGCTTTGGTTGCTGGGTTAACACTCCGGGAAAATGTATTTTCAATGACGATACAGACATGATTCGTGAAAGTTATATGCGCTCAGATCTTGTCATTTTTGCTTCTCCTGTTATAATGGGGTTTACCAGCGCACTATTGAAATCAGCGCAAGACAAACTGCTTCCATTGCTGCATCCCAATTTTACTTTGCTTAAGAATGAAATTCATCATAAATACAGATATAAAACATACCCCCTTGTTGGTCTTATCGTAAGTAAAGAACCAAAAATGCAAGATAACGATATTTCAATAATTACCGATATTTATAATCGCATTGCAATCAACCTGAATACTTCTCTATCTTTTAGTATCACAACTCAAAGTCCAGTCAAGGAGCTTATGTATGCTGTTAACAATTTTTAACGGATCACCACGAGGCAAGCAAAGTAATAGCCGTTTTCTTTGTGATGCTTTTATGAAGGGGTATATCGAAAAAGATGACGGCAAGGATATAATACAGATTATTGATTTAATAGAAGTTGCAAAGATTAAAAGCCTGCGTTCTATCTTTGCACAAAGTGATCATGTTATTATTGCATTCCCTCTTTATATAGACAGCATGCCAGCACAGGTGAAATATTTTTTTGAAACTTTAAAAAATTATAAAATGAAGAAACAAATTCAAAGTATAGGGTTTTTCGTGCAGTCAGGATTCCCAGGTAAAATACATTCAACCTTTATCGAACAATACCTGAGTAATTTCAGCATGCGTCTTGGATGCCAGTATATGGGTACAGTAATAAAAGGTGGTGGAGAATCTATTAAAATTTCGGCCCTTCAGAAAAAAATAATACATCGTTTAATTTTTAAAATTGCGGCATTAACAGATCTTGGTAGAGTAGGACATTTGCTCGATAATAAAAAACACTTTAATCATTTTTATGAATTAGGAAAACAATACAAAAAATTCCACTATTTTGACAGTCATATAATCAAGAAACTGGACCGACCGAAAAAGATTAACTGGTTCAATTACTCTTTGTATAAATTCATTGCTGAAAATTTTTACTGGAATACTCTGCTTAAAAGATATAATTCGACCCAACAAAGAGACAATACTCCCTATTCATAGATACATTATTACTGAATGTCTCTTTAATCATATCTTAAACATACTTTAGAGGTCTGAAAGTATTTAACCGTAATGATAGATATATCCTGGCAACAAAAGTAACATTACCATGGTATCGATATATGTTTGTAAATGGTCCTGCTTTATACTTAAACAAGAAACAGATTCCAGTATTAACAATTACCGGAGAATTTAATTATCTAGTGGTGCCAGAAGAGAACTTGCAAGCCATCAAAGAATCATTACAAACGACCGGAAATAAAAAATAACTGAGGGATTTAAATGATAACAGACAATAAAATCAGTAAAGATTACTTCTGGCTTAACCAGCCACAATTTGAAATCAACAACAATCGACTCCATATCACATCTTCTCCAAATACGGATTTTTGGCAAAGAACTCATTACAATTTTCAACGTGATAATGGTCATTGCTTATTAACAGAAGTAAAAAAAGAGTTCTCAATTACCGTCAAAACCGAATTTTATCCACAGAGTCAATACGACCAATGCGGCCTCATAATTCGTATTGATTCTGAAAACTGGATTAAAACTTCCATAGAATATGAAACTGAAACTCATTCACGGCTGGGTTCTGTAGTAACAAACCAGGGCTTTTCTGATTGGGCAACAATTGATATTAATTCAAAAATAAATACTATGTGGTACCGGTTTCAAAGCAAACAAAATGACATCCTAATAGAATACTCTAATGATGGCTTAACATGGAAACAGTTGCGAATAACTCATCTGCTTTGTAAATTCCACGAATTAAATATTGGAATTTATGCCTGTAGCCCAATGGATAGCAGCTTTGAATCAATTTTTGACAATTTTTCTATAGAAAATAGTCTCTGGTAAAAAACTCCATGATTAATCGAATCCATATATTTAAAATATATTCAGAGGACAAATTAATTAAAATCATTCTCAATGGATTCAAGGGCTAATTTAATATGGACAAGCTGGAATTTAAAAAAGGTACTCTTGAGTTTCTTGATGACTGTATAAAGGCAATGGAGAATTCCTCCATGTGTACTTCATATTTTGAATCCTTGGAAAGCCGAGGTAAAGCGGTTATGGAAGGTATTGAAAGCGGAGACCTCTATGTAGCTCTATACAATGAAGATTGTGCAGGTTTCGGATTCATGATACGCGAGGGTGCGTTTCATGCTTTTCATTATCTGCACCTGTTTGCCATCAAAAAGGAGTACCGTAGCAAAGGTATCGGTAAAAAACTACTGGATTATATCGAGAATAAAGCTTTTGAAACAGCAGACAAAATTTTTCTGGTAGTTGGTGATTATAACCCGAAGGCCCGCAGATTTTATGAAAAAAACGAATACTGTTTTATTGGAACCCTGCCCGGCCTCTACCGCAAAGGGATAAACGAGCACTTGATGATGAAGACAAAGAAGTGATAATTCAAAAATCTATTGATACCGGAATTATCTAACAGGAGTCAATTTTAAATGTGGCTAATCTGCTGTTTTAAGCCCAAAAAACAGAGCTCCTGAATCTTTCCTTATTTCAAAAAAATCATTCTTTTTATAAAATTCTATTGCACCAACATTTTTTAGAGCAACAGACAAATGAACTCCTTTAGAACCCTTATCTGTTATAGCTGCAATAAATTTTTTCATCATCTGCTTTCCATAACCTCTATTTTGTACAGCAGGAAGCAAATCGATATGCAGATGCGCCGGATAGTCAATTAAGTCTCCCGGAATTTCACAATCCTGATTGATTATATCAATTAAAAATTTATCAAAATCAGTTGTAGCAATCAAATCAGAATTGTAATGTTTTCGGACGGAAGGCAGCCAACTTGTATTCATCCACTCATTGAACAGCATAGTTGATGAAGTACCCAGTATATAACCAAGCGGAATTGATCCATTATCCAAAACAAAACAGGTATCAATCTCAAAATGAAGATATGGAGCAGCAAAGTATTGCCCGATAATGTAGTTATCCCTTATTAAATCTGATGAATCTTTTCCATTTTTACCGGTTAAACGACAAATATCGTAAATATAGGGTAAATCAGAAAGCAAGGCCTGTCTTATATTCAAATTCATATCTCCTTGTTTCATCAATATATCAATTCATACTCTTCTGGTGCATCAGGGAACCTGATAGAATTGTCAACTCGGTAAAATGAATAGGAAGATCAAGTTGAGCAAAATTATTGCAGACACTCCGAAGTGTCTGATCGTCCCACACTCCTTTATGCATATGCGACTGAAGTCCAACCGCATCAGGAACAATATTCTTTTCTATCAGACCGGCAATCTGTGCAGAATACAGATCTCCACCTTCGCCACTGACGTTATAATCATTAATAAGCAAAAATGCATCATCATTGACTGCTTCGACCCAACTGAAAGCGCGTGCCGCTGCTTCAACAGCACCAACAGACTCTACCCAGCGACCTACTGGATTATCAAAGGTATGCGATACGACTGATTCATTTATAACATCAAAGTGATCTACGCTTCCATCAAAATCCTGGACAATATCCTGTACTCGTTTCTTTAATCGATCTTCTATTTCGTCATCAGAGATACTCATTGCCCATTCTGGAACCGACTCATGCCAGATAAGCGGATGCCCTTTCGGAGTAATATTATTTTCACGACACCAGGCAGCCATATCCTCTGTACAAGAAAGTACATCCTCTTCGCCTTCAGTCCACTCATACCATTGCCAATAAAAAGGGACTGTGGCAAAATTAAACAATTGTTCAAACCGATCAGCATACAACTTCTGCTGTGTGGTATCACCCTCGAATCCAAACAGATTGAAAACATTACAACCGAAAAGAAATGCATGATTAATTAATTCAACCCGAACCTCCATTCCTGAAGGAAGAGATTCCCCCTTCGAATCCAAAAGTTTTAATGACACTATATTTATATCATTTAAAATGAAACTATCAACTAGGAACCTCGTAAATTTACGATATTTTACTCTTTTTACATCTGCGGGTTCAGTTTTAACAAAAATTGTCCGTCACAGAAACTTGATAATAATAGAGATTATCAAAAAAATATCATATTATGAACTGAAAGATCTGCAACACTTCTACTAACACAAAACAGATCAATTACTGATATTGCTTTTTCATGTGGTTTCAACGATTCCGCTACGTTTTCACGAGCCTTTAAAAAACATTTTAAAATGTCTGCCTCAGAATGGAAAAAAAAGAAAAATAGCAAGATTCATCAAGACAACAGTATTAAGACATCCTATAATATCAACATGAATATCGGGCAAAGAAAAATCCTTGAACCATTGCATGTTGAAGAGAAACATCTCAATAAGATACACATTGCCTACATTCGTCATACAGGTTTTTATGCAGATTCGACCTCCATAATGAAGACTATGGAAAAGCCTGGACTCAGGTGTTCAGAAACACCCTGCCGCAAAGAGGATTACAGCCGGATGACGGATATTGTTTTGAACTATATCCTCCCAATTGCTACAACAGGGAAAGGGATATTACGTCTGTCGATATTTATGTACCAATAAAACGAATTTGAAGGGAGAAACTAAATGAACTATATTACAATTAACCAAGCTAATATCGATAACGAACATATTTGCTGTGCTATTTCTGATAAAAAATGTGCCAATAGTTATAAATTAAAGAAAGAGTGGTTAAAACAAGAGTTCGAAAACGGATTTATTTTCCGAAGAATCAATGATAGAGCCAAAGTGTTCATTGAATATGGCCCTGCAGAAAAAGCGTGGATTCCTGTAACAGCTCCGAATTATTTTATTATGGGTTGTTTTTGGGTTTCAGGACAGTACAAAGGAAAAGGACATGGAAAAGCTTTACTTCAAGAAGCTATTCGTGATGCAAAAAAGCAAAAGAAAGATGGACTGCTCACTGTTGCAGGAACAAAAAAGTATCATTTTATGAGTGATAAGAAATGGCTACTTAAACAGGGATTTAAAGAATATGACACTACCCCTGCCGGATTTTCTCTATTGTGCTTACGCTTCAATGACAAAACAATTTTACCTCATTTTAATGAACAGGCTAAACTAGGCACTTGCCCGGAAAAAAGTGGTTATGTAGTCTATTACACAAACCGCTGTCCTTATACAGAATATCATGTAAATGAATCACTCGCAGAAACTGCTGAAAAAAGAAAACTGAAAATTAGGATTATTAAATTGGAAACGGTGAAACAGGCTCAATCAGCACCAACACCAGCAACTATTTTTTCATTATTCTATAACGGAAAATTCATAACAACTGATTTAAGCGTATGCATGGATAGCAGATTTGATAAAATTATTGCTAAAAAGCCCTGATACAGGCAGCAAAACCCAATTACTGTTTTACATCACATCGTTATGCACTGCATTATCAAATACTGTTCCTGGCCTGAACTCGATGAAGATTACCGTATGGACAGAACCGTTGTGAAAATAACCCGGCCATCTCAACATCATGTAGTTGATCAATAATTTTTATAAATATCTGCCTATTTGAAAATTTATGTATGTGCACATACCCATATTTATATATAAAAGCTTTGTAATCAGAAAAGTTTTTCTATTAGTAGCCCAAAACTAGTCTTCATTAAACAATTAGAAACTCATAGATATTTTTTCAAAGATATATAATCTGTTAGAAAGAAATTACAAATTCGGATTATTTTAAAAATGCTTCTATAGCAGCATACCAAAATAACGAGCAAAATATTGCTATTATTAACGAAAAGAAAAAATGATAAAAGTGAAGCTTCGATTTCCATTTATGGCTACAATTCAAACATGAGTATTTTTTTCTTTTCAGAAGCACCGGAATCATGAAAAAAACAACAGAAACCAACAAAAAAATGGAATTTGAAATTTTAGACTCAACATTTGTGGACCCGCATTTTGGACAATCATCATTTAAATGATTATCTTCTTTATTACCGGATATATCCAAATCACTGTTTTCAAGAAATATTGATTTTGCTTTTTCTAAATCTTCTCTCTTTACTTTGATTTTAATACCACCTACTGCTATGGAATAGATCAAAGTAGCTGACACAAATTCATCCTCTATATAACATTCAATGTCATTGCTATCAAGCATTGATTTAATAACATATGCTTCAGCCTGATCCTGAGTTGCAATCAACGTTATCATTTCATCATTCACAGCTTCACCTGGTTCCAATAAATATTGATTCTGCACTTTCTTAGTCACTATTTCTTACAAGAAACTATAAATAATCAAGCATTTAAATTTAATAGTTAAATGTCATAACTGATATTACCTTTTAACCGAGCCTTCACTGTTTTATCTACGAGATCCTGTATCGTTACACCCTCAAGAAAATCTATCATACACTCGGAAAGCTCTTTCCAGACATCTCTTGTAACGCATATGTTTTGCCTTTTGCAATCAACGGCCTCATCGACACAGTCGACAAGGCACAGATCTCCTTCAAGCTTTTCGACAACTTCGCGCAGAGTGATCAACCGAGGTTCTTTTACAAGTCTGTACCCACCGTTTTTACCACGTTCAGAGGATATTATGCCGGCACCTTTAAGCTGAATCACTAACTGACCAAGATATTTCTCAGAGATATCCTGGCTGTACGCAATAGAATTTAGCTGTACCGGACCTTTGTCCTGATTAAGACCAAGTTCAATTAAAAGGCGTACTCCATAACGCGAACGAGTAGAAAGCTTCATTTAGAATCCTCAAACAACCAGGTAGAAAGATAACGTTCGCCTGTGTCTGGAAGAAGGGCTACAATTCTTTTACCTCTGTTTTCTTCGCGGTTTGAAATCTGCAATGCAGCCCACAAAGCAGCGCCACTCGAAATTCCGACAAACAGCCCCTCTTTTTTTGCCGCTTCACGTGCTATCTCTCCGGCATCAGTTTGGTTAACCTGAATAGTTTCATCGATAATATCAACATTAAGATTCTTCGGAATAAAGCCTGCTCCTATCCCCTGAATTTTATGAGGACCCGGTTTTCCTCCGGAAATTACCGCTGATTCTACTGGCTCAACTGCGATTATTTTTACATCTCTATTTTTTTCTTTAAGAAATTCACCTACACCGGTAATTGTTCCACCCGTACCTACACCTGCCACAAAAATATCGACTTTTCCGTCGGTGTCATTCCAGATCTCATCGGCTGTAGTTTCACGATGAACCTGTGGATTAGCAGGATTATCAAACTGCTGAGGTACAAATGAATTTTTAATTTCGCGAGAAAGCTCCTCGGCTTTTTCAATAGCGCCCTTCATACCTTTTGCACCTTCAGTTAAAACAAGCTCGGCTCCGAATATTTTTAAGATATGTCTGCGTTCAACGCTCATGGTGTCGGGCATAGTCAGAATCAAGCGATACCCTTTTACTGCACAGACAAAAGCAAGCCCGATTCCGGTATTACCGCTTGTTGGCTCAATGATAGCTGTGTCGTTGTTAATTTTACCTTCCTGCTCTGCAGCTTCTATCATTGACTGTGCGATACGCTCTTTAACACATGACACTGGATTAAAGGATTCAAGTTTAACAAGAACTTCGGCTCTACCGTTCTGATTTAGCTTATTAACCCTTACCAGCGGTGTTTTCCCAATTGTTTCTGTAATGTCATTATAAATCTTCATAATGCCTCCAATACTTTTTTAGCTCGAGAGAATTGACTTTAAAACTACTCACCCTAGAGAGCTTTGTCAAGAATTTAACTACTATTTCTATGGTTTTAGTAGTAATTTGAACGTATTTTGATTTCCTTCGCAAGTAATTTTATCTTACGTCTGACACAATAAAGCCTTTTCAAGTCTCACCGGCATTGCCGGCAAGACCCTATTAATTACAGATCAAATTTTACAACACTCTTTGTTCCATTATCATTTTTGATGCCATAAGTCCCTTTAAGCTGTTCTACGAGTATTTTAACTATGGTTAACCCGAAACCTGATGCCAGTTTTCCATCAGTTCTCTTTTCTATTCCGATTCCATTATCCCGAACAGCAAGAGTAACAGTGTTTCCATCTTTTTCAATTGAAATTGTTATCATACCCTCATTACGGTCAATGAAGGCATATTTATAAATATTGGTAATCAGCTCATTGATTATCATTCCTACAGAAACAGCTTTTTTAGAAGTAATAGAAAATTCAGAAATATTTTTTTTAACAACAACATTCTTAACATTAGCAAAGACATCTCTTAATGAATCAATAATGCTTTCTAGGTAAGCTTTAACCGGCACATCCCTATAATCTTTGCCTATCAACAATCTGTCATAAAGTATTCTCATACTTTGTACTCGTGATACAGAATCTTGCAATGCCATTTTAACTTCAGGATTCTCAGAGGAAACAGCCTGAAGAGATAAGAGTCCTTCAATATTAGAAATATTATTTTTTACACGATGGTGTACCTCCTGAAGAAGATTGATTTTCTCAGATAATTGGGTCTTCAACTCATCCTGTAAATTTCGTGCTTCAGTAATATCAACAAAGGTAATTACAGCACCCTCTATTACATTATCCAGAGTGCGATACGGCAAAATACTCATCCGGTACCACTCCCCATTAACAGTCTGCACTTAAACTGATTTAGAAATCAAAGTATTAAGCACTATCTGAATGTCATCAGATAAGCCTTCATAACCGGAAAGATTGGTAAGAATGTGATTCACCGGACGCCCGATATCACCTTGAATAAGATTTATAAGTACACTGGCTGTTGGAGTAAATCGTAATATTTTCATCTGATGATTAACAAACACTGTAGCAATCCCCGTTCCCGCCAGAAGATTATTCATATCATTATTAGCCTGAGACAGGTCAGCAACCTTTGATGACAGTTCATTATTAACTATCGAAAGCTCTTCATTAACTGACTGCAGCTCTTCTTTAGAGGTCTCGAGCTCCTCATTTGCTGACTGCAGTTCTTCGTTAACTGACTGCATCTCTTCATTTGATGATTTCAACTCTTCGTTTGACGTTTCCAGTTCTTCAACGGCTGTTTGCAGACATTCATCTTTCGCACGCAGCTCATCCCGAAGAGAAGTCACAAGACTATCAAGATTATTATAAGCACTATGGTCTTCGGGTACACTATCAGCATTCATTGAGGCTGACATATTCTGCTCATTTTGACCAGACTCAGAATGTTTTATCTTTTCTAACACAACCAGATACATAGGCTCTGATGATGAGATACTGTCATCAGTTTCTGCAGGACAAACAGTAAGATTAACAGCCGTATAGCTTCCGTTGGTTTTTACACTCAGGTTTTGACAACTGGCAACTTTCCTGTTTTGTACAGCTTCTCGAAGAGTTACAGTAAGTCCATAACGCAAACCTTCGCGGGCCATTTTAATAATATTGTAACCGCATATTTCACCAACGACAGGTTCAAGATACATACCTGTGCGACTATGAAGATAAAAAATTTCTCCCTGCCCATTAACAAGAGCGCTGGCAGGAGCAAGTTGTTTTAGCAGTGTTTGTTCTGTCAATTCACGCAAAGAAATCTTTTCCTTTTGATTTTTTTTAACACCTGATCTTTGTGGTACTGCATCATCCTGTACTCGGGACGGGAAAAAGCCTCCGGCAGGAACACGACGCGAGCTGGGCTCACTATCTTTTCGCATATACAGCTTGAACCTACGATCAATCAACTGAAAAAGATGTGTAAATTCACCTACAGATTCCGATGTTCCAAGAAAAAGAAACCCAACCTGATTTAGCGCATAATGAAATAACGGCATAAGCTTTTTCTGCAAATCACTGCTCAGATAGATCATAAGATTTCTGCAGCAAATTAGATCAAGCTTTGAAAATGGCGGATCCTTAATTAAATTCTGTTCAGAAAAAATTAACATATCACGAATGTTTTTATTAATACGGTAGGTCTGTGTTTCTTCATTTTTGTCACTCGGGTCAGGGGTAAAAAATCTTTCAAGACGCTCCGGAGTGATATCAGCTGCAATACTTGCCGGATAGATGCCAGAGCGGGCAGATATAATAGAACGAGAGTCAAGGTCTGTTGCAAACACCTGTGCTGTGAAACTCTCTTTGACCGACTCCATATATTCCTGAAGAAGAATTGCAATCGAATATGCCTCCTCACCAGTTGAACATCCTGAAGACCAAACACGCACCAAACTGCCTGTGCTTTTACCGGCAAAAAGTTTTGGAATAACAATTTCTTTTAAATTATTAAATGCATCGGGATCTCGAAAAAAATTTGTTACTCCAATAAGTAGATCATTAAACAGAGCTTCGATCTCTTCATTAGATTCCTTAAGATGTTTAAGATAATCTTCAATCAAATCAATCTGAAGAACAGCCATACGACGTTCAACACGTCGACGGATAGTATTCACCTTATACGACGAGAAATCATGTCCTGTATGTGAACGCACCAGAATAAATATTTTTTTCAGGGTGTTTTCAAATTTTGACACAGGAATAATCTCGCCGGATTTCTTTTTTTGAAACACATGAGAAGAATAGGCCATAAGAGCCTCTGCCATTTCGGCCGGTGATAGTTCGTAATCTGCAAGCCCTGTAGCAATAACACTACGAGGCATGGCATCATACTCTGTGGACTCAGGAGTTTGAACCATAACCATACCTCCCTCACCCTTAATAGCCCTGACCCCCAGGGTGCCGTCACTGCCTGTACCGGAAAGCACGATTCCGATAGCTCTTTCACTTTGATCCTGCGCCAACGAGCGGAAAAAAAAGTCGATAGACAAACGCGGTCCAGGAGGAGCAGAGGGTTCAAATAACTGCAAAGCTCCGTTTAAAAAGGCCATATCATATCCCGGAGGTATAATATAGGCGCAATTCGGTTCAACAACCATTCCGTCTTTAACCTCAAAAACCTTCATATGGGTATAACGGCGAATCAGTTCTGCAAGGATGCTCTTATGATCAGGTGCCAGATGCTGTACCAGCACAAAGGCCATTCCTGGATCTTTTTTTTCGGGCATTCCCGAAAAAAAAGCCTCAAAGGCCGCTAGTCCTCCAGCTGATGCGCCAATGCCGACAATAGGAAACGAAGCTACTGACGAAACAGAATCGTTCTGATGGGAAGATTTATCTATAACTTCCGTTGAATTATGTTTTTTCACAATTAATCAACCTTTTGATTTATTACCTGCTGATTCACGCCAATTTCAATTATATTGACATGGCTGATTCGAAAGTCATTATCATCTGTGGGTACAGCCTTCATATATACAGGAAAGTTTGAATCGTCCTCAACAAGAAGTATTTTCTTTTTCCATTTTACCACCGTTAAATACCTCCTGTTGCTTGTTCTTAAATTTAGAATATAGAATCAAAAATACAGAATCAAAAAAATAATATACTCTTAAAAATAAAAAATTCACTTTTTCATCTATTATATATAATTTAGCGTGCATTTTAGGAAAATTGGACATAATTCGTAAAGCATTACAACTCGAGTTCACATAACACAAGCCTGATCGGATTATTATAAGTAACGACCGAGTTAATTATACTCTTTTACGACCACCTTTAAATAACAATCACGCAAAACCGGTGGAATATTTTTTAAACCTGAAATAGTTAAATGCAGCTCCAAGGACACCTTTGATTCACTTAGAAGCGTTATAAGACTGCCAAGTCAAAAGTCCAATTACAATTCCTAGCCGAAACCAATTACCGAAATCAGGTTTTTTAACTTGATATAGATATGTCTTGCTGTATACTATTAACAAATGAAACAACTATGTGTAATCTTCTGCAAAAAAATGAGAATGAAACAAAAAACAAAATATAGTCGTTTTCCGGAGGACACTAAAAAAATGGAAACAATGAAAGCAATTCTATGCAAAAAGTATGGCCCACCCGAAATACTTCAAATCTCTGAAAGTACTAAACCGACTCCAACTAAGCATGAGGTTCTGATCAAAATTTTTGCCACATCAGTCACAAACAGCGATATCTTTATTCGAAGCTCTAAACTTCCCTTACTGTTTATGATTCCCATGCGACTGTTTATCGGTTTAACAGGACCCAGGAATCCCATAATCGGCGAGGTATTTTCAGGCAAAATTGAATCCATTGGGTCTGAAATAAAACGGTTCAAACCTGGTGATAAAGTATATGGTTTTACCGGTTTTTCTCTTGGAGCCTATGCTGATTATAAGTGCATGAAAGAAGTTGACTCCAAGCGGGGATGTTTAGCCATTATGCCGGATAATATCAATTTTGAGGAAGCGACTTCTGCAGCATACGGTGGACTGTTAGCTCTCCAGTCTATGGAAAAAGGGGAGGGCCAAAATGTTCTGATTTATGGTGCATCAGGAACTACCGGCACCTTCGCTGTACAGTATGCAAAACATCTCGGCGCTACTGTCACCGGAGTTTGTGGACCATCTAATATTGATTTTGTAAAATCATTAGGAGCCGACAAAGTAATCGACTATACAGAACCTGACGCAGTTAACGCTTTAGAAACATACGACTTTATTCTGGATGCAGTTGGCACTGCTAAAACCTCTGAATTAAAAAAAGCATGCAAAAAGTCACTTTCAAAATCAGGTTGGTATGCTTCAATAGATGACAGTGCTCTGCTTCTGGAATCTGATAGGCTGGATAAAATTACGGAACTGATTGAAGCAGGCAGAATTATGCCAATAACCGATAGAACTTATCCATTTGAGCAAATTGTTGAGGCACACAGATATGTAGAAACCGGTCATAAGCGTGGCAATGTGGCAATTACAGTCAATACTGATTATTAGACCCTATCTAAATATATTTAGACTTTTGTTTATTATGCCTTTAATAACAGAAAAACTACAGGATCGTTGTGATATCCATTATAACGAGAACTCTTCCGGCGCATATACTCGAAGGCCTGTTATCTTGCGTTCTTCCAGAGCTGTTTTGAAAGCAGAGCTAATAACCAGAAGCGGTGAGTATTCCGCGATTCTGAAAACATGTCCGTAATCAGTATCAGGCGACAACGAGAGAAATAATGAATCGATAAACTCAATATCGCCATCATCATACAGTTCAAGCTCTGACTGCTCCATATCAACACAGGGATATATCACAGTGACATTGGCTATTTGATAGTCTTTACAAATATCTCCAGTTTCTTTGTTTAACAGTTTTAGAGGTGCATACTGAACGGTCTCAGCAGCAAACTCATTAATAACAGACTTCAGTTTTTCATTAACAACAAGGCCGAGCTTTGGTGCACAAACCAGATTGTCAGTTTTACGCTCATCAGCAGCCTGTGTATATGGCAGTAAAATCTCATCCGCAGGAAGTAAAACATCTTCACCCTGTGAAAAATTAAGGCTGTATTTGCTAACAGCTTCCGGTAATCCGTCAATTGATAATTCATACTCATCAGATCGCTCACTCGTCAATATCCAGTATTTCATATTATTCCTCTCAGATTTTCAAATTTCATACAACATTCGGATAATATAGTCAAACATTAAACATCATGCAAACCCGTTAGCTCTTCCAACTTCACCTTCTGAAAACACATTATTATCAACTGATTAATATTGAACATTCATTTTTCGATTGATATATATACAGTTGGAAATAGAATCTTATTTTAATTCAACTCTATACTCTCAGTGAATAACATGAACAGAAAAAGTCGCACATTCAAATTAGGTTTTTAGTTAGATTTATTATTAATGTTCGGCTAGATCGTTTTACTTCTTCGGGAGATACAGCAAACCGAATTGACTACCAAAATAAATAAGTTGCAAATATTGGTAATCTCTATTACTTTACTATTCGACAAGGAACTTGCGGAAATTTTTTAATGTAGGCACATAAGCGAAGTTATTCTTTAAAATTTTGAAATGTTTTTCAAAAGTATTTAATAATTTTCGAGGTTCCCTATCACTTATCTTCTTATTTTGCAAAATAAAATCAAAGTTTTAATCATCTGGAGATGACCATGGAAAATCAGTATCTGAAGTATATCGAATTTCTTGAACATACTGTTGCGTCCTTTTATGCGAATACAAAAAATAATCAGTACATGGAAAAAATCCGGGCTGTTCTTGAGTTTATGGAAACTCACTCAGAGACACATGCCGAAATAATTGCATCTGCCATTACTGAAAATACAATGCCAACACTTGACCCTAAACAGATAACTGATTTTCAGAACTCTGTTTTAAAGGATGCCGATCAACTGATTAAATCTGAAAGAGACGTTCTCGTAATTCTTGAAAAACTGGCATACAGTGAAGAGGCTCTGGGTGATTTTTACAAATCAATTGCTGGTTCTATGAAAGAGCTATCATTGCACTATGCAAAAGTTTCTGAAATTGTTTCACACATTGGTGATGACGAATACAACCACCGTGATATTCTGCTTCAGGATCGCGACCGGCTTAAGAATCGCTGAGTTTTTTTGACAGATACATCTATTAATAACCAGATTATATATCCAGATATCGGGCTCACCTATGACGCAGATGCCATCATTACTAGGCCATCATCCTCACGTTTTGCAGGGGGTCGAACAGTATCAAACTGCAATCGAACAAGCGTTACCTATCAGACAGTTTTACCATAAAAAATCAGCAATAAAGGCTGTAATGGCTTTACATAACAGAGCCGTAGGCGAGGTACAATGAAAAATAGATTCATCCATGTTATTGCCCACAGAGGCTACAGTGCAAAGTTTCCTGAAAACAGCATCATAGCATTTAACGAAGCGCTTAAGCACCCCATACATGGCATCGAAGTAGATATACAGCGGTCTGCAGACGACAAATTCTTTATAATTCATGATGAGAACATCATTTTATCAAACGGCTTTCCAGTGCCGATCATGAACATGGAAAGTAAACAGATAAAAAATATTCGCCTGGAAGGAGAGCCGATTCCAACTTTAGAAGATCTGCTGAAAGTCTACCCAAATGATAGATTCATAAACTTCGAACTTAAGTGGAGTATCCGCGAAAAAGATCTACCAGCAATTTACGAAAGTATAACAAAAAACATACCTCTTCAAAATATTTTAATTTCTTCATTTAACCCTCGTCTTTTGCGTTATTTTAAAAACCAGAAGATTGCAATAGGACTGCTTATCGGAGAACCAGTAGATCTGGTTCCTGTAAGATCGCTGCTGTTTGCCGTCTTCAGGCTACGACCGAAATGGGTCAACCCGCCCATCGAGTTGTTTCGCACTAAAGGCTCATCCTTTTTCAAGGCTCTGCTTTTCATGTTTCAACCTTTTGTTAAATACGCGTTCTACACGGTTAATAATCAAAACGACTATCTGCTGTGCCATAAATATGCATCCGCCATTTTTACAGACAGGGTTGAAGATATGTTAAAGATAGTAGCAAATAAAGGGTAGCAGGAAGCTTTAAAATATTGTACTTTATCGAAATTACCTTGAATAATCAGACATTGATTAATGACTTGAGGGGGGTAGCCTTTAGTTTTATTCATCACTTTCCCTGCACAAAGGCTACCGGGAAAGTGACAAAATATTAAAAATGAATCCCAGACTATAAGGTAAGAAGTTTTTGTTCTATCTTTAAGCCCAGCTCCTGTATGTACGAAAAATCTTCGGCATCATCAATCATCAGCAATACCGCAATGTTACTCTTGGTATATACCAGCTGTCGATCTTTGTTAAACGTTACGTACTCATGCAGTTTTGCAATTTCACGCTTTGCATACTCAGCATTTTTAAACACGATTATATAGCAGACAAGATCATCACTATAGGGTCTGTCTTGCCGAGTAATAATTGAGAGATGCATTGCTTTTATGGCCTGGTAATTACCGTTAGGATAGATATCCTTCGTAAGCCTGTTAACTGCATTCTGATCCAGTTTCCATGGATTTGCCTTAAACATTTTCCGAGCTGCAGGCGGAATAGTGCCGTAAACAAAACCTCCGGGAATCTCGCTATCTGTCAGTTGTATTCTTTCAATTACATCTTCATCAAATAAGCCATTCGCAAAAATGCTAACCGAAAAAGCAGCTAAACTCAACAAAACAACTATTGACATAAATATTTTTTTGTTCATAAAACACCTCTTACAAAGGAATTAATTTTAACAGACATTAAAAGAAAGCTAAAAAACCAGAACATGCCTATTCTTCTCTATTAAAAATCGGTTTTTAAAACTCTTCCCTAAAATTTCTTTACAAATATACCTCTGAAATATCTTAGTACCTACTATCATAATACAATTCGGTTGTTTTCTGAAATAAGTTAAGTTTTTTTATTGAGACATAATTTTTTATTGACTTAAAATTTCGAAAAACTAACCTCTCGTTATCGCTTACTTCTGGCAAAAAACAACAAGTAAACATAACAGCGGGCCTATCTTTCAACTGTACTTCCTGCACCCGCCAATACCATATTGTATATTACTATTAGCATTAAGAGCTTCTGGTTTTATCCATACAGCTCCCCAGCTTATAAGGGTTCTCTATTTCTTGTTATTAATACCTTCTATAAGTAAGACATTAAGCGATAACTTTTTTAAACAGAGTGATTTACTTTCACTCTTTCTTGATTAATGAGGGACTGTAACAATAACCCTCTAAACTGCAAATATTTCATTTGATTATTTTCATAATTTTTCATAATATCAAACTTTTTCTACGAGGAACCCCTATGAAACCAGCCCCAAACAGTATTCGTTATATCATTAAGCGGGATGGCTCTGTTGTCGAATTCCGGCCTGATAAAATCACAGAGGCAATTTTCAATGCTGCCAAAGCTGTTGGAGGTTCTGATCAGGATCAGGCTATTGATATAACAAACACTACTGTTGATATTCTTGGCATTATTTATAAAGAGGGACGTATTCCCACTGTCGAGAATGTTCAGGATCTGGTTGAAAAAATTCTTATTGAAAAAGGTCACGCAAAAGTTGCAAAGGCCTATATTCTTTACCGTGAACAGCATAGAAAAATACGCTCAAATAAAGATCTCCTCAACGAAGGCCTTGAACTTGTAGAGCACTACCTGGATCAATCTGACTGGCGCGTAAACGAAAACAGCAACATGAGCTTCTCTTTACAGGGGTTAAATAACCATATTGCCTCTGCCGTTACCGCAAAATACTGGCTTGACCGTATCTATCCGCCTGAATTAAGCGATCTTCACAAGTCGTGCGACCTGCATATTCATGATCTGGGTCAACTTTCCGCCTACTGTGTTGGCTGGGACCTGAAAGATCTTCTGATTAAGGGTTTTGGTGGTGTTCGTGGCAAAATCGAAAGCGCACCTCCCAGACATTTTCGTACTGCATTAGGCCAGGTCGTTAACTTTTTCTACACTCTTCAAGGGGAATCGGCTGGAGCTCAGGCTTTCGCCAACTTTGATACATACCTGGCACCCTTTATCCGTTACGACCAACTAGGCTATGACCGTGTTAAACAGTGCCTTCAAGAATTTTTCTTTAACATGAACGTTCCTACACGGGTTGGATTTCAAACACCCTTTACAAATGTTACTCTCGACCTAACACCTCCGTCAACCGTTGCTGATGATTATATAGTAATCGGAGGCAAAGTACGATCTGAAAAATACTCAGAGTTCCAGGACGAAATGGATCTTTTTAACAAGGCTTTCGCCGAATGCCTGGTAGAGGGCGATGCCATGAAACGGATATTTACATTCCCTATACCAACCTACAACATCTCTAAAGATTTTGACTGGGACAATGAAAAGCTCACTCCAATCTGGGAGATGACATCAAAGTATGGCATTCCCTATTTCGCCAACTTCATAAACTCCGACATGAGCCCAGAGGATGCCCGTTCTATGTGTTGCCGATTAAGACTCGATAACCGTGAGCTACGAAGCCGGGGAGGGGGGCTATTCGGTGCAAATCCCCTAACAGGTAGCATAGGTGTTGTTACTATAAATCTTCCACGCTTGGCCTACAAAAGCCCGTCAAAAGAGGACTTTTTTACAGGTCTTGCCGGACTTATGGATAAATCACGAACCACCCTTGAAATCAAAAGAAAGGTTTTGGAAAACTTTACGAAGGACAACCTCTATCCTTATACAAAGTTCTATCTTCGTGATATCTTTAAACGAAACGGGCAGTACTGGTTAAACCACTTCTCTACAATTGGTCTGGTAGGGATGAACGAAGCATGTTTAAACCTTTTGGGAGAGACAATTGCGACAGAAAAGGGACGTCAATTTGCTCTTGATGTTCTGGACTTTATGAGAGACCGTATTCTTGGGTATCAGGAATCAACAGGTAATCTTTATAATCTTGAAGCCACACCGGCTGAAGGAGTAACCTACCGTTTTGCAAGAAAGGATAAAGAGGATTTCCCTGAAATTATTACATCGGGAGCAAACGAACCCTACTATACAAATTCGGTTCACCTTCCGGTTAATCATACAGATGATATTTTCGAAATACTCGAGCACCAGGACGATCTTCAGGTAAAATTCACTGGAGGAACTGTTGTTCACGCTTTTTTAGGTGAAAACATTGATGACCCTAATATGGCAAAACTGCTTGTTCGAAAAATTGCAGAGTCATATCGTTTACCCTATTTTTCACTTACTCCTACATTCAGCATCTGTCCTGTTCATGGATATATACCGGGAACCCACAAGTTCTGCCCATATGAACACACAGAAGAGGATCTTGAACAGTATGGCATAGAAATTGCTCATAGCAACAGCAACGACGAGATTATCTCTGCCCGTCGAATAGACACAAATTAAACAGCCTTATATGCAGCACCTAAAGTATACTACATCTATCTATACCAATCAGGAGATTTTCATGAAAAAAGAAGTACCAGTAGAAGTTTACTCCCGCGTTGTCGGATATTACCGTCCGGTTTCTCAATGGAACCATGGAAAACGTGAAGAATTTTTTGACCGCAAAGAGCTTGAAATTGCTTCAACCTGCAAAAGCCTGTAACCAGTGACTTTCAACGGAATTTATAAAACTTCAGTAGTTAACTATCCCGGTCGGGTATGCACAGTCCTTTTTGTCGGTGGGTGCAACCTCAAATGCGGATACTGCTATAATGGAGATCTGGTAAACAATGCCGATGCTCTTGAAAGCTACTCCTCAGAAGATATTTTATCAATTCTGAAGAAACGTCAAAACCTTATTGATGCCGTTACAATTTCGGGTGGAGAACCTACAATATACAAAGGTTTGTTACCCTTCCTTAAAGAGCTGAAAACCCTGCCTGGGTTTTCAGTGAAACTTGATACAAATGGTTTAAATCCAGATATAGTTAAGAGTGCCCTCGAAGAGAATCTGATTGATATGATCGCTCTTGACATTAAGACATCCCCGGCAAAATACAGCACTCTTACTGCTGTAGAGATAGATTTCAGCAAAGTTTTGCAAACACTTTCAATCATTAAAGACTATGGAGTTGATTATGAATTAAGAACTACAGCTGTTCCCGGGTTTATGTCTATTGAAGATCTCGAAGAAATTAAAGCTGCTGTAGGTACAGTCACTAACTATCATATTCAACAGTTTATCCCGGATAATACTCTGGATCCCGCCTTCTCTGACCTATACCCTTTCTCGAAACAGGAACTTGAGTCCTTTCGAAAATCTATCCTGACTTTTGCAAAAAACTGTTCAATAAAAGGCATTTAAACTACTGCCAACCACCTTTTATGTCTCTTTACTTCCATTTTATTTTATAAGATCTATTTTTTTATTGAAAGATTTCAAATAATAATCTAATTTATTTTTTTAGCTATTTTTTTTTTAATTAATCTTATATTTATTGATTAATACAGACGGTCAATGGTACTCTTTACATGAAACCGGAATTTTAAAAGAAAAAAGGGATATTCCATATTGTTGTTATAAACCAGTTATGGTCTATTCTATAGAGAATTAATGGAGGAATTTATGCGTAATATTCAAAAGGGAATTATAGCTTCTCTTATTCTGTTTCTGTTTTTTTCCTGCGCTCTTGAAGTGCCAATCAAAGAGATGACAAGAGCAAAACTTGCCATAAGCGAAGCGGAAAAATTCGAGGCCAGCAAATTTTCCAGAAGAAGCTATGAAAGGGCTACCGAGCTTCTTAAAGAAGCAAACGCTCATGTAATGGAAAAAGAGACTGATGAAGCAAAAGAGAAGGCCAAAGAAGCACTTACAATGGCCGAAACAGCAAAACGTGATGCTCTTCCACCTCGAGCACTTGCAAAAATCAATGAAGCAAAAGCAGAGTATGCTAAAGCAAATTCTGTTATGGCCTCAGAGTTTGCCAAACCCGAACACGACAAGGCTACTGCTTCTCTTAACGGAGCAATTAAAACTTATAACGGTAAAGACTATATTGCAGCTCACGATGAAGCTATTGAAGCAAAAAAACTTGCCACCGAATCTTACGAAGCCGCTTTAAAAGAGATTCCAAATCTTAAAACTCAAATTGCTGAGATAAAAAAACAGATTGAAGATGCGCGTAAACTTAAATCTTCATCTGCTGCAACTGCAGAACTGAACAGTGCCAACACAATGCTTACAGCTGCAGACAAATCACTCACAGAAAGTAACATTAGAAAGGGATACTCTGAAATAGAAGGCGCAAAACGCACCTTAAATTCAGCTCTTTCGAAAATGGCTCGAAGCGCCATGGCTGCGGCTCAGAAAGAGATAGATGAAGCCCAGCGGGTAATGGCCGAAAAATTTGCTGCCGCATCTCTTTCCGTTGCGAAAACAGAACTGGATGCCGCTAAAACCCATAACTCTAAAGCTGAATTTATGGATTCAACAGTAAGAGCAGAAAAGGCTCTTGAACTTGCTACAAAAGCCAAAAGCGATAGTCTTGCTAAAATTCCGGCTCTTAAAACCAGAATTGCCGATTTACGGGACGCTCACAGAGAGCATGAACTTCGAAATGGTAAAGAGTATGCTCCTGAAGAGCTCTCTATCATGGCTTCAACACTGACAGCCGCCGAAGGTTCTTTGGCAAAAAATGAAATTAAACCGGCAGTCGACAACATCGAGCGCGCAGAAAAAGCTCTTGAAATTGCAGATGCTAAGGGTCATAAGTATCTCGTACTTAAAAAGATTGAAACAGCAGAAGACACTCTTATTTCAGTAAAAAAGGACAGTGAACTTGCAAGCAAACATGCCGATCCTATTGCTAAAACCGAAACAACCATTGCTGGCGCCCGCGATGACTATTCATCAGAAAGAATCGATTCTGCCGAAAGCAAGGCTGATGCTGCACTTGCCGCACTTGACGCCATTATGCTTTCAAAGGATGTCGTGATAACCGGAGACGATTTAACTGACGAAGATTCATCGACCGACGACTCTTATGCTACAGATGCCGACGGCTTTCCAAAAGAGTATACAGTTGTTCTCAACAAAGCGGATCGAGACTGTCTTTGGAAAATTGCATGGCGCTTCTATAAAAAAGCTGAGCTATGGCCATTAATCTACTCAGCAAACCGTGACAAAATTAAAGATCCTGATCTTATTTTTCCGGGTCAAAAATTTGTTATTCCATCTACCAAAAGCAAAAAAGATGGTGACAGAACAGACTCGTCAACTAGTAGTGAAATAACAACTACTCCTGAGAAAAGATAGTATCGGTAAATATATGATTATTCTTTGTTTAAGGAGACTTACGAAAGTTTGTCTCCTTTTTTTTATTTTATTAATTCCTTTGTCCGTTTCATCTCGAGATATAAATCTGGATGAAATCTATATTAATAATGACTCTTCATCCTATAAGAGGTTGATCAACCTTAAATTAAATGCATATAAGATTACAAAAGCCACAACAATTGATAATCGTGTCATGTTTGCCGGCTGGTCATCAGGAAAAAGGTTGGTTTATGTAAAAGAGTATATAAATTCAGACGTTAACTATGTTTATGAGTATTATCCTGCATCACGAATTCGACGCCGCTTACATAAAATTAATGGCGCTATTATTCACGCAAAATTATCGCAAAATGGGCATTTTCTTTTTTTAAAAAACCTGATAATAAACGGCCGCTCAATAAAAAATCAACTTGTCATTGTAAATTTACGAAAAAACAGTTATCACACACGAAGGTCTAACACGGTACTTACAGATTTTACAGTTTCATTTTACGGAGACACAATATTTTATGAGACAGAAAGAGGTATTTGCCAGTACTTTCCAGATCAACGTCGTGAAAAACTCATCATCCCCAAAAGACAATACTCTCATCTCTTTTCTTCGAAAAACACAACCCTCATATTTCCTTCACCCATGGACGATAAAATATTATTTATAAATGGGGGAGGAGGCAGCTATAAGGCTTATCTGTACCACAAAAACAATTTCACAAAAGTTTCAGGTATTACCTCTGCAAGAGAAATCACCTGGATAGACAATAATCACTTCTCTTATCGTGGTGGTTATCTGGGTAACTATAGTGTTTTCGTCTATAACGCCATTACAAAGTCAAATTTCAACCTTGTAAAACGGTCCTTAAATACCAATATCACACATACTCCATATGATAACTATATAACTTTTTTACAAGACGGCATTATAAGTTATTATTATAAAACAAACAATATGTTGCGATTTATGCCAATGGAAGGTGAAGATATTCTTTTCTCTCCATCAGGAAACTACTTTTTATCTCTTTATAACAGAAATCTATTTCTAACAAGCCTGACTTCTATTAAACAGCACAAACGGGAACTGAATCAGAATGCACGGGAAATACTTAATCAATACAAAATAATTCAAGCCGACTATTCCGTACAGGAAAACAGTTACAGCAGAAACTACTTGCAGAAAAAAATTGATATTTATATAAAAATTATGGATTAGAAAATGCAGGAAACCATTCAAAATCTTTTTGCCCACAACCCCTATTTTGCCTTTGCCGGTTTTGTCGCACTTGTAGCAGTGTGCCTATATATAATAAAAAAACTCAAAAACATAATTATTGCTCTTCTTATCTCGTTCATTATTCTTTCCGTTTATCTCTACAGAATTGAGGTAATTTCGGGCGAGACATTCCGGGCACTCTTTAACATACGCTCTACTGAGGATGCAAAAGAGCTGTACGATGATTTTGTTAACACTCAGAGTGAAAAAATCAGAACCGAAGCTAAACAGAAAATTATTGAGTCACTACAAGAAGATCTTGAAAAAACCGAGAACACGGATGCTATAAATAAAAAACCAGACACAAACGAGTAATCAACTGTGGCCAAAAAAAAAGAACTGCTAACAAAACGCCTCGTTATCGATGGATTCAATCTAATTTATAAATTTGAAACTTTACATACCTTTATGCGGCATTCAGAACTAAAAAGAGCTATGGATGGCCTTGTAGAAATTTTAAATAAATATCAAAAAAAAAGCGGAAAGCATATACATATCGTTTATGACGGGAAAAAAGAAGAAGGCGTAAATACCAGAACTGAAAACCGTGGAAAAATCAAAATTACTTTTTCTCTGGATCAGACAGCAGATACCGTAATAATGGATTTTATTAAACAGACTCGTTCACCTGGAGACTATACCGTTGTAACTTCAGACAAACAGGTTTTAAGCTTTGTGCACAGACATAAAGCACACTTCTTTCTCAGCGAAAACTTTGAAACGCTTATTTCTGAAACACTAACAAAACCTGAAAATCCTTTGCCCGATCCCAAAGAAAAGCCCGATATAGAAAATCTCTCTCCCGAAGAATTAAGTTTTTGGGAAAGCCTTTTTACCAAACAGCAGAAGTAAATAGTTATTCGAAATAACATCATAATTCATCATAAGCAAAAACTTCTCACTATCAATAATCAGAAATATTAGAGCTGTCTTTAAAGTAAAATATTTTTACGCTTTTTCGAGTACTAGCGAGAAAAATTCTCATTAATATAAGTGCTTTTCAGAAGTTGTAATTGACCAAACTCTGACTAATGAAAAAGCTTCTAAACTTTTTGATTAGTCAGAGTTTGGCGGGGGATCAAAAACATCTAATTATAGATTTTTCTGTATTCTATCTCCATCTCTTTTAGAAACGGTAGCTTGTACTCTAAAGGCATATATTTTAACAAAGCCAATGGTTCGGCATCTTTTCTCAAAAAAACTGCTACACTCTTAATTTCATATCCATCAGGTGTTTTTTTATAAAAATGACGGTAAGTTGCGGGCAAAGTTATTCGATTCATGTCCCATACTTCATAGACCCTGATTTTTAACTTTTTCTGAAAAATAGATTTCAACCTGTAGACCAGGGCAGTCTTCAGATCTTTATCGGCCTGCTTAACAGCTTTATCCAGCTTCTCATTCGACTTTGAAACAAGTTCAAAAAAGATATAATCATCTTTTTTATTAGCATTTACCTCCAAACATGAAAGATATTCAGACTCAACGCTGTATCGACTTTTTCCGTCTTCATAATTAATATAATCTGTCTGCTGTTTCAGGGGAACAGTTTTACAGGAAACTAGTAAAAACAATATTAGATAATAACATGAAATTTTTGAATGCTTTCTCATTATTTAATATACTCAATTCCAAGATAGGTACTATCATCATTTTTTATTGGTGTGTTTTCTAATATCGCAAACATTTCTTCAACGATTTCATTTATTTTTTGTGCTTTATTCTTATCGACTATTGAAAAAACCTTTTGGTACCCTTTCTTAATATTAAAATCTTCTATATCCTCATAAGCTCCATCAGTAAAAAACAGCATTTTATCCCCGGGAACAAACTTTTCACTCTCTTCCTGGTACTCTGCAGCGTCAAAAATCCCCACAAAAGGACCAGTATTATTCATTTTTTTTACATTATTGTTAGATATCAACAATGGAGCGGGTAATCCTGCATTACAATACGTTACCTTCTGCTTTTTTAAATCGAAAGAAGAATAACAGATAGTTACATAATTATAGCTGGGTTTCTTTTGCGCACTTATAAGAAATTTATTCATCCGCTTTACTACTTCTGCGGGAGAAACTCTTTCAAAATTTATAGACGATATTGCACTTTTCACCATTGCCGAATACAGAGCGGCGGTTACTCCATGACCTGAAACATCTGCAAATAGAAGGGAGAACCTGTTTGAAGAGAATTTCTCAAAATGATAAAAATCTCCACTAATTTTTTCGAGAGATCTATATTTTGAAGCGAACCTGATATTACGAATATCCGGCAAATCCTTAGGGTATAGACACTCCTGCAGGTTACTTGCCATATCAAGATCGTTATTAAACTTACTGCTTCGAATATTAGCCTGTGCTGTATTCCTCTCAAGCTGCTCACTGTATTTCTTAAACTCAGAAATCAGCAAACCATCAGATTTCTCTCCCTTTAACTGTTTAACAGATCGATCAAGGGCAAATACTAAACTGTTTGGATGAAAAGGCTTAAGAACAACCTCGGAGACGTGCTTCCACATATCAGCATCAATATTGTGGTAATCTTCGATTCTGACAACCCCAATAATATGTATTTTATTCTTAAAGCCTGAAAGTGTATCCAAATCCTCAATGCTCAAATTAACTGAAGAAAAATCAATAATTACAATATTGGTTTCAATAAAACCGGAGGATATTGTAAAGTTTTCAATCGATAAATACTGATCTACTTTGAATGATCTTATAACCTTCGAGATGATTCCCGGTAGATAGTCATCCTCTGAAACTATAGCAATAGGTATTGTTGTAATCATTATTTGCTGATAACCTCAATTAATTAATTTTCAACATTCATTGATAATTTTTCAAAGTTCCCTATAATTAGGTTACAATCACCACATACAGTGGAGCAGTCCGTCACCAAGTCCTTTTTTGATGACGGACCTATTATGGAAATATCCAGGCAAGTCCATAACAGTATAGGCCTTCTATACTTTTTTCTACATTTCTTGCTATTTAGCAGACTCATATAATCTTGTTTTAGACCAATATGATGGATGAGATATTTGATTATTGTAATATATTTTTCTTAAAGCATTAGAAAAAGAGGATGAAGCTGATTCTCCTCTTCGGAGACCTGAATAGAATTCCCGAACAAGAATCGCACTATTAATATCACGAATCATTGTTCTATTCAAAACCACAGCTGTATTACCCAATGCTAAATTATACAAAACAAAACTACTTGGATCATTCAACAGACAACTATTTGTTGAAACATATGTTACATATTGATTCCCAATTACTTCTGAATAAGGATTACCTTTCAGAACATAAACTCCGGCTACAGGCTCCCAGAACAACTCCTGTTGAACATGTGTAATACCCATATCAGAAAACGATTTTTGTTCAACCGCAGTTTTCTGTATCAAACCAGACTCTTTGATAGCCAATAACTCAAGATAATCATTAACAAGCTCATTTTCACTTTGAAGAACAAACACAGTCTTATTTACTGCTTTATCTTTATTTGAGGAAAGAACAGAAAGTGCCGGTAGATAACTGATATCATTATTTTCTATAAGAGCAATTTCTCCCATTAGTTCAAGTGGGAGATTGTGAAGTTTTGAAGAGGAAACAACATAGAATTTATCATAACCCTCAATTTGGGTTAATAAATTAACAAATAATGAATTAAAACCCGCCGTTGTCGCAGACATTGGATAAAATGAAAGCAAATTAGCTTCATACATTTCTGTGAGTTCTGAGAAACGTAAATATCCATTTTTCAACACAACATGATTTACAGTTTTATTTCCAATAACCCAAACATAAATATCTGATTGAACCTTTTCAAAGTATAATACCGCACTCTTATCCGCTAATACCGAATATACGTCTTCAAGCGATTTCAAAACTGACTCACCCTTCAAAAATGCTCTTGTTTTTGCATCATAAAGACTTTCGCTTACAACCAGTTCCTCGGGGAAAAGCTGAAACAGTCGTATCTGTTTTTTTCTTTCTGCCAATGCAATTGCATTACTGTTATTTCCAGCATTCGCATTCGCCTCTATGAAGCAGTTCAATACTTCATCAAAAAACAGATATCTTTCAAAAACATTTACACCTGCTCTCTCGTTTTTAAGCAACAGTAATGCTTCATCTAAAACAGTCTGATTATTTGACAGAAAGCCAACCAAATCATCACCACTGTCTTTATGCATCAAATAATCATTATAGATACCAATCAGTCTTCTGGTAATCTGATGATCGTTACGAACCAAATAAATTGAAGAAATCAACTTTTGACTGTCTTCATTCTCTCCATTTCGAGACATTACTTCAGCCTGTAAAAGTTTAACATCAGCATAAAGACTATTCGCAACCGCTATCTCATCTATATTAGAAAGTGCGCTTTCAACTTCTACGAAGTTCTCTTCACGAGCATGGTATTGTGCCAAACGATAATGAAGGAAACCCTTAGCATACTGTGTTTTATGTTTATCTGCTACCGACAATGCCTGGTTCAACAGCATCACACTGTTTTCATATGATCCAGTTTGATATAAGTAGTCAGAAACTTTTACAAAGAAGAATATCTGATCAAGAACAGCGCCCTTAAGGCCAATGCCAGTCAAAGAGTCCTCTTTCACAACTTCATTTACTTTTTGTGAAGCAAGAAGCCCGGTTAACCTGTCTAAAGCCATCAGTACACTATATTTCGAATAACTGTCATGCAAACCAGCAATCTCGACTACAGATAAATATCTATCCCTTAGATTCTCATATGTACTCATTTGTCTGATATCAATAATGTCAAGAACCCTCGGATCCCGAACATAGGGAGAACGGAAACTAACCAGGCTATTAACAAATAAAAGATCTGAATAATTAAGAAGATCTGTCTCCTTAACAGCAGAAAGAGCATTTGCGGCTTCATTGTATTTGCCGTAAGTGGATAAGAAACGAGCGGTCAGAACTGCAAGTTTATATGTCTGTACAGTAGTACCCGAAAAGTCAAAGACTCCACCTTGATAATTTTTTACAGATGTAATTAAATTACTGAAAAACCGATAATCAGCAGAACGTTTATAGATATCTGTTTCAGCAAATATTACACTATCTGTTTCACTATCAGCGTCCGCAACTGTTGCTCCATCTGTTTCACTGTCAGCGTCCGCAACTGTTACGCCATCTGTTTCACCATCAGCATCGGCAACTATTGCACTATCTGTTTCACTGTCAGCATCGGCAACTATTGGGCTATCGATTTCAATATCTGGAAGATCTTCCATATAGTTTTCAGCACCGGTAATGTCTCCAGCCCGCAGATAGTAATAGATTATGTGACTCACAACTCTTTTATACGACTCAACATTCTCAATAGTTGACAAATCGACTTTTTTTAACTCATTAACAGCCTCATCACTTCGAAATTCATAGTCATACACCTGTGCAAGATTAAACAGATAATTAACCTCGGTATCCGCAAGGCTTTTTGCAGCTTCATACCAACGGAAAAGATAAAACCTGGCACTTGCAGGGTCGCCCTGAAGCAGACTACTCTGAAATTGATCATAAAGGCTGTTTACAACATCTATCCGCTCCGTATCATCAGGAAAAACCGCTCTATTGATACCAAAGGAATAAGAGGTCTTCTTTCCATTCTGAAGAGAGTTAAACTGACTGAAAGTTGTAAACTCTTTATATTTTTCTCCGTTTGAATGCAGCACCAGGTTAGAGGCTCCCGCATACAATGCGGAGTAATACAACAGATGATTCTGTGAAACTGGTGCATCATTAAAACTTTTAATTAATAATGAGGGTCTGATTTTTTTTGAAAACAAAATCTCTGAAGTATCAAATGATGATAACTTGTTATCAATAATGACGGAATACTTAATCAGATCCTCCTTAGACTCCAGCAACTCTTCAAGATCATCAGTTATTGTATATTCGTTTCTGTTAAGAGTCTTTCCGGTTTTTTCCAGAAATGTTAAGTCCTGAAATGAACAAATATACATAAATTCAACCGGATCAGTTTCAACGGCTTCGGCTTTTATCTCTCCAATGGTTTTTTTCATCGTCTCATTGAATATTAGATACACAGGCCGTTCCGCACTAGCAGTCTCTTTCAGATGACCGTTTATGGCTCTCTTTAACTTATCATCAGAATCAAGCTCTAAAGAAGAATAATCGACATCTTGACCATCAACTCGCCACACATGCAGATCATTACCATTTCTCATAAATTCATAAATAACTGAATTTCCACTGTCAAAGTCAGTTACTGATTGTTTTATCAATTTTTGAAGTAACGGATTCTCATAGTTTATTATAGAGAGATGCTCTTTATATGTAGCAATTTCATTCTTCATTCTAACAATTTCAGGGCGAGACTGATCATTGTATTTCTCAAGCAGATTCGAATAGTTTCTTTTCAGAATCAAAAGATTACTTACAATGTTCTTATAGGAATCGAACAGATTTTTTTCCGAAACTGTTCCGAAAGAAGGAGAAGAGAGATAGGTAGCATTAATTAAGGCGACTGACCGCTTACGCTGCTGTATCCTTAATGCTTTTGTATACTGCTTTTCCGAAATTAAATATCTGGTATAGTCATTATAAATATTATTCACCATTGACTCACGATTATAAAACTGTTGCGGCAGCTCTTCAATAATCGCAATTGCATTTTCATATCGTTCACCGGTTTTTTTAGCCGATATTCCGATTGCCTTAGAATTCTCTTCGAGAAAACGAGCCTGCTTATAATAGATCAGATAACTAATCTCATCAAACTGATAATACTTAGATATCTTTAAGGCCTTTTCAAGAACCGAATAAGCCTCTGCTGCCTGTCCAAGCTTCTGTCGGGAAATTGTTGCATTCAACATCAGTTTAAGCTTCATCTGCTGACTTATGGCATCACCTTCAGATGCCTTTTCAAAAATCTCAGCTGAGGTATAATAGTATTGAAAAATATTTCGATTTGAACTGAATATTATTTCCGAAGTATCGGCTTTCTCCTTTGCAAGTGAATTCACATATGAATCGTGCAGTAACTCAGCTTTATAGAAGTTAAGAGTCGCCTTATTAATCTCTAATTTAAAAAACTTTCTCTTTGCATCCTCTGCAACTTCACGCGCCAGTAACCGTCGATCCTCTGGTGTTGGCTCATCTAGGCCACGTTTTTTCCTGGTATCTTCAAGCTGATCCAACCGAGTAGAATACTCTTTTTTTTCATACGCTTCAGAGTAGCTATCAATCTCTACGATTATTTTGTTTATCTCACTAATCGGGTTTTCATAATAATCCGGTTTATTTTCCAGAATAAAGCTATAAAGGCTAGTCATATTCTGAATGGCCATGAACATTCCTTCATTATCCCCAAGCGAATCAGAAGTTTCCCAAGCCTGCAAAAAATAATTTTCTGATTCTTTATAATCTCCCAGAACAAAGTATGCATGTCCCAAATTATTCAAAGCTCTTAAACGGATTTCATTATGAAAAATTCGCTTCTTTCCTTTAAGCAATTTAAGTTTTTTCTTCTGAACTTTAATTACCGATCGATAATCCCCCTTGGTATAATGAATTTTTTCAAGTAAAGAAAGACTGTAGTAACTTTTGGTCTCAAGATCAAATTCTCGATATATACGACCCGCACCAACAACAGCCATATCTTCAAAATCAAACAAAGGCAGAGGTATAAGTCCCAAAAACTCTGCATCAAGATTATGAATCCAGAACTCACGACTATCGTCATTTTTGATCAAGCGATCAGCACGGTTAATATGTTCAGTTGCAGTTTTGTACTCTTTTAGTTCTATATGACAATTCGCAATTTCCTGATAATAACGAGCACGGTCGATTTTTATATTATATTTCGCTGCTTCATTAAGTATTGCATTGTACCACTTAATCGAGTCGCTATATTTTCCTTCCATTTGAGAGATTAGACCGTAATAACGATAAACCATTATAAAGGCATTCACATTCAGTCTGTTGATCTTTCCGCCAGAAATATCTTTAAAAATTGATTCAACCCGATTAAACTCTTTCAAAGACTCCTGATTATTTCCCATCTGATAATTACAATAGCCCAGATGAAACCTAAAATAGGCCTCTTCTTTTTTTGAAGAAAAATTTTTCTTATATTTTGCAACGGCATTGTAATGAATTATCGCCTCAGGGTAATTACGAAGCATAAAATAGGTATTTCCGAGATTAAGGTGAAGGTTTCCCTCTTTTTCTGCATAACGCAATTCATTGTTTGCACTCAAAGCCTTTTCATAAGTCTCAATATTGTCCTCAAGCAAGCTAGCCGGAAAATATGCTTCCAAATGTTTTCCCAGCGGGTACTCTTTTCTTAGTTCAAATTCGCGACGATAATCTAAATACTGATATATCCACCCTTTTAACAGATAGGGATCAGAAAAAGAATCGTCCATAAACAGGGCCCAATTCAATGCTTCAACAGACTTATAGAATAGAGAAGCTATCTGTTCACTATCTAATTCTTCCTCCTCGTCCTCTTCCACTCTGCTTCTTCTTTTAGTAATTTCATAAGTATTCTGGTATTCCTTATCACAAAAAAGAGCATATCTGGAATATAGATATCCCAAACCATAGATATGAGCCTTATCATAATTTTTGCGGGCCTTTGCTGCTCCATCCTCATATTTTTCTACAAGACGTTCAAAGTTACTATAAGTTGCTCCCTTTAACTGCATATAGGCATCAATATAAAGAATATGCGACCTGGCTCCATATCCATTATAAATATATTCAAATTTAGACACTCTTTTGCTTTTCAATGCCGAAAGAAAGCCGGTGTATCCTTCATAGATTTTAACAGCCTTTTTAAGCTCTCCCTTTTTTTCAAATGCAAGTCCTTTATTCTCATAAATGTCTATCAGACGCATAATTATCTCTTCAAGATCATTTTGCCGCCATCGTTCTTTATAACTATTTACAGACCTACTTAAATACTTCTCTTCCAAAGTAGCATCCTTCTGACGCAAAGCCATGTCGGCCAATAATTTATTAATTCGATAATAGAGGATATTTTCGTCAGAAACATCTTTCAACAAAGTAATAAGCTCTTCCGGCGAAGCTGCCGAATCAGACTGCTGAAACAGGGTTAACTGCTTGATGTATATTGATAATGCCGTTATTAAATCGGCAGCGCGCCCTTCTCTGGAGCCATATAATTCACGATAAAGATCCATCATCATTAGACGCCGACTCGGAACATAACCACTCATAAAAAGAGTTGAAAGCGCTCTAATGGTTGCGTCCTTTTGATATGCAGCACCATTGTTCAAAATTTCAATATAATAAGGAGAGATCTCTTCTGTAGGAGCATTATAGTTCATCGCTGCCAGAAACTCGCTAATATACATTTTTCTTTCATAGTCAGGAAATGTAGCTAAAAGATTTTCATACACATCTGTGGCTTTAACTTTAAGCCCTGCTTTGCGATAATAATTTCCAAGATCTTCTAGTACAAAAGGCGCATACATTGTTTCAGCTAAACCGGAAGCAGCCTCTTTTAAAACAGACTCTTCATTTGAACCAGATAACAACGCCGAGAGATAGTCTAAAGAAACAGACACATAGTCTTTCTCTTCTTCTCTGTTAATACTGTTTATTGCAGTTATAAGGCCTGCAATTTTTTCTCTTTCACGATTATTGACATATTCCTGTGCACGCGCACGAATTGCCCGCGCAATAAAGGTTCTACTGACTGAATCTTCAGCTTGATAAAAAAAGTAAAAAACACGCATTAATGCTTCATTATACTTGTCATAATCATTGTATTCGTTAAGATATCGAAGTGCCAATTCAAACTGATCCTGCGCATTTTCTCTTTTAGGAATTACTCCATATTCAGGAATTAGATTAAGATCTATATTATTTCCAACCTGCTGTGAAAAAACAATTACACCCATAAAGTTATCAACATCACTTTCTGAATATTTCTGACCAAAATAGGGGAAATAACGGGGAGAAAACGTTGAATTAGAATAAAAGGTAAGAGCATAAGAGTGATTGTTTACAAGATTCCTGTATTGAATAACGGATCTGTCTTTAAGATCGATAATACGGTCATTATTAGTATCCTTATCAATCAAAGTATAGATTATTTCATCTGTTGTTGCACTAAAGGCCGGGCTCATCTCGACCGAAAGTGTATCTGTTATCTGAATATCCTCTCTTGTTTCAAGATCAACGACATAGATGTCTCCATTATTCTTTGGATTTCGATAAGAAATGTAGACTATTTTTTTACCATCCGGAGAAAAAGATGGATACATTCCCCCCTCAGTAGTTATTTGCTGAAGATTATCTCCATCCCTTTCACAAATATATATATTCCCAATTCCATTTCGTTCCGATGAAAAGGCAATTAATTTGCTATCAGGTGACCATGTCGGGTTTGAATCCCTTACGACTGTTTTTCTTCTAGTACCAGCTTCAACAATCTGTGATATATTCTTTGCATCAGAATCCAGGGAGGAGACTTTTTTCTTTATATCACGCTGGTCTCTTATTAATGAACGTGACTTCACTCTTAAAACATAAATATCACCTTCCGGATCCTCCCGTTCTGAAACAAAAGCCAGATATTTTCCATTCGGTGATATTGCAGATGAATAGTCACTTGATGCATGGGAAATTACCTTTACGGTAGTAATATCACGCATTGAACGGAGATAAATATCATAATTTCCCCTATACTTGTTAGAGGTATAAAAGAAATACCGACCATTACTTACCAGAGAACCATCCACCTCAATTGCATTTTCAATAGTTACGGGAATTATTCTTCCTTCCCCTGTTTCATTAAAGGCCTGCTCCAGCATTTCTGGGTAACTCATGCTGATTGAAAGTTCGTCTTCATCACAGCCGAAAGCCCCGAGACTCACAAGAATTAACAGATTAATTATTATTAGGTGTTTTGCTTTTTTCATCTTTTTGTAAACCAGTTTCCGGAAGTATTTTGAATCCAATCGCCCTCTAAAGCAGCATCTCTCTGTTCTTCGGCAAACTTTTCTCCGAAGGTTCTAATATCAAAGGGGGTAGGGCTTGCCTTTCCACCCAGTACCAATGTTCTTCGGAAAATCGTAGTTCGGGCACTATTCTCCTCTTCAACTACAAGCCTCACGATTCGGCGTAAGTCCGTATCTGTCTCATATTCTTCAACCGGACGATATGCAACCAGACCGTTATTCGCCTCTCCAATTACTCCCTCCGACTTATACTCACGAATTACATCGGCATGGTATTCCCGAATTTTCATAGCTTTAAAAATCTCTTCATCTCCAATTGCCGATCTGTTCTTACTGGCTTCACGCTGAACATGAGTTTCTACTGAAGAAATAGCCCATGCATCCTTTTCAATCTCTTTATAGTCTCCAACAACCTGACTTTCGGTTAATGTCTTTTCACCGGTAATATACATTTTTGGCGGTACAATTGTACTACACGAAGCAAGTAAAATAATTATTATTAAATATCCAGATCTCATTTCTATTCTCCTTCGCTCAGATTCCGCATAAACTCCTGAACGGGCATACGTACAAATTCTATATCATTAACTTTTATAAAAGTAAGCTTGGTTATCAGTCGTTGTTCAGGAGGAACCTTTGCATAAATATTCCCCTTATCTATATAAAAATAGAACTTCTCAAGAGCCATCGCATTATCAACAACAAACTGTGTCGGAGCACCCAACATCGATTTTCCCTTTTTTGTGGAAAGAGCCTTCATTAGATTATTCGCAAACTCTTCCCCAATCTTATAAATAGTTACATAACCTTTGGTCGAAACACTTTCAGATATATTCAACCCTTTTCCAGACAACCGGGCAGTAAGCGACAGATCCGACTCATTAGTCTTTTTATTCGGATCATCCAGTTTCCCGATATCGATGTTTGTTGCATCAAAAGCCAGGTTATACTCCATATTATTTATATCCATATCAGCCAGATAGAAAAAGGTATCCCGCATATATATAGATCCGTTTAATACAGTGGCCTGTAGTTTTTCAATATCAAAGGAATTATTTTTAAAGAGCATTATCGCGTTAAAGTCTTTTAGATATTCATACTGAATCTCACGGGTAGGATGTTTAGCCCGTATACTCTTGATTGTGAAATTCTCCTTTTCTTTGAAATGTCGATTAGAAATGAGTTTTGACTTATCAGCAGCTGTTTTTGATTCCCCTGTAAAGGTCGACTTAAAGTTATATAGAAACGGAAATTTCATATTCATCTTTTCAAGATCAAACAAAACATCTTTTTGACTATTATTTAGCGAAAGATCTTCTATAAGAATATTACCGTTCACGCGTCCATTGGATAAACTACCTTTCATATGAGCATTTAAGCCGATCATTCCTGAAACTTTCCACTCATCATACATCTTTCTTAGCTTGTTCTGTTTGACACGCAATGATACCCTTATGTCAGAATCAGCAAATGGTGAGTCAGCAGTTGCATTTGTATTCAGATATCCATTAGTATTTAACGTTAGCCCGTACGAAGCACTGGTAACTCGAAAAGAATCTATTCGGGCAATATTCGTACTGACATCAAACTGAGATGTAGTCGCAAGTCGCAGATCGTACACGTCATAGTCAGGTACTTGCACTCCTAAAGAGACTGTACCCCTATGAACGGTGTTTGTACCCGTATATCCTGCTTTCATGTTCATTGTGACAGCCCGTTTTAAAGGGATATCCTTCATACCACTGCCAATAGATGATGGGAGAGTGTTTATCATAGGATCTTTTCTGAATACAAGCTCGCTAATATTTAAATTAGCTTTTGTACCTGAAGATATATCAGCATCAGCATCCAGCTTAATTGAAAATGCATTCAAACCGCTACGGTTATCACGAAGCTGCATATCCAGTGAATTCAGGAAAAACTGTTGGAATTCCTTAGCAGTAGAGGCCTTCATTGAAAGAAGCAAAGTATTCGAACCGGAAGTATACCGGTCAAGAGTATAGACAAAGCGCGACATATTGATATCTGTTTGTGCCGTAACATTATTATCTTTGTAGTGAACATCATACGCAAAAAGCAGAGACGGCATATTCAAAGCAAAACCGGGAACACTCGCACGAATAGAAGAGAAAGATATTTCGCCCTGAGCCTTAACATCAGATGGATCACCCTTAACAAGCATCGGTTTTAGTGAAATCTCACCACCGAAACGCGTAGATTCATCCTTTAAAATCGCCACATAATAGGGGTATAACTTATTCAGATCAATCAGACTTTCCGCCATTACAATATTGAATCGCTGTTCACTGACAAGATTTACAACTTCTCCTTTTAGATCCAGCCACCGATCACCCGCAAAGGTAACACCAAAACTATCAAGAGTCAGATGATCATCAACCGCATTGTAAGACAGTGAGTAATCTGCTTTAACGGTAAGAGGCTTAATGCTCTCACCTTGAAAATTAATCGGCCGCCCCTGAGTTCCCGCTTTAAAATTACTGTAAAATGAGGAGTCTTTTTTCAGCTCTCTATCTAGTATCAGGTTAAATGTAAAAAGCAGGGGAGGAACAACCTCTACAACATCCGACTTAAACGTAAGGTTCAGATTCTCTTCAGGGTTGACCTGTACTATAAACTTACGAATCAGTCCCACCGCATCAGGCCCGAGGGGAATTCTTTTAAATGATGGTATATCAATAATTGTATTGATATCAAAATCTGTGAGTTCTGCAGACATCTCTTTACCACGAACTTTAATATACAGATCTTCCAAAATAAAATTAAAAAGAACTTCGGCTGAAATCGGAAGATTTATTTCAGTTGCGGCTGGCTCTGAAGGATCCTCAAAAATATCTTCTTCCTCTTTCTTTTCTTCCTCTGGCTTCTTTTCTGATGGCCTCATCAAATTTGCAACATTCCATCCAGAATCATTTTCTGTTAAGAAAATTGAGGGGTTGTAAATCCCCACCTCAGGAAAATACACCTTGCCTGTAAACAGTGAAAAAAAGCTGTAATCCAGAACAAGTTTTTCACACGAAAAAACCGGTTCAGAGTCGTAATCATCACCACTTGTCACAAGAATCCGTTCTATTACGAAACCACGATAGGGATCAAATTCCTTGACCTCAAGCTGAAGAGTTCCAAAAGATACGGCTTTGAATGAACTTTCAGCAAGATCCTGAACAAATGAGGGTGACAGAATAGCCTTTGCCAAAATTAATACTACAAAAATCAGAGAAAACAGAACCGCAGGCACCCAGAAAAATATAATTTTTGCCACTGTTAAGGCAATGCGTCCATATATATTCTGAATGACTCTTTTTTTCCCTGCTCTCTTCACATTTCGCCCGGAACCACCATCACCGTCACCACCATCAGAAGATGAAGCCTGCTTTACAACAGGTTCTTCCTTGGGAGGCTCAATCTTCTCCTTGGTATCAGGATTATACAGATAATCCTCAACCCGGGATTCAATATCCGGACTTACCCTTTTTGAAGACTTACTTCTTTTTTTCGCAGACTTTTTAACTGTTTTTTTTACAGTTTTTTTCTTTTCTGACATATTAGTAACCGGTTTTATTGATATCGTGGTACCTGCGCACCATAAGTGAGTTATTGACGTGATAGAAGTCTTCTTAAGACAGTTACATTAATAAATATATTTATTAAAAATAATCAACTAAAAAAGCAGTTAAGAGTGGTCTATTTGTTATCAAATATATGTTTCAGAATTACCGCTAACTATCAGAGACAGGCCCTGTTTAGATCAGTTACAGAAAAAACCATGTGTTTTACTAAATCAATTCTTAATATTTATGGCCAGGTTCAAACTTTATCTGCATTTTATATTTAACTTCATTACAGTTACATTATTACCACCAAAATCTTTAGACCTGCAAACTGAAACCCAGCCTCGCTTTTGATAATACTCTACAAGTTCTTTTGTTTTATCATATTCGGTAAAGAGATAAATCGAAGAAAAACCTCTCTTTTGTACAAACTGAACTGAATAATTAATAAGCGCTGTACCAATCCCCTGTTCTCTATATTTCTCCATCACAAAAAGAGCTGACAACCATGGTGAAAAAGCCTTTTTTGTCTGCAGATCTTTTTTTTTAACAGAAACCATCCCCACAGGAACCTGGTTCTTCACCGCTACAAAGCATTTTGGCAAAACAAGCGATTGAGCTCTCAATGCATAATCATGCTCGACAATTCTGTATGCAATTCTGTTTTTTTTATGCCACTCCTGATAAGCCCAATTCGCAACGATCTTAACCCAATCACTGTTATATGACAAATCAAAGATTTCTATCACTATCTTCTCCGGGGAAGAGAGAGATTGTATTTTAATGACAATACCCTTATCATTATAACCAACGCTATTACCGGAGCATATAAAAACAGAGCCGATTTTGTAAAGTAGCGCAAAAGAAAGAAGGTAATTCCACCGGCAATACAGGCTGTTGCATAAATCTCCTGCTGTAAAACAAGGGGTATCTCATTACACAGGATATCACGAAGAATTCCTCCGACAATGGCAGTCATAACTCCCATCATTATAGAAAACACCGGATCAAGCTGATAAGAGAGGCCAACCTCGATACCTATAACTGTAAATACAGCTATACCAACTGCATCGGCCAATTTAAGGATGTTCTTGATTTTAAGAACTATCGAAGGAAGAAAAAAGACCAGGACGGTCGCTATCACAATCGTATAGAAATAATGGATATCATTTAACCAGAAAACCGGTGACCTTCCTAAAAGAAGATCCCGAAGTGTTCCGCCACCGACGGCTGTAATAAAACCGATGATAAAAAATCCGAAGATATCCATCTTTTTTCTTTCAGCAAGAATACAGCCAGAAATTGCAAAAACAAATGTCCCAAAGAGATCAAGCAGATACAAAATAGTCATTTTTTAAGAATAAATCCCATCTCCTCTAAGGTAAAATAGAGTCGACGTGAAACAATATCAAAAAATTCCCTTTCAATCAGATCGCGGTCATAATCACCATCATTAATAAATTTTTTCTGATGATCCAGATAGATAATCTCATTATCACGATTAATAACAGAGATTACTGAATCGTATTTTATGACCTTCATATTTCGCGAAAAAGATCCGCCAATTTCGTAAATCAATGCTGCATCGGCCCGACTGTTCCTTATTACAGATTGAATCTCGGAACGATTCTCAGCTGCAAAAGTTTTAAGTATCCCCAGAGATTTATATTTTAGAAAATCCCGACCAGCGCCTTCCTGATAAAAACGATCATTGTCACTTTTGTATTTACTCAGCATCTCATTTTCTTCAGCAAAACTTATTTTGTCATCACTATCTCTTCCTGCAAACCAGACCTTAAAGTTATCAACAAACTGATTATACACAAGAACTGTCTCTGAAGAGATTCTAACAATCACTATTATCTTTCCGGCTTCTTTAATCTGATCAGCCTCAGATATTTCTTTCTTTATGTTGTGAGTCGAACATCCCATCAAAATGGCAATAATGCAAAAAACTGTTAAAATACGCATAAATTTTCTTCCTAATCATTTTTTTAGAGAAACTTAACGAACTTAGTAGGTAACTCTATTTCAAAAATTCTCTTAGTATGATTTATTTTCAACTCTTAAATGGCAACAATAATTGATGCTTAATAGAATTCTAACTGCTTTTTTCTGTCTTTATATATAAACTGGGTAAATAAAAATAAACCATTCAGAAGAAACCTCTCAATGAAACTCTTTTAATTGCATAAAGCACGATTAAAGTCAATTATTGTTTGTCTTAATATGCTTTTGAATGCCTCATCTTACATTTAACTTTACAAAAAGAGACCTTAAGATCATTATAGTTCTAACTAAATAGACGGTAATTAAGGCTCATAAGAGCCCTTATAAAAATAATAACGGAACCTCTAAAATTGCCGCTAAACATGTTCCGAACAGGCTGAATTATGCAATTTTCTGAATTTAATCTTGATCCCGACCTTTTGCGAAGTATCGATGAACTGGAATTCGAACAATGTACCGAAGTTCAAAAACTAACATTTGAAAATACCTTTAAAAAAAGAGATGTTATTATTCAATCAAAAACCGGTACGGGTAAAACGGCGGCCTTCCTCATTAGTATTTTCCAGCATTTTCAAACCGCCCGTGAAAGTGACGAACATTTTGCTCTTATTGTCGTGCCTACGCGAGAATTGGCTATACAGATTGAAAAAGATGCTCATGCTATCTCGCAGCATATGTCTTACAACATTGCTTCATTTTATGGTGGAGTAGGCTACCATAAACAGGAAAAAGCTCTTAAAGACGGTGTTGATCTAATGATTGCAACACCCGGCCGTCTGATCGATTTTATAAAATCTAAGAAGATCTGCCTGGATAAGGTAAACTATTTCGTTGTCGATGAAGCAGACCGTATGTTTGATTTAGGATTCTCTCAGGATCTAAATTTTCTTACATCCAAACTTCCAAAACCTGAAAATCGCCGCACCATCTTTTTAAGTGCAACAATAAACTCCAGTGTACGACGTTTTGCCGACACATTTATTCCCAACCCGGTTGAAATCAACCTCTCATCCGACACACTTATGGTTGAAGATGTTGACCACTACGTTATTCATGTCTCCATACATGAGAAGTTCAATCTTCTATTAGGTCTGCTTCGTTTGAAAAATCCTTCAAACGCATTTATCTTTACCAATACAAAACAGGCTGCCGTAAATGTTGCAGAAAAACTGCGAATTAACGGCTTTAATGCGGATTATATTATCGGGGATCTTCCACAGGCAAAACGTACACAGATAATTTCGCGTATTCAAAACAATGACTTTCAATTTCTTGTAGCTACAGATGTAGCCGCCAGAGGCATACATGTAGACAACCTGGACATGGTAATAAACTACGATTTACCGGAAGATCCGGAAAACTATGTTCACAGAGTAGGGCGTACAGCACGGGCCGGTCAGACCGGTGTTGCCTATTCGTTCGTATGTGAAAAATTTGTTTATGGTCTTGAAGCGCTTGAAACTCTATTAAACATTAAAATCCCAATCTATTGGCCCGAAGAAGAGTATTTTACAGACGACTCGAACATGGATTATCGCTCAATAACAAGACCTGAGCGAAGAAGAGGCCGACCCGGAGAATCTTCTTCAAGAGGGCGGGACTCTTCACGTGGGAGTCGTAATACAAAAAGCAGTCGAAATTCACAAAGACCTGCAAATACCAGAGACAGGAAAAAGGATTACTCTAAAAAGCCGGTTGCGGCAAAAGCTTCGCAGAAGGCGGCTCGTCCTGTTATTAACAAAAAAAGCTCTACTACAAAGCCTGCTACTAATAAGCAGACAGCCATAAAAAAAACTATTGCCCCAAAACGTAACCAGAAACTCGAGAAACGGCTAAAAATATATCAGGAAAAATACGGTGTGAATTTCAAAGTAACCTCACCGGCAAAAACTGAAAATAAATCTGTAATTTCTAAAATAACTGGAACTATTGGTTCATTATTTAAGAAAAAAGAAGAGAAATAATCCGCCTTAGGGCGGATTTCAGACTAACTTTTAATTTTCAATGTAACAGCAGTTCCCTGTCCTGGATGTGAAACAATATCAATTGTACCTGAAATAGTACGCGCTCTTATATTCATATATTTCAGCCCCATTCCAAAGGCCCGTTTTCCTGTATCAAAACCTCGCCCCTTATCCTTTATTTCAAACTCATAAAACAATCCGCGTCTTCTTACGTTAAGATAAACAATTGAAACATTTGAATGTTTAAGGCTATTCGTTATGGATTCATCAATTATATAATAGATATTTTCTAAAATCCTTTCATCAATAATCTCAATGCCCGAATCAATCTTTAACTTACATTCAATTCCATACCGGTTTTTTACAATTTCCATTAACTCATTAATAAGTGTGTAAATATCCATCTTCTCTTCTTTCACCGGAGAAAGACCTTTTGAAAGTTTCCGAGCAGAAATTATTGCTCTGTTTACAGTCTCTTCTATCTCTTTCGCCTTATCTGCTAAATCGTAGCCTGTTTTAAGTAAATTCTTATGAAGAAGATTAGCATTGATAGAGACACCAAGCAGTTCATGCGTTAAACCGTCATGCAGTTCCATTGCAATTTTTCGCCGTTCATTTTCTGCAATATCATTCATCTTCAACTCATTATTAATCATTTCGCTAATATCACGCAAAACGACAACTACACCATTTGCGCTCATTTCGTTGCTTTCAAAATAAGGAAACAGTGAGATTTCCATGAATCGTCCTTCACTGGGATAAATAATCCATCTTTCACCGCGCCATGGTGCCCCTGTCTTCATACAGCTATTAAAAGCACCAATTATAATATCCCGGTTTAACTCCGGACTTAAAAGATCAACAATTGGCATGTTTATAAAGTCTTCATATTCTTTAGCAAATTCAAGAACGGTTTGTCTATTAACCATTTGAATATTCATCTGATTATCTATGTATATAACCTGTTCATAGGTTGAATTTAAAATATGGGTATTTCTTTGAAGAGTTGTCTCTGCATCTATTTTTGCAGTTATATCAATAACTGCAACTTGCATGGATTTTTTACCATTATATACAATCGGATTTGCAAAAAGCTCAAACCAGACAAGATCCTCTTCTTTTGTGTTGATCGGGAACTGCAGATTAAAGGACTCTTTTTTAGATTTCAGCATACTAATGTAACTAGTAATTACATATTCTCTATATAAAACAGGGACAACATTTTCAATTATCTGCGGAATAGTTCTCACTTCATATTGATCAACAGAATAACCGGTAATTTCACGTAAAATTCTGTTAGAAAACACAATGCGATCTTCCTGTATAATCATAAGACCGATTGTTGTATTATTTACTATAGCTTTATACGCCTCCTGAATTTCCCTGCTTACAGAGATATCCTCACGTACAATACCAATCTCTTCAATATTTCCACTCGGCCCCTCTATCGGATAATAAATATCCTTAAAAGTATACTCCTGACCTTCACAAAGAACATTCTTTGTTTGAATAAGCCGTTCACCATCTGAAAGAACACTTTCAATATTGTTTCTCAGATGCTGTGAACTCTCTTTACTTATGATCTCTTTTATCAGGGTTTTAAATTCAACGGTAGGGTTATTAACGATTCGTTCTGAACCAAGAAAATTTTTTATCTTACATTTTTTATCGAGTATAATCATAATCGACTCAGAATAGTCGATGATAGTACGCAAATAGAGTTCGCTTCGATGAATTGAATCCTTCTCTTTCTTCAAAGCCTCGTCTTCATCACCCATGATTATGGTACATTTTTTATTATTTATATATATCAGAAATTTTCTGAAGCGCCAGTAACTATACTGGTTTTCTGAAATAATAATTTGATTGTAGCTTATTAAGTCTCCATTTACCAGACGTGTGCTCTCGTCCTGAACTTCTTTTGGCTGTAGCGAAAAGAACATAACCTCTTCAAATTTCTTATTCAGAAAATCTTTTTTGGTTTTTTTCCAAAATTTAAGAGCTGTGTCATTAATGAAAACAATTTTGCGGTTGGAATCGGTGACTATTACAATCCCCGGGTAGTTGTTGAGCAGCAGATCAGTTTCGAGCTTTCTGATAAGAGCGCTGTCTGACATTATTAGGCCTCTCTGGTATTAGCCTCTTCCAGATTTGAAAGATTAATACATCGATATCCTACATTACGTACTGTTTCTATCAAGGAATTAAAATCTGTTCCTAATTTTGAACGCAAACGGCGAATATGTACATCAACAGTTCTGGTTCCTCCAATATACTCTACACCCCAGATTTTATTCAGAAGATCCTTTCGGGAAAAGACCTGACCACTGTTTTGCAGTAAATATCGTAATAATTCAAACTCTTTATAGGTAAAATCGATCTTTTCCCCTTTATAATATACTGTATACTCTTTCAAATTTATCTCTATTGATTTTACACGAATAGAATCTCCGGCTTCGTTATCCAGAGTTTGTCCTACAGATTTTTCAATCCGTATAACCAGCTCGCCTTTCCGTAACGGAAACAAAATAAAATCATCAAAAAACCAGTCGAAATCGATCTTCTCTTTCTGTGCCGATTTAATAATTATGATAACAGGCAGAGAATGAACTTTTTTTCTTATACGGGAAAGATTGAACTGAAAAGATTCGTCTTCTAAAAATGCATCAAAATCAATCAAAAGAATATCTATATCATCCGGCTTTATTATACTGACTGATTTATACCGAATCGGCAAAATATCAGGCAGTTCCCGTTGAACACTTTCTAGTATTTCGGCATCTTTAGTTAACAGACCTATTCTCAACTTCACTATGAAACTCCTAATACTGAGCCGAACAATTGCATGTAATCGTCAGCAATTGTATCTGAATAAAACTTTTTAATCTCTTTTTTATTGTTCTTTGAACAGACCCGAAAAAGTTTTTCTTCTGAATAGAGGCGTTTGACTGCGTTGACTCCAGCTGGGATGTCAGCAACATTAAAAAGAAGACCGTTTATCTCATCTTTGATAAAATCAACCTGCCCGCCGTTATTAGTGCAGGCAATCGGAAGCCCGCAATACATAGCTTCCATGAAAATTATTCCAAACCCTTCATGAAGCGAGGTCATCAGCATCATATCCGATACATTGAGATATTGAAATTTTTCTTCATAACTAAGATAACCTAAAATTTTTATCCGTTCCTGTAACTGTGCTTTGCTGATACAATTTTCAAGATACTCTCTTTCGGGACCGTCTCCAACTATCAGCAGTTTTATTTTTGAATCTTTCAGATGTGCAATAATCTTTATGGCATCATCAAAAGCCTTTCTTTTTACAAGTCGCCCAATTGCTATCAAAAGAAAATCTTCTTTCTTAAAATTTAGTTTTGAACGAGTTAATGGTTTAAATTGAGGCATAGTAAAAGCCAGTGGAATTATAGATATTTCTGTTTTTGGTTTATAATAGGTTATACAATTGTCTTTTGTGTTAGAAGACTGTGCAACTATATGATCACAATGATTCAAAACAAATTTCACGACTCTTTTAAAAAAAGGGTTTTTATGGGGCGAGAGTTTTTTAGACGGATCATAGATATCTCCGCCATGAATCGAAAGAATATTTTTTAAACCAAAAATTTTTGAAAGCATATATCCAAGAGGACCAGAAGGAACTGCAAACTGTGTATTTATTACAGAGTACCTTCTTTTTCTGCATAAAGAAGCTCCCTTAAAAAAACCTGTTACAAGATATGAAAACATTGAAAAAAGCCCTGCAGAATCTCGTGACTTTCGAAACAGAATAGGGCAGCGATAAATATTAACTCCCTCACTAATTTCAAAACGGGGCAACCCCTTAAAAGAAGAGGTAAGAACGTCCACCTCTACTATCTTTGCCCACTCTTTTGCAAGTTCATATGTAGCAACTCCACCACCACCGCCCAAGGGAGGATATTCATAGTTAATTATCAGTATCTTTTCAATTTTATCCATAATTCTCCTGTTCAGGGTATATTTCTAAATATACTACTTTTTGACAATAATTTATTGCTATTTATTCTCTTTTATTGCTTACTCTGTACTAAACAACCGATTGAATAAATAAACGACTATCTTTTCGGCATTCTGGGGTTTTTATGTTTATAAAGTCACTTCGATATATTGTTTTTTTCGGATTAATAGCAAACCTGCTTGCTCTTTCCCGACTTGAAGATATCGATAAAGAGCCGGTGGGAGCCTATAAAAGTCAAATTCTTTTCGGAGCGCTAATCAGCATGGGAATTCCTTTCGACAGTGCTATTGAAAAAGAGACCGATTTCATCAAAGATACAGCCTATACTTTTGAAGAACAGGAAATAACAAAAACCGTGGTTCTGAATCACCTGAACTATTCGGCACACATCTTTGCAGAATATATATTCATGGACCACATTGGCTCCCGTCTCTCTTTTGGATACAATTCTGTTATTCAACGGACCGGTTTTGGAAAAGATTACAAAAATGAGAGCAAAACTCTATACAAAGATTTTTCCATTCTTATCGGGCCTGCATTTCATCTGACTACCCGTAAGCGGTGGGATCTAGTATTAATTCCTCAGGTTGGATACGCCCTTGCGTCATACACTCCGGCACCTGTTGCCAATACTCTTTTTGATTCGTTTGACCAGAAAAAGAGCTTTAGTGACTCCTCACTTATTTTTGGTGGTCAACTTGAAGCAACCCGCTACTTTACCAATGGTCTTTTTATCTCTTCTGGATTCGCCTATACCAGACAGACCTTAACTTTTAAGACCTTTGGAATGGAAGCACCATTACCAGAAAAGTCTTTTAATAACGGGTCAAACAATACCACCCTTTCAATAATCAAGTTTTACATATCTGCAGGTTACGCTCTTTATCATTAATAGAGGACTTTTTTAATGAAATTATTATTACAAATAACAGCTCTATTCATCTTTGCGACTTTTTCAGAAACCGATTTATTATCCTCTTCACTTTATTTTTATCAGGAAAGATTTGAAGAGTCCGAAATGAACCTCCTTCGTTATCTTATGCGCGATGCAAACAGTAAAGAGATAAAAGAAAAAGCTGTAACAAGAATTTATCGCAAAAACGACATCTTATTTTGTGACGGAGAGAGTCCAGCTGCTCTTGAAAATAATGCGGGAGCAGTGCTGATGCTGCAAGGTGATTACAAGGAAGCTGTTGTAATTTTTGAAAGGGGTTTAAAGCATGCCCCGACATTTTTCCCATTTTACTATAATCTTGGAAAAACATATGCACATGCTCTCAATTTCAAAAAAGCCTTTCTGTATCTGAATAAGGCACGCTACATTGTTCCCGAATATTTTTTAACATACCTGGAAACCGGCCGAACTTATGAATCCATGAATAAAATATCTGAAGCAATTGAGTTTTACCGCAAGGCTGCTAAATTATATCCGAAACACCTGGAAACCTATATTGACCTGGGAAACGCATACCTCAAGCAAAATAGGGAAAAACGAGCCATTCATTATTACAATTATACCCTTTCGGTTGATCCCTATTATGCAAATGGTCTGCTTGGCAAAGCAAAACTCGAGTTTTCACGGGGTGAATTTTATAAGGCCTATATGACCCTAAGGATAATTGATACTTCAAAAGGGGATTACGATAAAGCCTACCATTACTACTATGCAGAAAGCTGTTATAAACTAAAGATGTATGATATCGCCTATGAACAGTATGAACAGCTTTTACGTTTTAAACATGATCGATTCTTTATCAGAACATCAATTTCATTGATCGAACATAAAATGGAGCTTTCTCGACGGTTTACTGAACGTAAAAAGATGGAGGATGCACTTACTGACTAAAAAGCTATTCTCCCATTACTGTAACACGAACCCTTCTGGTTCGTGAAGAGTTGTCGTGATCAATTACAATTATCTGCTGCCAGGTTCCTAAAACAACAGACCCATTTTCAATAGGAGCTGTAACTTCACATCCAAACAGAGTCGCTCGCATATGAGAAAAACCATTATCATCACCCCATGTTTCTGAATGGCGACTCCGCATTGATGACGGAACAAGCTTTTCCAGAATATCCTTCACATCCTCAACAAGGGCGGGTTCATACTCTACAATAGTAATAGTATTAGTTGATCCAATTCCAAAGACATTCACAAGGCCGTTAGAAACACCCGATCTTTTTATTATAGCAGAAATCTGCCCGGTAAGATCGTGTATGTCAGAAAAACCTACTGTTTGCAGGCTTATCTCTTCAAAGTAAACCACTACTTATAACTCTCTACCGCAATATCAAGTGATTCATAAATATCCAGAAACTGATTTACACCGGTTATCTGTAATACATTCATAACTTCCTTCTGCACCGAACAGAGTGCAAGCCTACCGCCCTTATCCTCTATACCGCGTTTAATATTAACCAGTAGACCAATCGCTGTAGAGTCAACATATGAAATTTTTTCAAAATTAATTATAATTTTTATCTTTCCGCCATCTACTAACTCTTCAAAAAAAGCAGTATAATCAGCAAGATCAAAGATTCGCAATTCGCCGATCAGAGTTATTACAGAAACATCTTCTTTTTCTACTAAATCATACTGAAAAGGCATACCACCCCTTTACTTCTCTTAGTTTTTTGACTCTACTCTTCTAAACTGATTGGCCCAGCTGGCAAATGAGTTCTGATTACGCGTCTGAATATAGAGTTTTCCCTTTCCCGAGAACCGGCAAACCAGTCCCTCTCCCGAGAAAAAGAGTGATTTTAGACCGCCAACCTTTTCTATATTGTAAGTTAACGATGGATCAAAGGCTACAATATGCCCAGTATCTACAACATACTCTTCTTTAACAGATATCTCATGAATTGCACCAAAGCTGGAGAAAAACAGATCCCCAACACCTCGAACCTTCAAGAAGAAGAGACCCTCGCCACCAAAGAAACCTTTAAATCCACCCCATTTGCTGTCAAGCTCAAGTTCTGGGCTTCCACAAACATAGGCGCCTGTTGACATTATCAACTCATCTCCCGATAAACTGATATGTTCCAGATCTCCAGTGGTCTCTGAAGCAAAATATACCTCTCCAGAACCTCCGTGGGCAGTAAACGTACTTTGAAAAAAAGATTCCCCACCAAGCATGGCTCTCTTTGCAGAAGAAAAAAGCCCGCCTTTGGCTGAAGATTTCAATTCAACATTTGAGGACATGGATATCATTGCTCCACTTTCAGCAACAACCGACTCTTCGGCCTTTAAAAGGATTCTCACACACGGAAAGTCCGGCTTTCCGACTATTTCATATTTCATGGACTCTCTCCTCTTTAATACTTCATTACGAGCTTCTTGGAGGCAAAACTTTGCTCAACCAACCGCTTAATGAAGTAACATTTCGACTTTGAATCCAGATCTTTCCCTTTCCGGAAAACTCCATAATTAGGCCCTCTCCTGAAAACAGAAAAGATTTCCAGCCACCAAATTTTTTTATCTTATAGGTCAAACCCTCTTCAAAGGCTACAATATGACCGGTGTCAACTATTATTGATCCATCTACTTCAACAACCTCAATACCGCCATAGCTTGACATTAGCAGATCTCCCTTTCCACTCAGTTTAAGAAAAAAGAGTGATTCACCAGAGAAAAAACCTTTCATTCCCTGAAAGGAGGTGTCAATATCCAGATCATCAGGACCGGCCAGGAAGGAAGAGGCCTGCACAAACATCGTACCGTTTAATGATAGAGACGATATATCACCAGGTAAAGTTGGAGCCAGAGTAACCTCTCCAGATCCTGTCTGCGCCGTGAAGGTATTCATCCAGAAAGACTCTCTACCAAAGATTGAAGACTTAAGACTCTTTAACAGCCCATTTTTTTTAACAGCCTTATGTGTTTCAATCTGAATATTCGATGACATGCTAACCATGGCACCACCTTCTGCTTTAATTTTCTCTCCCATATTTAACGTAACAAGAGCTAAAGCATAAGATGGATTATATTTAATATCTACCTGCATTTTTCCTCCTAACCCGGCAACAATCTGTTTACCCAATTAATAAATCCTGCCGGAACACGACTCTGAATCCAGATTTTGCCTTTACCTGAAAATTCAAAGACGAAACCCTCTCCGGAAGCAATCGAAGAGAAAAGCCCCTTCGATGCCTTCTTAAGAGAATAGGTCAGATTTTCTTCAAAAGCAACCAAATGACCTGTGTCTACAATATATGATCCGTCAACATCAATCGGAACAATTACTCCATACGAAGTATAAAAGAGATCGCCGCTTCCACTGGCCTTTAACAGAAAAACACCCTCTTTCCCGATAATGCTTTTCAAGCCTCCAAAAATCGGCTTAATATTAACATCTACCGAAGAAGCCAGAAAAGCACCTCCTTGCATTATCAATGTCGAATTATCAAGCTTGGTGTGTGCGATGTCTCCCGCAAGGTCAGTAGCCAGAGCCAGCACAGCTCCATCAGAAACGGATGTGTATTCGTTAATAAAAAGTGTCTCGCCACCCAGAAACTTATTTCCAAGAGCAGATAAGAAGCCACTTCCAAATTTTGTCTGCACCTGAAAACCGGGACTCATGTAAACCATGGCTCCGGCTTCGGTTTTAATCCGTTCTCCCTGTTTAAGAGAAATCTCTATCAGAGAATAGGATGGCTGGTGTTTTATTTTAAAATTCATAATTGCCCCCTCTACTGTCAGGAAACCCGGGTAATTCAAATTATTTTAGAATCCCCTTTATTGTATAATTGAAAATTATAAAAAGTCAAGATTTATTTAGAGAGGTAAATGAAGAAAAGTTTTTCTTGAAGCCAGTTTTAAAACGTTGATCCGCGAAATATGAATGTAATGGGGCCAGTAACAATTTCATCCCAATCGTACAACTGTTTTGGCCGTAACAACTTGGTTCCATTCAGAAAAGTTCCGTTATCAGATACCATGTCAAAGAGAAAATAATTACCCTCTATCTTCTTTATACAACTATGCTTTTTCGATACGCCCCTGCTACGAATAATTATATGTGACTCATCACTACTTCCAATCACAACTTCATCACGACTTAAAACAAATTTCTTGTTTTCTTTTCCATCCTGAAGAAGAAGCCAGGCACTTGAGTAGTATTCCTGATTTGTCGGTGCTATTGTTTCATGTGACTTATCTCCGACACCTACAGGATAGAGATCATCCTCGTCCAGAGAACCGGACGTATTATTATATAGCGATTCCTGACGATTACTATAGTTTTCAAAAAATGGTCTTTTCTTTTTAGACCGAACCGGCTCTGGATAACGGCGACTTCTTTTTACCAGATACACAAGAAGCGCAATAAACACAAAGGTAAACAATAGCATAATGGCCACCAGAAGCATCTGCTTAAAAGGCGGCAAATCAATCTGTACTGTTTCGCGTGGTACTGTAAACTTCTTAATATCACGATCTCTGACTTCAGCATACTTCAGGCGTACTTCAGCAAGATGATTTTTTCCATCCGGCTTTACCATTGTATGATAGCGTATCAAATACTGACTTTTTATATTCCTGATTATCCGTTGATACGCTGCCGGAACATTCTGTATCGTGTCTACTTCAAGACACTGCCCTCCAGTCAGCTTAGAGAGACGTCGTAACGATTTAATATTTTCAGATTTTGCAAAAGAGACAATAAAAAGGGGTATTGAGTGTGCGTTCGCAAATGCTGTGACATCATCAAAGGTTACACTACTGCCTTCATTCTTACCATCAGTAAAAATTACAACCGCTTTACGGCTACCCTCTACACGACTTATCAGATCAATAGAGTCATAAATTGCATCATATAAAACAGTTTTTGAACCATGCTGCTCAATTTTTTCGATCTGCTCTATCAGACTGCTTTTATTATCAGTAAAATTCTTGAGCAAAACAACCCTGTCATTAAACCGAAAAAGAGAAATGCGCTCAAGAACACCAGAGGCTATAACTATATCAATTGCCGACTTTTTTATCTTTTGAAAATAATCCTGTGGGATACTTTTGCTCGAATCTATTGAAAAAACAAGATACAAAAGATCTTTCTCTTTCTCGAGGCTCTTTACCTGAACATAATTAACACGGTATCCATCTTCATAAACAAGAAAATTTTCCTCATCCAGACCAGCTATCCAGTTCTTATCCTTATCCTGTACACTGACGCGCAACTGAATATCGGGATACTCTACACGCGCATCTATGCTGTTTATCTTTACAAATGGACCCGCCCATAGCGAAATGGAAAACAAAAAAGACATAAGTGATATTAACTTCAAATATCTCATAATCATACCGGAATCGTTTTTTTGTGCTTTTGACCAGATAAATCTACCTATACCTATTAGGTCTTCATTTTAATATCGGAACGGGTTAGCTAATCTACTTAGTACTTTTTCCTAAAGCAAATTTCAAACGCACATTTTGTTCAGTTATAACTACAGGCATTGTCGATGGTTTACTTTGTCAATCATCCTGTCGAACTTAGTCTACAGGGTGCCGGGGGTAAAAACTACTTTATTCTTAACTTTTAACGCATTCTATTTAATGAAATAGCAAACTCTTCATTTTCGGCTGTCAGGACAACCTGAGTGTCTGCTGTTTGATATCCATCAGATGTTACCTTAACATCATACGATCCCGGATCTGCAATAATGGCAAAGGCGCCTGACTCATTATCACTATAAGTAAAGAGGGTATAGGGTTGAGGGTCTCTGTTAGAGCGTGCTTTTCTAATGAGGCTTATATGAGCTTCAAGGGGAGTTCCGTCGTCACTGTCATACACATATCCGGTTAGCAGGTTGGTATTATTTTCGAGCAGATCAAGCAGAGCCTCTTTCTGGTAGTTCCAGAGGTCATTCAAATAGTCCGGATCATCAGATGATTTCGTTCTTGAGACTTCGATTGTAAAGGGTAGAGAGCCACGCTCGGCAAAGAACCAGTCTCCCATTGTCCCGTAACATCGATACCAGTCATATCCCTCTATGTCGTAAAAGCTTTCATCACCGCTATCGTTTACAAGCGAACTGTACCACTCTGCATACATGAAAACCGATTCAGCATTTGGTAGATACTCTGTAGTAAACTGTTCATAACTGTACAAAGAGGGAGTACCAGATGACTCGGTTGTACCAATATAATCCCATACAGTTGAAATACAGGCTTCTCCGGAATGAAACGAGATGTTCATATAATAATTATTAAGAAGTGCATCATCACGAATAAAATTAGTCTCGGCCTGATCAAACGGAGCCGCTCCATGACTGGCGCTGTATTCCCAGGCAAAACCAAAATTCCGATTTAAATCCACATTATTGTCATTATAACGAAAAGCGTTTGCAATACCCCAGGGATTGGCTGTCGGAATAAAGTGAAGCTCCCTGGTTTCAAGCAATTGTAAAATCCGTGGTGAAGTTTCCCGCATTTCACAGAGATACTCAATAAGTCGTAACACAATATAGAGTGAAGTTGTTTCATTTCCGTGTAATGCGGACACTATCAAAACAGCTGGTTTTCTTACTGCTGGTCCATCGGGGGAGGTGATGATAATTTTAGAGATTGGCCAATTTCCATCTTCAGACTGCCCCAGTCTCTCATAACTTACGGCAGAGTCTGTTTCTGCCAAATCATAGAGGTACTCTTCTATGCCTTCAGGATCAGCTAAAAGATCAAAGAGATCATTTTGCTCTATATCTATGTTGGCTCGATCCGAGCATGAGACTAGAAACAGGGTTCCAACTATCAAACAGAAAACAGAGATAGAAAAACGGTTACTTACCGATACAAAAACGCGTAAAAATCGATTCAAGTATATCATCTGTTGATATCTCCCCGGTTATTTCTTTCAATGTATCTATAAGCTGTCTGATCTCGAAGGCAACTATCTCTTCTGGTTCTTCATTTTCCAAAACGTCAATCAAAGATTTACAAAACACTTTCGACTGTTCCAGTAGCTTTACAATCCTGATATCGGCAACAAACGAACTACGGAAATTTCCATAATGAGATAGAACTATACTCTCTACACACTCTTCAAGCTTATCAAGCCCCTCTCCTGTTATTGCAGAAAAACAGATTGTGTTCACAAACCGGTCAGAAAATTGGTCTATAGTCAGATTTTTCTGTATATCACTCTTGTTTAAAAGTGCTACCATTTTTTTTTCAGGCAACGATGCTACCAGAGTCTCATCTTCGAAATTTACACCAGTCAACTGATCAAAAACAACCAGAATAATATCGGCATCAGCCAAAGCCTTTTTTGATCTTTCTATCCCTATCTTTTCGACAACATCTTCCGAATTACGAATACCGGCAGTATCTACCAAATTAAGATGTATTCCTCGCATTTGTATCGATTCACGGATAATATCGCGGGTTGTACCTGGAATATCTGAAACAATAGAGCGTTCAGCATTTATAATATAGTTTAATATGCTGGATTTCCCAACATTTGGTTTTCCAATTATTGCAACGACTATTCCATGTGATATTCGTTCACCAATACTGCACCGTTTATGAAGAGACTCTAACTTCGTTTTAATATCTTCAGCCTGAATTAAAGCCTCAGAATAGGTAACAAAGCTAATATTCTCTTGAGAAAAATCAATAGCTGCCTCAATATTTGCCCGGAGAAGTATCAGTACCTCTTTCAGAGCAATTACCTCACGCTTAAGTGAACCATGCATCTGATCGAGAGCCGAATCTATCTCCCAATCACTACGTGCCTGGATAACCGCATTCACAGCCTGGGCCTCTGTTAAGTCCATCTTTCCATTTAAAAAAGCACGCCTGGTGAATTCTCCCGGTTCAGCAAACCGGACATTATCAAAACTTAGAAGCAGCATCATTATTCGCTGTACTATCAGCGGGTTTCCATGGCAACTAACCTCGAAGGTCTCCTCTCCGGTGAAAGAGAAGGGAGCCTTAAACCAGGTAAGCATTACATCGTCCACAAGACCACGGGAGTCGTGAATGGAACCATACAAAGACTTTCGGTGTTCAATTGGTTGGTTTGATTGAAAAATTCGCCGAGCGATACCGTCTGAACCGGTACCGCTTACACGAATAATTGCTAATGCGGAATTGAAAGGTGAGGTTGCCGGAGCACAGATAATATCATTATCCATTACGTTTAGGAAACACCTTAACTTTTCTATAAATTCCCTGGCCTTCACTGCGGGTTGTTACGCGATTATCATTCTGAAGAGTTAAATGTATCAAGCGACGCTCGAATGGATTCATCGGCTCCATTGTGAATGCTTTTCCATTACGGGCAACCTTGGCCGCAATTGTACGAGCGAGACTCTTTAAAGAACGTTCCCGTTTTGCTCGATATCCTTCAATGTCCAAGATTATCTTTTTATCACTGTTATTCTGCTGATTTACTATCAGGTTTACCAGAAACTGAACAGCCTCCAGAGTTTTTCCTTTTTTTCCAATAATCAGTCCCGAGTTAGAACTTTCAAGTTCTACATAGACCTTGCTTTCTCCTTCGTGAAATTCAACAATAGAGATATCAAGACCCATTTTTTTAAATATAGAATGAATAATATCTTTAACATATTCACCAATATCCTTAGTTAAAACGTCATAACTTACCTGTATACGGGCAGGGCGGGAGACACCGAAACCAAAAATTCCCGATTTCCCCTCATCTAAAACTTCAATTCGCTTTTTATTGAGAGCTGAAACTTCAATTCCAAGTTCTTCGGCAGCCTTTTTTTTCGCATCATCTAAAGATTTTCCTTCTATTTCTATAACTTTCATCTTTTCTCCTCACGATCGCTTTACAGATAATCTGTTAACAACAAGCTGATGTATCACTTGAATAATATTCTGCATGGTCCAGTAAATAATCAGACCAGAAGGCATTGACCAGAAGACAAACAGAAGGAAAACCGGCATCATTTTCATAACCATCTGCTGTTGTCCTGCAGCAGCCGAATCAGTTGCAGATACCTTCTGTTGTAAAAAGGATGTCGCTGTCATTATCAGAGGTAACAGATGTATATCGAAAGTTCCTATTGAAAAAAGAGTTTCAGGAGATGAGAGATCCTTTATCCATAAAATAAATGGGGAGTTCCACATGTCTAAAGAATTACTAAGTGCACTGTAAAGAGCAATAAAAAAGGGCATCTGAACTAGCATTGGCAGACATCCACCCATCGGATTCACACCCCGTTCTTTATAGAGCTCCATCATTTTTTTCTGGGCAATATCAGGCTTATCCTTATACTTCTCTTTCATCTTTTTAACTTCAGGCTGAAGCTCTGACATTTTTTTCATCGACTGTGTTGACTTATGTGTTAATGGAAGGAGTATCAGCTTTGATAGAATTGAGAAGATAACTATTGACCAGCCGAAGTTAGGAACAACAGAATTTATTTTTTTGAGAGCCCAGACCACAACCATGCGAATTGGATCTATCCATTTGCTTGTATCTGAAGCATCTTCCAAAATTGGAGAGATGGCTTTTAATACCGATTTGTCTTTTTCAGAAACAACAACCTGAAAAGAATAATCAGTAACTCCTGGATTTAATCCCTCATTATCAAAAACAAGGCCCGTTTTATAGGAGGTTTCATTTCGAGCATCGCCGATTACCGCATCGGCTTTTGATCCTTTTGTAAGCATGACCGATACAAAATAACGACTGACAAGGCCAGTCCATTCAGTTTTTTCGTATATGGTCTTTATATCAGCAGGAGTTGAAAACATACCGCCAAGAAAACCACCACCTTTAGATATTGATCTTTTTTTATCGGAATAATAGATCGATTTTAGCTTGTTAAATGAAGAATCATAATTTTCCATTTTTGGACCAAGAAAATCGGCATTGGTAAATATAATTTTTGCTTCAGGAAAATAGACCTTACTATCTTCAGCATTATGAAAGCTGTAAGAAACATCAAAACTGTAACCTTCTCCAAAGACATACTTTTTAAAAACTCTTACGTTTTTACCGGAAATGGAAATATTCTGTGCAAAAGTTACTGATTTGTCATTTTTTTCATGAACATACCAGATCACCTTGCTTAAGTCACTATCTAGTAGAAAGCTCTTTTCCGTTAAATAAAAGGTGTAGTCAAACCCAGGGCGGTTATCTTTGAAGGGTAGGGCTAATTCGATGTCACGCTCTCCGTACTTAAAAGAAACAATTCGAGCTCCCTTGTTTGAGAGCTCTATATCATACATTTCAGTTTTATAAGAGAGTTTCTCTTCAGTCAGAGGATCTTCAGATAGGGGTTCTATAGAAGATTCTGATCCAGAATCCGGGGCATCTACTGTATCTTTTTTGGCTACCGAAAGCGACTCATCATCACCATCTTCTTCATTATTAGCTATCTGTTCAGTTTCTTTTACTAACTGTTCATTTTGAGGAGTTTGAGGAGGCATTAGAGAAAACCAGACCACTATTATAAGGCCTGAAAGAACAAAAGCTAAGAAAGTATTCTTTTCCATTTTTACATTCCTGAGTCAGTAACCGACGGAATGTATCTGAAAACATTTACGATGCGTTATTCGTATTATAAAGGATATACGATCAGCACACAATTTAACACTATAAGAAAAACTTTTCTTTTTTACGGAACTGGATCGTATCCCCCCGGAAACAACGGATTACACCTGAGAAGCCTTTTAACAGAGAGAAATAATCCATATACCAGTCCATGTTTCAATAACGCCCCATGGGCATATTGAGAGCATGTTGGATAATATCTGCATGCGTTCGGTAAAAAAGGAGAAATTATTTTTTTATAAATCATAATAATAAACAGAATGGGTTGTATACTGTAATACGAGAGAACTTCCAAAAACATATTACGGAAGTTCCCTTGTGAGCGCATATGCCTGGTAAAACCTCTGTTTTCTTTTTTAGAATTCAAGCAAACAGGGTTTTTTGGAAGCGCCCATAAGATATAATATGTAATTTTTTTCATTTGTGATCCAGTCCGGTCTCCTGCAAAAAAAGCCGTATATCCTTTCTAATCTGTTCAATGTCGATTTTGTAAAAGTCATTTCGCAGTTTTGCGACCATACAAAGATCAGAATTATAAGAAAGAATTTCTTGTCTAAAAGCGGCCCTAAACTTTCGTTTAGCTTTATTCCGTATACAGGCGTTACCCATTCTTTTAGTAACAATAATACCAAGTTTTAAAGTGTTTTCAGATTTATGACACGTCGGCGCTGAATTTTTAGTACAATTTTTTAAGACATAAAAAAAACAATATTTTCTTCTAAAAATTTTCCCTTCAAGGAATACTGATCTAAAACACAGTCTCCCCTTAAGGGAATATTTTTTTTTCAAACGGTACTACTTATTTTCCGCGTCTCTCATCAGACACAGTTAATTTATGGCGTCCTTTTCGACGACGACGAGCAAGAACATCGCGACCTGCTGCTGTAGCCATTCTTGCACGAAAACCGTGTGTCCGTAATCTTTTAAGCACGCTGGGCTGAAAAGTTCTTTTCATAATTATTACCTCTTTATGTAAATTACGTTTTTAGCAATTTTTATTTTTGAAATTATTCAAAATATCAGTAGAAATTGCATGTTTGTTATGTCAAATTAATTTTTCGATTCTTTCTATAAAACCATCATTTATAACTCTAATTTCTGTTAAATACAGTATACCCCAAAAAATTACTAATATCTAACCTTAAAAATAGCCGAAAACTTTAACAAAGCCCTAAATCCATCTGAGTGACGTTGTTAGTAAATGTTAAGGAATTCTTTTCTTGCAAAGCTCGAAAAAACGCACAATTATTTCGCATAAACCTCTATGGTATCACCATACGAGAATAAGCGTGCAACAGATCGATAAAAATAATAGATCATGCGAAACCTTAAACCATTCTGCTTTTGCAAATAGAATAACCGTTCCGGATGATATGATGCGGGAATAATACGAATTTTCGAAAACCCAAGACTTTTAAGAATTTTTTTTACAGCTCGAGGAGTGAAATCAACAGCGTGATCCTGTGGATGAGTTTTAAGCCACTTCGTTCTATTGTTGCGATACATCGGCCCGAAAACAGATGGAACAGAAAAAGCCAGAATACCCCCTTTATTCCGCATCCCGGCAAGTCGATTAATTGTTTCAATCGGGCATGAAGTATGTTCAACAAAATACCAGGCACTTACCACATCAAACTTCTGATTATTTTTATATTCTTCGAAAGAACACTGAGAAACAGCATATTTATATGTTTCACGAATGTAGTTTACTGCGTATTCCGAAATTTCAATTCCTGCAAGTTTTGTTGCACCCGAATCTTCCGCTGCTTTCAAAAAAAAACCAAGAGCACAGCCAACATCAAGCACAGACATATCTTTTCCAGACCTCTTTATAAGCATTGCTTGAATTTTTTTTATTCGGCGCTCAGAATCGTTATAAATTGCCGGAAAGTCTTCCTCATAACTTTTACCGTACTGATTACGATAATCATCTGTAAAATAATTATCACTGTATCCACCAGCCATATATCCCTTGTTTAAAACAAGACCACAGCTTTTACAAGCAGCAAAGAGTGAGTTTTCACTATCTTCAGCAAGTCTAATATTACAGACTGGGCAGATCTCACAACTCTTCACTCTTTTGATATCTTTTTGCACAAACATTTCCTCGGTTTAAATAATTAAATGACCAAAAAAAAGGCACCCCGCTAAACGCGAAAGTGCCCCTTACCAAGATTAACCACTAATAATTTTAAAATAGTTAATCGCGCTTTTTACGCTTTGCCGGTTCAAGAACAACTGCTGTTCCTCTGAAGCGAACATTATCAAATGAAACAAGAACAACTTCCGCGTACTGTTCAGGTATTTCAATGAATGAATAGTTCTGGTGAATATCGATTTTCCCGATAAGTTTTCCATCAATACCGGAACGTTTTACGATTTCACGAATAACATCACCAGGAGATACCCTGTGATTCTTTCCAATATTCATGAAAAGACGAACTTTGCCCTCAAAGGTATCTTCGAAAACCGGTTTAGAAGATACTCCGGTTTTAAATATTTCATAATCATATTCAAAATGTGAAACATCTCCAAGACACTCTTTCAGAAGGGCGGCTGCAATTTTTTTTGTTCCAAAGAAGGGAAGTCCAAGCGACTTCTTCATACTTTTGATAATTTTACCATAATCGGTAAGATCATCAGCCATGGCGGAGTTTAAAATGGTAGAAATCTTTTTTTCGAGGCGGTTCATATAATCTTCCTAATCAACTTTATAAGGTTCTAATAAGCTCTCTATTATTGAAAAGAACTTCAAAATGGCAAGTATTTTTCTCTTCAATATTCACAAAGCAATCCACAATTAACTGTAAGTTATTCACAATTTATTAATAACTGTTAATAACTTTTTTTTCAAGCCGTCACTAATGAACGATGCCTGGGTAACTCTCTCAAGAACAGTCGTGTTTAATAACACATTCTTAACCAAAGACAGATCTATTAATGAAGGTTTCTTTGACTCAATGACCTCTTTAATTATTTTTTCTTTCTTCAAAATAAATTTCACGGAATTAAGAGCGGACTCACTAATTGTACTAAAGAGAGGAGTGTGAAGAGAGTCGGCCAGCTGAAAAACTGACGATTCTGAAGCAAACTTATTTATTAGCAATTTTCGATACGTTTCAAAGTTCCTGCGTGTATAAACGCCATTACTTTTTATGCGACCCGACACATGAAAGATATAAGAGCTATTCCAGGATTCTACAGGCTTAAAACGATTATTAAAGAAAAAGGAAAACCGATTCTGATAAGCTGTACCCGATGCATAAATAACATCAAATGGAAACGAAAGATCAACGCCTGCAATAACTACTTCTTTAAACCCCAGCTTAAGAGCAAAACTTAAAGCATCACCAGCTACATTGCCCGTGCTTGAATCCACAGAACCGATCTTTGCATCAAATAACTCTTCAATTAATTGCCCAAGGGGATGAGTGTTCACAGCTAAAAAATGGTTTGTTGTACCGTTAGCCATTATCGGATAGGCTGTTAAATTTTCTATCATTACCGACTGTGACAAATTATAACCCAATAGATGCTCTGAAATCCATGGTTGAGGGTCGATAGAAATTATAAAATCCGGAGTTATTCCAGAATCCATTAGCATAGGAACAGCCGAATCAACGGCAATAATAAAGTAATGTTCAGAAAGCTTCCGTATCAAGATTAACTGATTATATGCAGTTGGTGATGATGAAACGATAATGGTCGAATACTCTGTGAATTGGTTATAAAGAGAAGAAACCGGATAATACTTATTTATTGATGAGAAACGCTTTAAGCAATTTTTGAAAAACAGATCAGCAAATTTATTGATAGTAGCCTTGTTCGAGATTTTAGAATCAATCAATTCTCTGATTATTGCTTCTACCTCACAAAAATATGCGTTGAAAATTCGATATGAAGAGGCGTGAGGAATCACTGATAAAACCGAGACATTATCGACATTTATATACTTTTTCAGTGTTTCTTCTATTAAAACAGCAGATTCAGCAATATAATAAAAATTCTCTGATTGAGTCTTGAACTTTGCTGCAGCATTACATACTTCACTATTTTCGGCCAGAGAAGGGTGATCTATTACAATTACCCGTCTCCCTCGCAAAATATCAAAATTATTCTCAAGATGATATCCAAGCCCGAACCCCAGAATAATAATCAGACCGGCTCGATTTTCCTCTATTTCTTTCCTGAAAATCTGGCTCTCGTTTCCTGGATTAATTTTACTATGAAGATATCTTTTTTTTTGGTCCGTTAAAACAGCAAGGGTAGGTTTGCCCGATTTTGTCTGTTCGGTTGTAATTATGAATGAATCAATCACAGAAAATTCTCTCTGAACATGATAATAATGGTTCTCCTAAAAACTTGATCATCTGCTTCTAAAATTATTTATTACTAATTTCCTGACATTTATACTTTGAACTTAACTGCAGGCTTATGTAAACCCTATTCCGTATTTTCTGAACACTCTTCTAATTTTATAATCGGTTACTCTGCTTCTCTTATATAGATGATTTTATTACTAAAAAATCAAATCATCTATATTTGTTATATTTGTTATAATTGTTATAATTGTTATAATTGTTGATCCTTATACTGCTATTTATAATAATTCAGTTAAATCTCTGCTTTAAATCAGCCCCGCATGAAAAAAGGCTAATCTTTTTGCAACACTCGATTCGATAATTAGATTATAAATCAACTTAATATTTATCAGTAAAAACTTAGATATAAGTTGTTTTGTATATACTATATTTAGTAAAACAGGTGTTTCAATGTACATTTCCGAGCAACTACCTCCACATCTTTTAAATACAACACTTGAGCTATTTACAAACGAACAGAACAAAATTCAAAGTGAAGACCTTTTAATTCCACTTATGGACGATTCTGTTAAATGCCCTCCAGTTTTACAAACTGTTTACAACGAATTTTTAACAGTATTAAAGAAATGGGACATCATTTCTGATGGAGACTTACTGGGATTTCTTTATCAAAAAATTGAAACTGAATTAAACAAAAAGACTAAAGGTCAATTCTTCACTCCACTTGATATCGTCGATCATATAATCGAAGACTCTCTACAAAACATTTCTGATTTTGATACAATAAGAACGCTTAAGTTTCTTGACCCGGCTTGTGGTTCTGGACATTTTTTAATTCTGCTGTTTAAAAAGCTACAATGTATATATGTACAAAACAATATCCCATCTCAACAGGCAGCAATTGAAATTATCAAAAACAACCTTTACGGTTTTGATATCGATTCACTTGCTATAAAAATTGCCCGTTTCAATATTTCGCAAATTGCATCTGTACCGGAAGAAAATATATCGAACATAATGTGCAGAAATTTTATTTTAAAAGATTCTTTGCAATTTGATCAACCGATTATTCCTGAAAACAATTATGATATAATTATCGGCAATCCACCGTGGGGTAGCACGCTTACAAAAGACGAAAAAAAATATTACAGAAAGGCTTACAGCTCTGCTAAAAGTGGAATTAATACATTTACACTCTTTATCGAAAGATCTCTTGAACTTTTGAAAGAGAAGGGGGCACTGGCTTTTCTGGTACCTGAAGCACTGCTGAATATTAAGGCCCATCAAAACTGCCGAAAATATATTCTTGAAAACAGTAAAATCTCAAACATAACACTCTGGGGTGATCAATTCGAAGATGTCTATAGCCCTGCTATTTCTTTTCTTATTTCTAAATCTTCCGCATTAATTAAACAGAACACTTTCAAACTATGCTCACGAACCAACTCCAAAAAAAACAACGACCTGATTATCAATCAAAGTTCATTACAACAGAGTTACCAGAATATAATTAACATCAACTACTCTTCACAGACTCAGGATATACTGTCTCACATTAACAGCCAGGAGTGCTACTACCTTGAAAATCGTGCTCAGTTCTTTCTGGGAATAGTAACCGGAAACAACACCAGGCATGTTCAAACAACTCAAACTGAAGAATACCCTGATAGAATTCTTGTCGGTAAAGATGTTACACCTTACCAAATCAACTATTCCGGCCACACATTCTCATTTAACCCGAAAAAGCTTCAACAGACAGCACCGAAACATCTGTATGAACAGAAAAACAAAATTCTTTATAAGTTTATTGGCAAACGGTTAACCTTTGCTATCGATCGAGAAGGGTACTATATGCTCAACAGTGTTAACGGATTTATACCCGACATGGAAAATGTCTCCTCCGAAGCAATGCTTGCTATCCTTAATTCTACATTGATGCAGTACTTCTATGAAAAAAAGTTTTTCACCCTAAAAACTCTGAGAGGAAATCTGGAAAAACTTCCAATCCGCAAATTGTCGTCTGACGCAGAAGGTCTTCTTTCTGATTTATCCAACCAAATGATGAACAGCCAATCCCTTTCAGAGAATCAGCATCTTCAAGAAAACATAGATGATATCGTCTTCAGCCAATACGATATCAACGACAAACAGGCTTACTACATATGGGACGCCTACAACAACGAAAGAGCTCAGATGTTTCTTCCTGGGACCTGACATACATATAATAAACTTCCCCTATTTTAGAAGATAATGTCGTTTAAGAACCTTCTGCTGATCAAAACGTCTTTCATCATTCAATTCAGGACTTACAACATACAGAACACATCTACAAACAAAGCTTATTAATATATAGAGAAACTATTATGGATATATAAGCAGGATTATTTCATCTAAACAGAGGAGAGAATTACAGAAGTAATTGTTTTCAGGAAATACTCTTTCCTGTTGAATTATTTTAACATGTGACTCTTATATTTGGAAAGAAAGATTCTTCTCTTTATGCAGTTTCCGGAATCAATTGTGCCTCTCTTTTTATTACAGGAAACTTCCGTGGATAGAGTAGGGGGGTCTTTTTCGTTTTTTTTACAGTTATACCTTCGTTAAAAGGAGTTTTGTATCCACATCCACCCAGTTGTTCACAAAACCTTCTCAAACCCTTCGACAGATCTGAATAATCATAATGACTATAGATATATAGAACTCCCTCTTTTTTTAACATAGGCAGAGCTAGCTCAAAATTATAATAAACAGGAGCAAAAGCCCGACTGACTACACAATCAAACCTTCCCCGATTCTCACGGGCATACTCCTCAATTCGAACGGAGTGAACCGTTACATTGTTAAGACCAAGCTCTATACACGCATCTTTAATAAAACCACATTTTTTACTATTTGAATCAAGAAGAAAAAAAGACAAATTCTCATTCAGAATAGCCAGAACAACTCCAGGAACACCACTACCTGTTCCCATATCCACAACAGAAGTTCCACGTGGAACATTTAGCCGGGAAAGGTCTACAATGGAATTCTTAACCAGTTTTGACCTCACATCCTCTAAAGTTTTAAAACCGGTAAGATTGAACTTTTTATTGTTTTCATAGATCATCTCAGAAAACTGATTAATCTTATTTTCAACAAGAGAATTGGATATATGTTCCACGTGGAACCCTCCTTAAATAATATCTATCAACTAAACATAATGATTCTTAACCGGAATGCTTTTTGAGGTAAACGAGCAAAACTGAAATGTGTGCGGGATCAACACCAGAGACTCGCATTGCCTGCCCGACTGTTTCAGGTCGAGCTCTTTTGAGTTTTTCTACAGCCTCTCGCTTAATTCCTGAGACAGAGTCATAGTCAAAGGTTTCCGGAATCACAAGATTCTCATAAGAGGCAACCTTTTTTATACGCTCTTCTTCTTTGTGGATATATCCGGCATACTTAATCTCCATCTCGGCAATGGCTGCGAACTCTTCATTGAAATCTTCTCCCATTAGAAAGAACAGATCACGCAAATGAACACCGGGGCGTTTCAGTATTTCTGCAACAGAGATAGAACCCTTGATTGAGTCTATATGTGACTTAGGGTCGTTTAATTTTGCCCGAACAGTATCATCTACAAGTATTTTACGTTCAGAAAGAGATTTAATCATATCCTCAATCTGTTGATACTTTGTAAGCATTCGCTTATACTTTTCTTCAGAGACGACACCCTTATTGTAGCCATACTCCATAAGTCGCTTGTCTGCATTATCCTGTCGCAACAATAAGCGGTGCTCAGCACGAGAAGTAAAAAGCCGATAAGGTTCTTCTGCACCTTTCAAAATAAGATCATCAATCATAACCGCAATGTAGGCTTCAGAGCGTTTCAAAACAAGAGGCTTCTGATTGCGAATAAGGCAGACGGCGTTTATTCCAGCGATGAGTCCCTGTGCGGCAGCCTCTTCGTAACCGGATGTTCCATTTATCTGACCCGCATGAAAGAGGCCTTTTATCAATTTAGTCTCAAGAGAAAATTTAAGCTGTACAGGTGGTACAGCATCATATTCAACAGCATACGCCGGTCGCATCACCTGCACATTTTCAAGACCCGGCACTGTTCGAACCATCTGAAGTTGAACATCTTCTGGAAGAGAACTGGAGAATCCGTTAATATAAAACTCATTAGTGCTTATGCCTTCGGGTTCTAAAAATAATTGATGGCGCGGTTTATCAGAAAACCTCACAATCTTATCTTCAATCGAGGGACAATAGCGTGCTCCAATACCATCTATGACTCCTGCATAAAGAGGTGATCGATGGATATTATCATTAATGATTTTATGAGTAGCCTCTGAAGTATAAGTTATCCAGCACGATACCTGTGGAAGAGATTTTATACTTTCAGGATCAGTATCATAAGAAAAAGGAATTGGATTCTCATCAGGGAGTTGCTCTTCACATTTTGAAAAATCAATGGATGCTCCATTTACCCTTTGAGGTGTTCCTGTTTTTAACCTAATAATATCAAAGCCGTGTTCACGATATGAATCAGTTAAATTATTGGAACAGAAATCACCAAGCCGTCCGCATTTTTCCTGATATTCCCCAATATGAATTAATCCATTTAAAAATGTTCCGGTTGATACAATAACAGTTTTTGAATAATAGCGATTATTCCTTTCAGAAATAATTCCCTTTATAACCTTGTTTTCAATAATTAATGAAGATGCGATATCCTGAACAATTTCCAAATTTTCCGTTCTTTCAAGAACAGATTTCATTAAATTCTGATAACTTTTTTTATCAGCCTGTGCACGGGGCGCCCATACAGCCGGCCCCCGGCTTTTGTTTAACATTTTAAAATGTATTCCGGTCTGATCAATTACACGAGCCATTTCTCCGCCAAGGGCGTCAATTTCACGAACAAGGTGTCCTTTTGCAAGTCCTCCTATTGCGGGGTTACAACTCATCTGCGCAATTGTATCAAGATTTCCAGTTACAAGTAAAGTTTTACAACCAGACCGTGCAGCAACTAAAGCTGCTTCACAACCAGCATGTCCGGCTCCAACGACTAGTACATCAAACATAATTCCTCTTAGTTTATATTTCCTATACAAACTTATTTTTTATAAAGTTTTAAATAATTTATAATTTTCTGCTTAAAGTATGAAAAAGTAAGTTTAGAGCAACAACTGGCTAACCCCTTTCAGAACTAAAAGATACAATAATTCAATCATTAAGCATTAAGCATTAATAGTCTCAATACAAGAAACTGTGAGCGCTGATAAATCATATCTTTTTTTAATTGCTCTATCAAATTATTTTGATAATTTTAGTTAAAGAAAAATTCAAGTCCCGAATAATTATAAATATTAAATGGCGCTATCTTGCGAATATCGTTGGTTTCTGTAAAAAAATCTTCAAAGTCATATTCATCAGTAAATGCAATTTTTTCAGAATATTCTGAATACTTTTCTATAATTTCCTTACGATATTTAATATATATTGCGGGAGTTAATATCAAAGAGTAGTCGGGCATTGTGAGATTAGAAGCTAAAATAAAGGGTTCAATATAATTATAATTCTTGTTTACCCAGGAATAAGCTTCCTGGGTAAAGAATATCTGAAAAAAACGAATTGATAGAGTATCTATCCATTCATTATAAACATTTAATCTTTCTGTCAAAGAACCCGTGCCATATGATTCAGATATTGAAGCAAGATACTCTTCATTTAAATAGCCTTCATAAATGAGTACGAAAGAATAGAGATGACCATTATTACCTATTAGTTCAGGTAATAGATTGTAGAATTTTTCAGGATCATCAAAACGAATATACCATGTGAAATGATAACTATCCTTTTGAATATCATCAACGGTAAACGTAGTTCCACAAAGATCAAGGAACGCTCCCTTAAAAAAAGAAGAGGATTTATCACAAATAAGATCAGGAACAGTATGAGAAAGAGTATATAGCCCGGTTTTTTCTTCTAAATACTCCTTTATTTCAGAGAAGGATTCGGGAGGAAAGGTATCGCTAGATAGAATATGATAAGGAGGCATATCTTGAAACTGGATAGAATAATCTTTGAGGATTGATCGTAATTTAGTACCGGGTAAAACCATCAACGGATAAAATTCTATACTTTCACCAAGGCCTCTATCATAAAGAAAATCGATAGTCTTTATAAAGCTCTTAGGTGAATCTCCGGGAAGTCCCGGAATGATTCCGATTTTGAGCTCAATTCCCTGTTTAATTAGATAATCAATACCGAGCACAACTTTTTCAATATCTGTTTTTCGTCCAACAAGTTTCAAAGAATCCGGATTGAGTGTCTGTAAACCAATTTCAAGAGAACGGAAACCGGCCTTGTATAATAATTTAGCACGCTTTTCATCTATATATTCTGTTCTTAGCTCAGAATGAAGCCGAATATTAGTGGTATTAACCTGGGCTATTCTTTCAAGAAGTTGATTAAAATTAGAGGATCGTTCAAGACTTGGAGCCAATAGGTAAATTTCGGATACTCCACGAGCAGCGGCTTTTACAATTATAGAGAGAAGACTCTCTTCTTCTCTTTCTCTGACAGCTGAATTATGACCGGAATAGTTACAATAAATGCATCGATATGGACACCCACGCATATGCTCATAAAAAACAGAACCATCATGCAAAACGTTTATGTAATTATCAGAAAAGGGTTCGCTGCAGGATTGCAGAGAAAAAGTAAATTCAGAGGGTTGAATAAACAATGAGTTTCCATTAATACTATTAAGATATTCCGAATAATCATTTGTAAAATATTTTTCAAAGAAAAACTCTCCTTCTCCATAGACAAAAATATCAACTCCGTTTCGCTTTGATTCCATTATCCATGAGTCTCTTTGAACTTCAGCACCACCAATAATAACAGTTGTATTAAAATTTCTTCTTTTTAACTCTTCACAAACATAAATTACCCGTTCACTATTCCACAAAAAAAGAGTAAAACAGAGAATATCAGGTTTAAAATTAATAATATATTTTATCAGAGTCTCATCTGAAACATAATTAACAAAATAATCAGCAAGATAGGAACAGTTATAATTATATCTTTTTTTAATAAACGCTGACAAAGTAGCCGGAGCACATTGAACATTTCCATCCACATAGTTATGTCCGTGATCAGAAAGTGGGAGCTGTATAAAAAGAATCTTTTTCATTAATTAAAATCCATAGGTTATAAACCTCTCTAAACGATTTTGTTGTGTACAACCTTAAAAGGAGTAGTATAATTGACAAACACATAATAGTGAACCTCTAAAAATGGTATTTTCAAAAATACTAGAATTATCTCTTTTTTGTAGGAATCGCTAAAATTTTAAATTTGGAAAAATAAAGTTTTAAAACTATAAATTGTTATTAGAAGAAGAACAGGTTATAATGACAAATAATGCAAAAATATTAATTGTTGATGATAGTAAACTAAACAGGGCTGTTATCAGGAAAACTCTATCAGAGCTTGACATGACTTTAACCGAATGTGTAGACGGAGAAGAAGCTCTAGAACACATTCTTACTGAAAGTTTTGATCTTGTTTTAACAGATACTGTTATGCCCCGTATGGACGGAATAGAGCTTATTAAAGAAATTAAACAGAACAAAGATCTGGATTTCATTCCAGTAATTTTAATGACAGGTAATGACAGTGTAGATTCTAAAATAATGGGTCTTAATATTGGAGCAGATGATTTTTTACAAAAACCCATCAATCAAAAAGAGTTGGTTGCACGCGTATATTCCCTCTTACGCCTGAAAAAAATGCATGACCTGCTTTTTGAAAAAAACAAGTTAATTGAAAATGAACTGGAAGCGGCTAAAAAAGTTCAACAATTTATTATTCCAGAAAATTTTGATTTTATAGATTATCCAAAAGTTTCAGGATTTTATAAACCTATGGAAGATATAGGTGGAGATTTTTATGATTGCTATAACCTTCCCAGAGGAAAAAAGGGATTTCTTATTGCAGACGTAACCGGCCACGGAATCCCTGCAGCATTAGTTGTAACAATGGCGAAGATGATATTTAATATCTATGCTTCTCAATTCTTATCAACAAAGGAGCTTTTTACTCTTGTAAACAACGAGGTTCACGACCTTCTATTGACTGGTCAATATCTAACTTCTTTTTATGCAATATACGATGATAATAAAAAAATTCTACGTTTTTCTAATGCGGGGCACGTTTTGCCTTTATTGTATAAAAAAAAGAGCGGGAAAATTTTTGAAATTGATACAGATAAAGGCTTTTTTATAGGTATTATGAAAGATTGTGAATATGATCAAAAAGCTGTGAAAATAGAAGAAGGGGACCGACTATTTCTATATACTGATGGGTTAACAGAGCTTAAAAATAGTGAAAAAGAAGAATATGGAATAGAGCGTTTAATGAAATTTATAAAAAAGAATGCCACCGTTTCAGGCGATAACTTTTGCAAAAAACTTTATAATGATGCAATGAGTCATTCACATAAAAAAATCAGAAACGACGACATAGCCTTTCTTTATATAGAATTCTGAGTACCTTTTTCTTTATCTTCTATATAGTTAGATATTTTATCAATAGCTTCTTTTAAATCCTTAAATTTACTTATATCAAGAGCTACACCCTTTTGAGTAGGACGATAGTCTCCATCAACATGATGATACCATATTCGTAAATTTATAAGCTCTTTTCCATTAAATTCTGATACCTCTACCCGAATTATCTCTTTTTGATTTCTTTCAATATCTGCAATAATCATATAAGTCTCCATGTTTTATAAGTATTTATTTTAAAAGCAAAAACTCTGTTTTTCTTCCCAGACTAAATATTTGAAAAATTTAAAATCACAACTATGATATAAATATTGTTGAAGAATAATTTCAGAAAATAATTGCTTTGAAAATGGTCATAAGAATTATTAAGACAAAATCACAAGTAGTTAACAATTATCAACACTTTTACTAACATTTTTCAAAAACAACAAAAACTTAAATTTTTATCATATTTTTATATATTATTTATAACTGCATGGCTATTGATAAAACCAATTATTATTAACATTTTATCACAACTTATAAACACATTATAAACAATATAATCACTGCTTATCATCAAAAACTAACAGATAAAGGCTACTCTATTAACAACCCATCAACAACTTAATAACATTTTGAGGATAAAACTAATTAATGAGAATGGGTAAGATTAATTAGTTGCCAAATAATATGACCATTAATTAACGTTAATAGTTATTACCGAGGTTTTTTCCATCTTAACTTTTTTTTACAATATCTCTATAATATAATATTTAATAACATACTTATTAACAATTGTTGATAATTGGGGAATTTATGCTTAAGACACACGACTCTGTCTGGAATCAGGTATTAGAACAATTACAGTCTAAAATGAACCGTCAGTCATTTAACAGCTGGCTTCTAAATACAAAAGCATTACAAATGGATAACAATGAACTTACAATAATTGTTCCGGATGAAACAGCAAAAGAACATATTCTAAAAATTTACAGTGATGTAATCAATGAAACAGTCTATTCTGTTTGTGGAAACAAGGTTATCTGTAATTACATGACAGAAATGGATAACGAAAGCCCTGAGAATAGTGCGACTATAACTGAAGAGCCTACAGAAATTAGAAATAATAGGCAAGCTCCAGAAAAGCCTTTGTCTCAGCACATAGAATTTAACCCAACCTATACTTTTGATACTTTTATTATCGGGCCAAACAATGAACTTGCTCATGCAGCAGCTGAATCAATATCAAAAAATCCTGCCGGGCAATATAATCCTCTTTTTATTTACGGAGATTCAGGTCTTGGTAAAACACACCTCCTACAGGCAATAGGAAATGCAATTTTACAGGAAAAACCTTATTTAAAAGTTCTATATGTAACCAGTGAACAATTTATAAGCGAATTCATACAGGCTATCCAAACAAATGCAACTCAAAGCTTAAAAATCAAATATCGTAATGTAGATGTATTAATGATTGATGATATACAATTTTTGGCAAATAAGGAACAGACTCAAACTGAGTTTTTTCACACTTTTAATGATTTACATGTGAATAAAAAGCAGATTGTATTAACAAGCGACCGTCCACCTCGAGAACTCTCTTTATTAACAGACAGACTAAGAACCAGATTTGAAGGTGGTCTGCTCGCAGATATAAAAGCACCAAACCTGGAAACGAGAGAAGCAATTTTAAGAAAAAAGGCAAACCTGATTAACCTTGAACTGAGTGACGAAATAATATCCTATCTTGCAAAAAGAATTAAGTCTAATATCCGCTTACTTGAATCCGCCCTGAATAAACTTCATGCAATATATACAATAAAAAAAATGGATATTACAATAGATGTAGTAAAACAGTATTTACGTCCTCTTTTTGAAGAACAACCAAACAAAGAAATAACAATCGATGATATTATAGTAAAAGTTGCAAAGCATTTTGGTATTTCTGAAGATAGTATTAGATCTAAAAGTCGTCACAGTAGCATAATTCAGCCACGTTTTATAACAATGTTTCTTGCAACAAGGTTAACTCAGTTAACAACAACAGAGATTGGAAAACTAATTGGTAAAAGAGATCACTCAACAGTTATTAATGCACGCAATAATATTGAAAAAGCACTTGAAAATGATGAAGGTCTGAAAGAAAAAATAGATGATATAATCTCTGATTTGAAGAGTTAATTGTTGTTTATAAGTTATTAGTAAAGTGTTAACAAGTCTTATTAAATCAACAGTTGTTAACATAAAGATATAGAATTGAGCTTTTCCAAAAATGAATGTTAATAACAAGGACTTATATACAGCTATCAATAAGCTTGTTAACATTTTATTAAAGCAGCTAAGTACTGGTAATTTCAGCAGTTATGAACGATATAAACATATTAACAGAGACTACTATTACTATTACTATATATATAAAACACATAATTAATTAATTATTAATAATAGAGAGGTAACATAAATGTTAATAAAGCTGGAAAAGAGTTCCCTGCTAAGAGCTGTATTAATTGCTGATTCAGTTATTCAGGGAAAAGCTGTAAATTCAATTATTGATAACTGTTTAATAAAAGTATTTTCTGATTGTTTAGAAATAATATCTACTGATAAAGACATATCAATTAAAACTAATATTCCCAGTGAAAGTGATTCTGAGGGAATAATAACATGTGATGGAAAAAAACTAGCACAGATATTAAAAGAGTTACCGGATGGAATAATAACAATTAAAACTGATAATAACTTAATGGTTTTAAAATCTTCAACAGTAAAAGGTGATTATAAACTGATTACAACTGATGGTGAAGATTTTCCTGAAATTGAATTTGGGAATTTTGATTTAATTCAGATCAATCAGAGTCAGTTTAAGAAAATGATTAAGAAAGTTTTATATGCAGCAGCTCACGATTCTGTTAAACCTGTATTTAACGGAGTCTATATTCAAGCTGGTAAAAACTCTACATTAAATATGGTCGCTTCTGATTCAAGAAGACTGTCTTTCACTTCAGAGCATATTGATATGGTGGAACAGATTGTTAACAATGCTGTAATTCCACTAAAAACAATTAATGAGGTATATAAACTCCTGGATGCAGGGGTTTTCAATTTTGCACTGAATGAAAAGCAGTGTTGTTTTAAAATTGGTAATACAACAATTATCTCACGATTAATTGATGGAAATTTTCCTGATTTTGAAAAGGTCATTCCAAAAGATTTTATTGATACAATTATTATTGATACAAAGAAATTTATTAATTCTCTTAGACGTGTAATGATTTTTACAAAAGAACCAACTTATAAAATCATAATGACATTTAAAAATGATGTTTTAAAAATTGAAGCACGGACTCCAGAATATGGTGAAGCAAGTGAGGAGATAGCTATTGAGAGTTCTTCTTCTCAAGAAATTATGATTGGTATTAACGGACAATATCTTATGGATTCCGCAAAAGAGATTGATACTATTTCTTTCCGAATGAATATAACCGGTGCTATGAGTCCTGTAACAATGATGCCTGATGACACAGAAGATAGTATTGCTGTTATAATGCCTATTCAGATAAGATCTGCAGAATAGGAAATGCATTTAAAAAAATTAACTGTTAAGAATTTCAGAAATTATTATAACAACACTTTTGAATTTTGTAACTCATACAATTTTATTACTGGAGCAAACGGGACTGGAAAGAGTAATATACTAGAGGCAGTTTCTGTTTTATCGAATATTAAGTCTTTCAGAAATGCATCTGATAGAGCAATGATAAAACAGTATGAAAGTTATTATTATATAAACGGGGTTGTAGCAGAAGATACTTTTGAAAATGTTTTTGAAGCGGCTTTTCAAAATAAAGATAAAATTAAGAAAAAATATAAAATAAATAATTCAAAAGTAGATAGACTTATAGATTACTATGGCAAATTTATTACTGTTAATTTATCACCAACTGATACTGATCTGATAATAGGAGAACCTGAAAAAAAACGGCGATATATAGATTCTGTAATTTCAAAAATTGATAAAGAATATTTCAAAAAGATATGCGAATACAAACGAATTTTGAATAATAGAAATACCATTTTAAAATCCGGAATTGTGCATTTAAAAAACATTCAGGTATGGAACGAACTTTTAGCAGAAAAAAGCAGCTATATAATAAAAAAAAGAGAAAAGTTTTTAAATGATATTTTAGATCTATTTGCAAATAATTATCAGAAAATAAGTAATGAAAATGATTCTGTTTCTATAAAATATAGGCCTTCAGTTACCGGAGAAACAACAGCTGACATTTTAAATCAGATTGAAAACAATCAACAGCGTGATAAAAGATATAAAACAACCACATTAGGTCCTCACAGAGATTCTTATTCAATTAAGTACAGAGGAGTTGATTGTTCATTATATGCATCCAATGGACAATTACGTAGTCTATCAATAGCCTTGAAATTGGCTGAAAAAAATATTGTTGAAGAGAATTTGAACAAAAAAGCGGTTATTCTTATAGATGATATATTTTCCGAGCTTGACAGATTAAGACGACATAATCTAATAAGGTTGATGAAGAATCAGAATCAGGTTTTGTTTACAGTACCAACCGTTGAAGATTTATCAATATCCGATTTAGCAGATAGTACAATACTTAATCTTGACAAATAAGATTAGAAACAGCATAAATTATAAAGGTTAGTCTAAAAATGAAGTTTAGAATTAAGGAAACAAGAACAAAAGAGACTAAAGATTTCGATTCCATATTTTCCTTGTTTCTGGAAGAATTTAAAATTAAGAATGAAATATCTGTAGAAAATCTAAAAACTAACTGGATTTCAATTGTAGGTCCTCTTCTTGCTTCTCATAGTGCACCTGTTTCTTTAAATGAAGATATACTTTTTATTAAAGCAGATCATCCTGTTTTTTCGAATGATCTTATAATGATAAAGGGAGACATCATTAAAAAAGTAAATAATATGTTTTCGTCTTCAATTTCAAATGTTCGTATTAGTGCTCAACAAAAAAAGAAGCTAATTTAACTAGAGGCCTTTGATGATATTTCATATAGGAAAAAGGGAAGTTATATCTTTTGATTCAATTATAGGAATTTTTAATTCTGAGTCTATAGAAATATCAGAATATAATAATTACTACAAAGAAGAAATGAATAGTAGCACCCGTTCAATTATTGTTGATTGTGATGATGAAATTATTTCAAGTGAAATATCTTCATATACTTTAATGGAAAGGGAAATAATAAATAGCACTGAACTGCTATGGAAAAGGGGTAAATATGTCGGGTAATTATAGTGCTGGAAACATACAGGTTCTTGAGGGACTTGAAGCAGTTAGAAAAAGACCGGCTATGTATATAGGGTCAACCGATATAAATGGTCTTCATCATCTAGTATATGAAATAATCGATAACTCAATTGATGAAGCGTTAGCGGGTAATTGTGATACAATTACAGTAATTATGCAAGAAGATAACAGTATTGTTGTAGAAGATAATGGAAGAGGAATTCCGGTTGATATACATCCAACATATAACAGGCCTGCACTTGAAATAGTATTAACTAAACTTCATGCTGGAGGAAAGTTTGATAACGAAAGCTATAAAGTGTCGGGTGGCTTGCACGGTGTTGGTATGTCGTGCGTTAATGCTTTATCAAAATGGTTAAAAGTAGAAGTAAAGAAAAACGGAAAACAGTACAGTCAATCGTATCAGCGCGGTGTACCAGATGCAGATATGAAAGAGTTTGGTAAAAGTTCAAAGACAGGAACCCGTATTGAATTTTTGCCTGATGATGAAATTTTTGAAGTTGCAGAATTTAATTTTGATACTCTCGCTAAACGATTCAGAGAACTGGCATTCTTGAATGCAGGTGTAAAAATAATTTTTGAAGATCATCGTACTAAAAATGGTAAAGCATCAGAATTCTTTTTTAAAGGCGGTATAGTCTCTTTTGTTCAATATTTATGTGAATCGAAAAAGACTATTATGAAAAAACCTATATATTTCAAATCCCAAAATGATGATATAGAAATAGAGGTGGCTATTGAGTATATAGAAACCTATAATGAAACGATGTACACGTATGCTAATAATATTAATACGCGGGAAGGTGGAACACACCTTGCCGGTTTTAAATCAGCTTTGACACGGGTAATTAATGATTTTCTAAAAAGAGAAAAGTACGATAAAAAAATTCCTGTTCTTTCAGGTGATGATGTTCGTGAAGGTCTTGTTGGAATTATTAGTGTGAAAATATCTGATCCTCAGTTTGAAGGTCAGACTAAGATGAAACTTGGTAACAGTGAAGTTAAGGGAATGGTAGAGTCTGCAACTATTGAGAATTTGACCAGGTATTTTGAAGATGACCCACAGGCTGTACGAAAAATTCTTGAAAAATGTATTCAAAGTGCTCGGGCTCGTATGGCGGCAAAAAAGGCTAGAGATTTAACCCGTCGTAAAAATGCTCTGGAAGGAAACTCATTACCTGGCAAGCTTTCTGACTGTTCAGAAAGAGCTGCTGATAAATGTGAAATATTCATAGTAGAGGGTGACTCTGCCGGTGGCTCGGCAAAACAGGGACGTGATCGCCAGTTTCAGGCTATTTTACCTCTTAAGGGAAAAATACTGAATGTAGAGAAGGCACGGCTTGAAAAAATTCTTTCTAATGAAGAGATAAGAACTATGATTACGGCTTTTGGAGCCGGTATTGGGGAACAGTTTGATCCTGAGAAATTACGTTATCATAAAATTATAATCATGACTGATGCGGATGTTGACGGGTCTCATATTCGTACATTATTGTTAACATTCTTTTTCAGATATATGCCAAATATTATTAGGGACGGTTATCTTTATATTGCACAACCGCCATTGTATAGTATTAAGCATGACAAAAAAATGGTTTATGTTTATACAGAAGAACAAAAAGATAAATATCTTGGTACGTTAGATGGAGTAAAAATTCACCTTCAACGGTATAAGGGTCTTGGTGAGATGAATCCCGAGCAGTTATGGGAAACAACGTTGAATCCTGAAAACAGAATTCTTTTAAAAGTTAATATGGATGATGAGGTAATTGCTGAACAGGTTTTTTCTGTATTAATGGGTGATGCTGTTGAACCACGAAGAAAATTCATTGAAGATAATGCAGCTTTAGTAGAAAATCTGGATTTATAGAGGTAGATAGTTGAGTAAGAAAGGAAAAGGTTCCATGGACGGTCAGTTAAGTCTTGGAGAAAAAATAAAAGATACAGAAATTGAAGATGAAATGCGTGAATCGTATATGGCTTATGCGATGAGCGTTATTGTAGGGCGTGCATTACCGGATGTTCGCGATGGATTGAAACCAGTTCATAGACGAATTTTGCATGCAATGAATGAACGTGCTTGGCGCTATGACAGACCATATGTTAAATCTGCAAAGATTGTTGGTGAGGTAATTGGTAACTTTCACCCGCACGGAGATTCTGCCGTTTATGACACAATGGTTCGTATGGCTCAACTGTTCTCTATGAGAATTCCTCTCATAGACGGACAGGGTAACTTTGGATCTATTGATGGTGACCCTGCTGCTGCCTATAGATATACAGAGGCGCGGCTTGATAAAGTTGCTGAAGTAATGCTTAAGGATATTGACAAAGAAACAGTAAACATGCTGGAAAACTTTGATGGAACCCGTAAGGAACCTGATGTTTTACCAGCTGCTTTTCCAAATTTACTGGTTAATGGGTCTTCCGGTATTGCTGTAGGTATGGCAACTAACATTCCTCCCCATAATTTAACTGAAATAATTAACGGAACTATCGCTTTTATTGAAAAGCCTGAAATAAAAACTGAAGAGTTAATGAAACATATTAAAGGCCCTGATTTTCCTACTAAAGGAATTATTATGGGGTATGATGGTATTCGTAAGGCTTATAAAACAGGTCGTGGATCAATCAAAATTCGTGCTCGTGTTGAGTTTGAAGAGAGTAAGAAGGGTCGGGAACGAATTATAGTAACAGAAATTCCATATCAGGTTAACAAAGCTAATTTAATAACAAAAATTGCAGATTTGGTAAATGAAAAAATAATCGAAGGTATTACTGAACTTCGTGATGAATCAGATCGTAATGGACTTCGTATTGTAATAGGACTGAAAAAAGATGCCAGTTCTAATATCATTCTTAACTTGCTTTACAAGCATACAGAACTGCAGAAATCTTTTGGAATTATCTTTTTAGCAATTGTTAATAAAGAACCCAAGGTTCTTGATCTTAAATCAATTCTGTCAAATTATGTTCTTCACAGAAAAGAGGTCGTTACAAGACGTACTCAGTATGAATTGCGAAAAGCTGAAGAGAGAGCTCATATTCTGGAAGGATTAAAGATTGCTCTGGATAATATTGATGAAGTAATTAAGATTATTCGTTCATCAAAGAGTGTGGATGAAGCAGATAAGCGCTTACAGAAAACATTTTCTCTTTCAGAACGACAATCAAAAGCAATTCTGGACATGCGTCTTCAGAAATTAACAAGTCTGGAAGTTAAGAAAATAGAAGATGAATTAAAAGCTCTATTAAAACTGATTGGTGAATTAAAAGCAATTTTAGCAAGTGATAAGAAAATATTATCAATAATTAAAAATGAATTAGTAGAAGTTAAAGAAAAGTTTGGAGATGAGCGTCGAACGGAGATTGTTTTAGGTTCAGATGATACAACAAACTTTGATGTTACTGATTTAATCGCTGATGAAGAAATGGTTATCACTCTTTCCAATGATGGCCTTATTAAAAGATTACCTCTTGATACATTTAAGAAACAACGTCGCGGAGGAAGAGGTGTTTCCGGTGTAGCTACCAGAAAAGAAGACTATATTAAGCTTATGATTGTGTCATCAACACATGATACCGTGCTGTTGTTTTCGAATAAAGGAAAAGTTTTTGGAATTAAGACTCACGAATTTCCAATGGCTAGTAAAGTAGCAAAGGGTCGATCATTAAAAGCTATAATTAACTTAGCTTCAGGTGAAGAGATTACAGCGATGGCTTCAGTTGCCGACTTTGACTCAGAGAAATATATCTGCATGTGTACACGACATGGAATTTTGAAAAAGATTTCTGTAGCCGAATTTAGAAACACAAAAAAGAATGGAATTATTGCTGTAAGCCTTAAAAAAGATGATGAACTGGTTAATGCTGTCGAAGTTGGTGTAGATGATGATATAGTACTGGCTTCTAAAAATGGTAATCTATTGAGAACAAATCTTTCAAAGATGAGAGCTATGGGAAGAACTGCAGCAGGGATAATCGGAATGCGTCTTGTTGGAGATGATATTATCATCGGTTCTGATAAGGTCATGAAAAAATCAACACTGTTTGTTGTTACAGAAAATGGATATGGCAAAAGAATGGAGTACAAAAACTTTGCTGTTAAGGGTCGTGGCGGAAAAGGAATGGCATATCTGAAGGTTAATGAAAAAAATGGACCTGCAATTGGAGTATTGTCAGTATTGGAAGATGACGAAATTATCTTTTCTTCTAAAGAGGGTATGGTTATACGCCTTGTCTCTAAAGAAGTTTCGGTTCAGGGTAGAGCAACTGTTGGTGTTCATCTTGTTAATATGAAAGATCAGGATTACATCTGTGATTTTGCCGTTATTCGCGATACAGATAATCTTGATATAATTAAAGCTTAGAGAAAAGTAAAATTGAGCTACCCGTTATCAGGTATTATATCTGGTAACGGGTAGCTTATAAAGTTATTAATAGTTGCTAACAATTGTTAGTAACTATTAATAACTTTATTAAAAGTAGAGATACACATTATAGATCTACATTTGATATTACAGATCATAAGCCGTTTACCAAAAAAGGAGTTTCATCATCCTATAGTTATTTTATGATTGTAGCAACAGGTGATTCGAGTATTGCATCAGCAATGAAAAATGGTAACATTTATGATGTTTCACATATTGATAAAGAGTATATTAAAGTAAAAGCTCTGTTTTTTCTAGAAGGAATAACAATTTATGAAGAATACACCACAATCGTGTATGGGAATTAAAAAACTTCGTCTATGAGACGAAGTTTTTTTGGTTATGCCTTTAAACATATGTTTGTTTACTTGCGAATGCTATTTTTCATGAACTACAAAGCTGTCAGCATATTTTGTAATAGAATGTAGTTTGTTCAGTGTTGCAAATGCATTATGTTTGTCGGGAAAAGGACCGACCTTTACGCGGTAGAACTGCTTTCCGTTTACCATCGCTTTATCTATGAAAGTAGAGTACCTCATGCTACGAATAACAGAAGATTCTGAAACAGCCTTGGATTCTGAATCAAATGAAGCAACCTGAATTGAAAAACCTTTGGGAGTTGCGGTGTATTTATCGACAGCAGGCTTCGGTGCCGGAGCTGATACTGCAACAACTGGTTTTTTTGGTTCTGCTTTCTTCGCAACAGGTTTAGGGCTGCTTTTGGGTTTAGGAGCAGGCTTAACTTCCGGTTTCTTTTTTGCTATTGGCTCTACGCTCTTTTCCGGAGTTTTAGTTAAATCGTCTGCAGTTAATTCGCTAGTCGCTTCTGATGGAGTAATACTATTATCCAGACCTGTTAACTCATCAAGCGAAGAGCCTTCATTTATAAGTTTGTCAATTTCATCGTTTTCTGACGGAGCTAAATCTGAAGAAAACGAACTTGTTCGTGGTTGTTCAACAAAAAAATCATCTGTCTGATTTTCCTGCATTCTCATGCCAATCATAAAAGATAAAGCAACAATTCCCACCAAAACAGAGGCTAGAATTACTATTCTTGTGTTATCCAGATGTACCAGGTAAACGCTTTTTTCTTTTACTTCATGTCCGTGACCATATTGTTCCATATATTTAATACCTGTTCCTTTGTATTATTTATCGAATTACTGTTATCAATAATATAATCGGCCTGTTTCAGATATTTATTAAAAGAAATTTGGCTTTTTAGGCGCATATCAATCTCTTCTTTAGAAATTTTGTCTCTCAATTTTCCCCTTTCTATAAGAGCCTCAACCGGTGCGGTAACGATAATGACTTTGTCCATCATATCCTTAAAATTGGTTTCAAAAAGAAGTGGAACGTTTATTAAATAGATATTTTTTTTGTTTAAAGAACGTTTCATTGTAAGTTTGTGTATTTCCGGATGGGTAATAGAATTGAGGACCTGAAGTTCATTTTTATCTGAAAAAACAATAGATGCCAGTTTTGCACGGTTGATAGTCATATCTTCAGACAAAACTTTTTTTCCAAAATGATCAATTATTTTATTGAACGCCCTCTGTCCGGGTAAGACAACTTCACGGGCTATCTTATCAGTGTCTAAAATTACAGCTCCAAGTTCTTCAAAGAAAATACTGACTGTACTCTTTCCAGAGGCGTAGTTTCCTGTAATTGCGACTCTCATAATGTCTCCTCTTTGCTCATCTATATTAGTAAATCGGTAGATTTTAAAAATCTGAGTGATTTTTTTCTCATTTTCTGCTATTGTTATTGAATCATGCTTTCTAAAATAGTTAGTGTAAACATGATTGGTAATCTCTGATAACTATATTTCTAAGTTTCAAGTTATAAAAAAGTTAAGAAAGGAGAGATGAGTGTATATTGATTCACACGCACATTATGATAGTTGTTTTGAAAAAGGAATTTCAGAAAATGAGTTAATGAATAGTGTGGCAGAAAGTCTCTATTGTTCCGTTCATGTTGCAACAGAGGCAGATACATTTGAGTGGGCCCGTGAATTTAGTTACAAATATGACAATATTCTTTTTTCTGCCGGAATACACCCCTCGTCCCCTTTTTCAGATCAGGATCTTAATTATTTAACACAATTTGTTGCTGATTGTATCCAAAAAAAGGAGAAACTTTTCGGTATCGGAGAGACTGGTCTTGATTATCACTGGATGGAGCATAGCAAAGAATCACAAAGAATACTTTTTGAGTATCAGCTTGATTTAGCGCGGCAATATAATTTACCTGTAATAATTCATAATCGGGATGCACACGAGGATACTCTTGCAATATTAAGAAACTGTGGTTATACTAATGTAATAATCCACTGTTTTTCCGGAGATAAAGATACAGCTGCTGCATTTCTTGATTTTGGTGCACTAATTTCGTTTGCAGGAAATGTAACTTTTAAGAAAGCTACAATGCTGCAGGAATCACTTTTATATGTGCCTTTTGAGAGGTTACTGCTGGAGACTGACTGTCCTTATTTGACTCCGGTTCCATTTCGAGGTACTACAAATCGTCCAGATTACGTTAGACATGTTTATGAATTTGTTTCATTACATAAGGATATAGAAATTACACAATTGCAAAAAATAATAATTAACAATTTTGAAGCGGTTTCTCCAGTGAAGGTTAACAATGAAAAGTTACGAACATAAATCAGATTATCTTGTTGTTGGAACAGGTATAGCCGGACTATCTTTTGCAATTCATGCTGCGGCTTATGGTACTGTGACTATTGTTACGAAGAAAAAAAATTATGTTTCAAATACCAATTATGCTCAGGGTGGTATTGCTTCTGTGCTTTCAAGCAATGACTCTGTTGAACTTCATATTGAAGACACATTTAAAGCGGGAGTAACTCATTGTAATCCTGAGGCTGTGAATATTCTTGTTAAAAATGGTCCTGAGAGGATTAATGAACTGATCTCGTGGGGTGTTAACTTTTCGTTTGAAGAAGATGAGAAGGGTAATAGACAGCTTGAGTTAGGACGAGAGGGTGGTCACTCTAAAAATAGAATAGTTCATGCTAAGGATTATACTGGCCAGGAAGTTGAACGAGCACTTATTGATAAAATATCATCAATAGACGCAATTACATTTTTTGAAGACTATACAGCTATTGATTTATTAACAGAACATCAACTTGGACAAGATAAAGACTCTGGGATACGAACCTGCTATGGGGCCTATGTGCTTGAAAATGAAACCGGTGATGTTCATACTTTTCTTTCCCATAATACTCTAATAGCATCGGGAGGTGTTGGTAGTGTCTATTTACATACAACCAACCCGTACATCGCCACCGGTGATGGTATTGCTATGGCATTTCGAGCTGGTGCTGAAATTGCTGATATGGAGTTTATGCAGTTTCATCCGACCTCTTTTTATGATCGAAATGACCGTACTGGAATTGCACTTCTGGTAAGTGAAGCCGTACGTGGAGAAGGTGCAGTTTTGATTAACCATCAAGGAGAACGGTTCATGAAAGGCGTGCACGAACTTGAGGAGCTTGCACCTAGGGATATTGTTGCCCGCGCAATTGATAAAGAGCTAAAGAAAAGTGGAAAAGAGTGTGTTTTTCTGGATATATCATTTAAGGAAAGTTCCTTTATTAAAGAGCGGTTTCCAAATATTTTTAAGGGATGTCTTGAGAGAGGGATCGATATAACTAAAGAGCCTATTCCTGTAGTACCGGCGGCTCACTATTTGTGCGGTGGGGTAGTAACTGATTTGTATGGAAGGACTTCAATCAAAAATCTGTATGCTTCAGGAGAATCGGCATGTACTGGAGTACATGGAGCGAATCGTTTAGCCAGTAATTCTCTGTTAGAAGCTTTAGTTTTTTCCTACCGGGCAGCAGAGCATTCAAAAACAGCTAAAAGTGATCGTAAAAATGAGTTACCGGAGTTTCCCCGCTGGAATAAAGAGGGAACTTTTGACCTTGAAGAGTGGGTATTGATTCAGCATAATGTTGAAGAGATTCAGAGAACAATGTGGGATTACGTGGGTATAGTACGCTCAAACTTACGTCTGGAACGAGCACTTCGCCGCATTAATTTTTTAGAAGAAGAAATTATTGATTATTATAAAAGACGGCGAGTATGGCGCCGTTTGGTAGAACTGAGAAATCTTGTTACTATAGCTCGATTAATTATAAATGGTGCAACGACACGGAAAGAGAGCAGGGGTTTACATTATAATACTGATTACCCAGAATTAGATGATAACTACGCTAAGGCGATATTTCAGAATAATCTTGGAAAAATAGAGCTTAAAAAAGTGGAAAATGTAGACTTTGAGCAAGACTTAAAATGATATTATAGTCTGTGACACATTGTCTGTGACACTAGTGTCTGTATTCAGCATAAATTATTGGAAAAGAAGAGGAAAATGAAATACTGCTTCGAAACTTATGAAAATAGTGAAACAACAAAAGAGGAGATTCTGGAAAAACTCTCTCTGATTTTGAAGCAGAAAAACTGTACTGATATAATTATGCCCGTTTTTACCTGCATAAATGAGCTTCTGGTAAATGCGTTAAAAGCAAATTTCAAGAATCTCTATTTTGAAAAGTATGCACCAGTTAATAATGCCTTAGAGGTAATTCCTTATCATAAGGCACTGCAGCTTTTTAAACTTGAAATGGCCACAAATCGCATAGATTATCTGGTAGCCTTGGCTCAGGAAAACGGGGTTACAGCTAAAATTGAATTACAGTTAAATGACGATTGTTTAAATGTTAATGTGATTAATCCTGCCGAAATAACGGAAGTCGAAAAAGAGAACATCAGAAAAAAAAGAGAGTTTGCTAATACATATAATAATCTGACGGAATATTTTTGTGAAGTTGAAAGTGATCCGAATAAAGAGGGTGGTGGTCTTGGTATTCTTTTTATTTTGTTAGTGCTTAAAAGTTTCGGTCTTGATGAAAATCATTTAAAAATAACTTCTGCAAATGGAATAACCAATGCTCATCTTTATATTCCTCTTCATGAAAAAATAGTAAATAACTATTTGAACAATACAAAGGGGTAGAGGTGTTAGTCTGTTTAATACTGCAGGGGCGTGTGCAGCGAGTAGGGTGTCGGTATTATTGTTCACAGGTAGCACGTAAAATGAAACTGAAAGGAACAGTCTCTAATTTATCGGATGGCACGGTTCAGGTAATAATAGAGTGTAATGATGAATCAGAAGCTCTGACATTTAAAAATAACCTGAAAAATAATCGTTTTGGGTTTAATTTTTTTGGTACAATAACTGGTATCAGATTAGAAAAAACTTCTTCCCAATCTTTGCGTTTACAACACGCTGACTACACCTTTTGAACCTCGCTCAACTAAGCCATTCAGATAGTCAGAAACTTCACTATATTTAAATTTCCCTTTTATAGACTTGCTGATTATATTTATATAATTCATTGTCTTTACATGTTCGAATGAATAAGGAAAATTCAGATCCTGAATCCAGTTAAGCATGGTAATTTTCATGTCGTCGTAGCTTTTTCTTTTTGTGTAACAGATCTGTTTGCCTTGAAGAAGCAATTTAACTAGTTCTGGGTCCACTATTCCTGTATCAGGAAGATGCGTATTAAGAGAACGGGTTTTATCTGGATCCAGATGTTCACAGGCTACTCGGAAAATATCAAGTTTGTCAGCATCACGTACAGCGTTCAGAAGTGTATTTTCTAGATAGTTTGAAACGGGATACTCCATTTTATTATGGTATAGAATTGCGTGTAAAACAGCTTTTTGATGGTCTTCATTGCTAAAAGTGAGCAGCTTTTCATTTTCGACGATTTTGCAGGATAGTAATCCGTGGTCTTCAGAATCGGCATCACAGAAAGTCTTGTAGTTAAAATATTGAGGAAAGCGGCCTATATCGTGTAAAAGAGCTGCATAAGGAACCAATTCGTGTAGAGAAGACGATGACTCAAAAGCCTCTGAAATTCTTTTAGCATGAAGTAAAACATTGAAGGTGTGCTCTTTTTTTAAATTGAGGTAATAGTCCGTGTCAGCATCCCTGCCAAAATAAGAACTGATATAGTTATTAAACTTGTTAGTAAGATTTTCAAAATCTTTATTATTCATTACGGTTTATCCCTGGTAAAAATAAATGATCTGTTCTTAATAGTATTACTTCTTGATACAAACTCTTTGAACTGATTGTAATCATCTTTAGAAACTACTTGCTTCGGGATTAGAACCTCTTCTGTACACAATAATTTTAAAGACCCGTCCATTTTTTCAGCTGAAAAGCGGAAAGAGCTATTTTTAAAAGTTGTTTTATTGCTGAAAGATATTTTACTCTGTTTGAAGTCGTCAGGCAGTGTTATGATATAAATATCCTTCTGATTTATTGAATAGGGAATATGTAAATCAGATTTTCTTTCCGCCGAATTGATAAATGAGATAGCCCTGTTTTGAGAAATATAGGGTTCTATAATAAGTGCGTCTTTGAAAATAGTTGAGTAGCCCAAAATAAGCCCCTTGCTTTTTATAGAGAAGGGATCCATTAAATTTAATGGATCATCGATAGAGAAAGAGTTTATTATCAGGTGATTTTGTAAAGAATCATATATTTGAGTAATGTAATATTCTGTATAGCGGGAATCCTTAAAATATTTTCGAATAGTCTCTTCCTCGCCGTGATAAGTAGATGTAACGGAGAAGTTATCTCCCTCTGATGATAAATCAATTTTCCACTTATTAACCTGTTTTGGAGCTATATATGACATTTTATTAGTACTAATAAAAGTTTTTTCAACTGATTGCTCTTTTAGAATGTAGCCGGTTGAAAGATAGTTAGTAGCTGTCAGGCTGCCCGGTTTTAGAAAGTTTGCAGAAAAATCTAGCCATTTAGGTGATTCTAAATTTGGAATATAAAGAACAACATCACTGAAAGAACTTTTTTGCAGAGGTTTCAGTTTGTTTGTCTGTTTTTCAATTAGAACAGGGTATGAGTGAATACCGTAGTGAAACAGAAGTGCTCGACAGAGAAATACGAGGTCTTCGGAAGTACCTTTTTTGTTATAGAATGTATCTGCCGGATTTTGAGGGTAAAAGCGTAATGAACCTTCAATAGTAAAATTTGCAATTATATCATTGTAGATGCTTGTGACAAGATTTTCCCTGGATGAATGATCATAACCTAAATTTCGGTGAAAGGTGGACGGTTCCGGAAAAAATCCGCGATACCACGAAAAAAGGTCGTCATCATCTTTCAACGTCGAAACAGCATATCTTAATGGAGTACCGGTATGGTAGCCGGAGTAGGGTTCGTAGCTTATTTTCTCTATGTTTGTAGAAATATAATTTAGTGATTTATATTTGCCAGATAACTCTTTTTGTATGGCACCCGGATAGTTTGCATAAAAATTAAGAGAATCGGTTTGGGGATAGAGTATTGTAATTTCAAATTCATCAAGAGAGTGGTCGTAAGTCATAAGAGAGTCTGACGTGTACTCAAAAAGAGATGATTTGTATAAATCAGTAGGCAGGTCATTTTGATAAACAATATGCAGCAGCGTGTCTTTTTTCAGATTGTTTATGGTTATATACTGAGCATTGCCTATAGAGTGAAGTTGTACGGAATCGGTATAGCTTCCATTCCGATTGTAAACACGTGCGGTAATTATTGATGCGCCTTTATTAAAAGGAATCTTATATTCGCCATATGTTCGTATCTGGTTATTTGATGTGATATAAATCAGTTCGTCAGAAAGCAGTGTAGCTGAACCATTTCCATAAATTTTTATAATGTGCTCTTTTCGGGGGTAAACAGAACATGGTCCCTCATTATTAAAGAACTGCTTAAGAATAGCTTCGCTTTTTTTTGTATTACGAAGATATGAAAGATCAGATAATGTAGCCCTTTGATGAAAAGAATAGAATTCTCTGATAAAAGGGTCTTCAGGATAATTATACTCAATCATATTAAAGTAGGGATCGGGGGTACCTCCCTGTTTTAAGGCGGCTAGACCTAAAAGATAAAAAACAGAGGGCGAGTTGTTAAATGGAGCAAAAGAAAGTAACAAGGTGGAAGCCTCTGAATAGTTTTCATTATTTATCATGATAGAGGCGCTCTGTACAAGCGCATTGTGTTTTTTTTGTAAGAGATCTTCCCTTAACAAATCTGCAGCCTTTTCAGAATCTGAACCTTTATAAATAGAAATAAGTTTCTGTTGAATATCCTCATCGCGTCTTATTTCTAGGTATTTTTCTGCTTCGGTTATAAAGAGATCTTTCTGTTCAGTATAAAGATAATCCAGATAAATACTGTGAAGTTTTTTTGAGTGTGGAGCCTTATCTAGAAGATCTTCTGCCAATCCCCTGAACTTAAAGTGGTCTGCAGTTTTACGGTAAAGCTGTAGTTTTAGAAGTGAAGCTGCAAAGTAGGAGTCTGGCTGCTTGCTGTTAAGTAGTGTGAGAGCCTCAGAGTAGTTACGTTGTGAGTAAAGATATGATGATTTCCATAGCTGTAAAACGGGAAGATCTGGATGTTTGTCCCATAATTTTTTAATGCGGCTGTAACCCTCTTTGTGTCTCCAATCCTGACGTTCAAACTGATTAATGAGTGTTGTTGCTACGATGATATCGTTAAGAAGAGTATATTTAGAATTGAGTGACTGCTTTAAATAGATTAATCCTCTTTTGTCTTTCATATCAGCTAAAAGCCATCCTGCTTTTGCCAGTGATGCAGGTGAACCATCTGTTAAATATCTGTTATAGGGGTAATCGTATACTTCTTTAAATTCTGTAGCAAGTGAAGGAGTCCCGGAACTATAAGATAGTGTGATCGGAATATTGTTGCTTGTTGTGGTTTGTACTGAAAAATAGGCAGTTGGTTTCAGGCGGAATTTAAATGTAAGCGAGTAGGTACCGGGCTTAAGAGTTTCAATAATTCTTTTTTCGGAATAATCTTTATCGTGAACGTTTTCAATAAGTAATTGACCATTAATAAAAAGAAGATATTCGGCATTTGAAGTTATACGAAATGAAACAGATGAAGATGAGGACACTGTTGTTTTTGTGTAAATAATACCATCAGACGGATATGAGAATGATGATAGTTCAGTTTTTCCGTGAAATGACGAACCCTTGAATACTTTATGAAAGGCTTTGTTATCATTTTCCGGTGGAAAAGAAAGTGAAAAGTCATAGGGGCCGTATGTTTTGTATACATCAGAGACTCTCCAGTCTGTTAAAAAACTATCTGGTGGAATTGCACGATCAATTGAAATTCTATTATTATAACAAAGTTCTTCTTTAAGCAAATTGGCTTGAAGAAGAATGGAATTTTTTTCAGTTAAATGGCTTCTTGATATGTTTTCTATGAAACGATCGGTTAAAGTTAATATGGAACGGGGGTTAATAGTGTCTGAAAGTGAGTACACGTCATAAAGATGGATCAGAGAATCCGGAGAAAGAGGATTCTTTTTTATTGAAAGAGAGAGGGCGTTAAAGAGCTCAGTTTCAGAACCATTTAGGACAAATGGAGATAACTGTTCTTCACTCATGCTAAATAGGGATTGCGTGTAAATAAAAAGTAAAACAGTGATAATGCTAAAGAAACATTTCATTATTAGTTCCTTTGTTTCAGTAAAAGCGGTTGCTTACTGATTTTTTCTATTTCGATGATCTTATTACGAAACTGGTCATAATTCTTTTCGCTGATAATCTCTTTTTTTATCGAAAAGTTTTTATTAATTGTTACAGTATTGGCTTCTGTTTCAGAGGTTTGAAGAGAAAAAGAGATATTAAAGAAGGTGCTTTCAAAGGCAGAGGGAAAAGAGACAATCGAAAAGTTTTCCGGAATTGTGTATGTGGTTGTTGTTCTGATATCTTCAGAGCTACTAAAATAGAGTGGCGAGAAGCGCATGGATGTAGCTGCATGATTCTCGAGATAGCTGAATGGAACCGGGTCTAAAGGAATCTTTAAAAACTGTGATTCAGGGTTATAAAAGTTGGGAATGGATATAGTGTAACTGTATTGCAGAGGACCACGTCCGGTTCGGTTTAATGCAATATAGTTAGAAACTGAAGCTCCGGGATAAAGACGGTTCCAGTACCTTGTAAGTTGACTGAGTTGGACATCGTCACTTTTATAACGGTTTCTGAAAATTGTTGCTGAGTATCCCTCCTTCTTTAAAGAACGAAAAAGTGTAACAGATCCATCGCTATTTAAAACGACGTCAGTTGTTATTGAATCTCTGTTTGCTGAATAGAGGGGAGAGTCGGTTGATATGAATTCAAAACTGTTATCTTTTACAACCGTAGTCGTTGTACCGCGGTCACTTTCAGGAAGGTCATAAATGTCGGCGTGATTAACTGTACCATCAAGAAAAAGGCCACCTTTGAAATCGACATAGCAGATAGCGTGATTGAAATTTCCGATGTAGGGACTTTCCAGATCAGGATATCCACCGGAGGTTGTGCGAATAAGAGCCATCCAAGCCTGGAAGCCAGCCCGCTTGTAAAAGGCTGCAAGAAGAAGAGCGATGTCTTTACAGTCACCAAGCCGGCTTTGATAGGTTATATGAGCATGTCGTGGTTGAATTCCACCGATACCAATTTCAAAACCAAGGTATCGAGTTCGGCCTGTTATAAATGAATAGATCGCTCTTATTTTCTCTTCGTCAGTCATTGAATCGTTGATAAGACTGCTAAAATCTTTTTCCATTTCTGAAGAAAAAGTTTCACGCTCATGCACTAGGGGTGCATACCAGTTGAATAAACTCTCCCAGCTTTCAAATGAGCAGGCCGTAATTGAAGGAGTCCGGTTGAATGCTGGAAGCTGATTGGATTCGTAAATTTTTGCGTCTGTGTATTCCTGTGTATACAAATAGCGATTAGATCCTTTCTCTTTAGAAAAGATTAGAGAACCTTGAGTACTGTTTTTATTCCAGAAAAGAGGTGTCTTTTCTGGAGTAATCACGTAGATGCGTCTTTTTAGAACAGGATAATGTTCTGAAAAATAGTAGCGTTTACCAATGTAGCCGGAGTAGTCACGTCCTGATTTTTTTTCTATGGTATAGTCTACGATCAGAAGAGAGTCGTCGGGTAGTTGCGGAAGAGAGAGAGTCCAGCGGTCTATGTCATAATAGAGACGGCTTTCCGGATCAGAGAGATTTCTTCGTGATAATCCTGTTAAAGAGTGAGAACCTGTCTCTGTTTCCAGAGAACAGTTGAAAGCCTTTATAGTGTCGTGTGTGCTGTTAAGAGTAAAGGAAATTGTTTTCAGCGAGTCGTTCTGTTTAGCACTATTGATACGGTAGGTAGTACGTACACGCTCAAGAGATGTGCCGTTTGTGTTAAATTTTTCTACGCGTTCCTGAAAAAGAATAACTACCGGAGCATCCAGCTTTGAAGCATGTTCATTTAATTTGTCTGTATCAAAACCTTTAGTATATGCCTGCAGATACTCATTATTCTGATAGTTATAGAAATAAAAATTTCGATAGGTTGTCTGAGATGGATTTAGCGATTGGGCTTTGAATGCGTGGTGTTTACTTAGCTCTTTTTTGTTAAGGATCTGATAGTTCTTTGCTAATAGATAGTGCATGTCTGGATTATTTGGCATGCTGTTTTTCAGTGAAGAAAGTATCAGAAGCGAGTCGTGAAAATGAGAATTTGATAAAAGTTGATTAGCAAGAGTCAGTTTAAGGGAGTCTCTTTCGGGAAATAGAAATGAGTATCGATAAAGCGCAGCAGTATATAGTTTGCTATTAACGGAGCGTTTTAAAGACTCAAGATGATTTTGCACATAGGTGAAGTTGTCTGGAAACTGTTTCGCAAGAGATTCATATCTGTCGGCTGCTTTAGAAAAGTTCTGCTTTCTGTAAAAAATATCCGCCTGTTGTTGTGTTGAAAGTGCAGGAGAAAATGTGAAGAGTTTATCAATAAGTGGTTCAGCTTTGAAAAGCCAATTCTTTTGAAGAAAAAGGTTTAGTTCTGCAAGGAGTGTATATTCAGAGTGTGGGGCAATTTCTTTTAATCGATTAATTTTTTGAAGGGCTCGCTCTGTATTGTTGGCTTCCATAAAAATTAGTGCTTCCTGATATAAAAGAGTATGGCTTTGTTGTGAAGAGTTCAGGATATTACTGTAGTGTATTTTAGCTCCTGGGTTATCTGCCAGAAGAAAGTTAAGATATGAAGAAATAGAACTCAACGAGGGGCTATTTACGGAAGAGAGTAATGTGTTGGCTATGTTATTGTTTCCATAAAGTCCCTGTTTGTAATAGAGATAGACTAGATTCAGCTGGTCGGTCGGGAGCTTGCTATCAGAACTATAGTAGTAGCTCCACCTGTTCTTGAATGTTAGGGGTGTTGTTTCAGGGACAATACGGATAGAAAGTTTTTTATCATAGTCACTGTTACTGGCACAAAGAATTGTAAGCGTGTTTAAACCTTTTGTTATATTTATCGGAATTCGATATTGGTCTTTGCTGAAATGGTGAGAAGTCTTAATTTGTATTTCCGGTTTATCATTACTACTATTAAGTCGAGTAAAACCTGTTTTACCAAGTATGATGCTGGCATAACCGGCTGATTCGGCATTGAATAAAATAGAAATTTTGAAATAACTCTGTTCGGAAACCGGATACAGATGAGAAAGGTCTACTATTCCATTGTTATTTGGTTTAATAGAAATTGGTGCAGTGTTAACAGAACGGGATTGATTATTTCTTTGATCACGGGATGATGAAAAAAAATCATCTGAAGATGTGTAAAAAAAGGGCCCGCTTGCAGTGAGGGTTAAGGGGTATCCTGTAGCTTCAAAAGAGTCATTCACAAGTTCTTTATATAGAAGAGAAGAGAATTTGTTATCGACTGATTTTTTCAAAGCAGCGGCAATTTCAGAATTTTCTTCAGGAAAAAGAGAGGTGTCGGTAATACGAAAAAGTGCTGCATCAAATTGAACAAGGGAGGTGGCCTCGGAAAGCTGGTTAAAGGCTATTTCACGAGCTTGGTATCGGTTTCCGTTAATAAGCTCTTTATAAAACAGCTCTTCGTGTGTTTCGGTTGCATAGATAGAGAAAGAAGTAAAAAGTATAAGGATAATAACATTTTTGAAAAAGGGATATTTCGGCATTTAGGTATAGAGTCCGTCTTTATAGTAGAGTTCAATGTCAAACCCACCGTATGATGTTGCAAAAGAGATGCTGATATTATCGTAAAATGCTTTAACCTGGATTGGGTCTTCATCAAATTCGGGAGGAGCTAGACGAACTTTGTGATCAATATATTGAAGTTGATTTGCCAATGTGCCGGTTATCTGGTTGGCAAGTTCCCCTGAAACATCCCGCATTGCCGCTTTAAGTGCGTTTACCCGAACCTTAGGGCTAAAATGCTTTGTCAGATTTTTTAGCGTCTCTTCCGGAAAAAGAATAACTATTTCGCCTTCGAAAGAGCCGTCAATTTCAATCCAGACAGTCTGACGTTTGGAATCGTCTTTATGGGTTTGAGAATTATAAACTTCAGAGACTGATTGATCATTAAGAAAATTCGAAAAAATGTGTTTTACAGAGTTTTCAACACCTTTCGCGTATTTTCGTGCGTAATTGCTCACTTTGTGCTCCATTTTCGGGGATATTGTTAAATTGAATGAAGAAATATTATTGAAGAATTGTGATAGAGACTATTTGAGCCGTATTATTTTTCAAGAAAAAAAGAGACATAATGTTCTCTTTTTTATCCACATTAATTGTGGATAACTCTTCAAAATGAGTTCATAAGTTTTAAACAAAAACAATATCAGAATCAACTAACTGTATAAAAAGTACTGTTTGTTCAGCTTTTAATGCAGTTATTTCGGGCGTTTAAGCTGTCAAACAAAAATCGGGAAATTAATTTCCAAACAGTAATTAATGGCTGTATTAATAAGTATATGCGATGAAATTAATTGACTCAATTAATTTCGTAAATCACAATTATTGTTAACAATGTTAATAAGTCTGTGGATAAGTAGCTAATTCAGGGCTATATGTGACATATTCAGCTGTTTTTTTAGGAAATAAGACTCTAATTTACAGTAGATAATTTTCAAAAAATAATATGGAATGTTCATAAAAAATTGAACTTGAGTATACATGAAAAAGAAAGATTTACTCAAGATTTTCCCAGATTTTAAAAAATCTGGGAAAAAGCAGGAAAAGCTGAATTAATAAAAAAAAGGATTGATTTGAAAAGTTGGAAAGTGATATAAGCAAAATTAATGCGTGACATAATACAGTAATGATTGTGAATAAGTGTTGGTAACTATAGCTCTATCGGAATTTGATATGAAGAACAGACATGTCATCGGCTTGGGGAGCATTTTTTTTAAAGTCTGCAATTGTTTTCCTCAGGATCTCTGTGAACTGAGGAATAGTCTTCCTGAAATTGTCAGTAAAAAGAGTTTTTAACCGTTTTTCTCCGAAGGTAACCCCGAAAGGATCCTTAACATCAGTCAGTCCATCAGAATAAGAGATGACCTTCATTCCGGGCTCAATTTTTACTTTTGTCGGTTCTCCTTCAATTGTTGTGCCTATGCCGAGGGGCGGAAATTCAGGTGGTAAAATTTTTAGCCGAACTGTTCCACCTTTAGGAGAGAACAGATAAACAGGTGAAAAACCCATGTTGAAAATTGTAAGTTCACTGTTTGCGGTATTTATAAAAAAGAAGACACCTGCGACAAAATGGTCATTAGGTGTTATTTCAAAGAGAAGAGTGTTAAGATTTTCTACCAGTTGACGTTCAGATATTGTTTTGAAGAAATCATTCTGTTGTGAAGTTGCGAAAAAGGCAGCCAGAAAAGAGGTTGTTAGTGCCGCAGTAATGTTCTTTCCACATACATCAAAAAGCGACAGAAGATAACTATGTTTATCTATTTGTATGTTTTGATAAAAGTCTCCACCAAGGTCGTGGGCCATGTCAAGAAAGACATCATATTCAAAATCGGGGGCGGTTACCCGATTGCGTTGAACAAAAAACTGCTGAAGCGTCCGGGCCTTTAATAGTTCGTTTGAGCGAAGGGTTGATATCTGTTTAAGAAGGTCTTTAATAAATAAAACACCAAAGTATCTACCTTGATAATAGATGATAATGTCATCAAAGGGATGATTAAGAGAGATAATTCTATTAAAAATAACCTCTACATTATCCCGAGCGTCTGCAATTACTGGGGCATGGTTGATATATACATCTAGTTCTTTATGCTTCATTTTCTCCCAAACGGATTTACTCTTTTCATTGACGGTATCTCTTGGTAATAAGCCGATTACTCCACCGTTTTTTTCTATTGGATAACTTGTTAGGTTTTCATCTTCATCAAAAGTAGTTTTTAAAATATCAAGAGACATAAAGACCGTCAAAGGATCTAAAAGAGTCGTAATGGCTCCCGCCTGTGTAAGAGAAAATCCGCTTGTTATACTGCCGTAACTTGTACTCATGGTTCCTCCGAGTAAGGGGTCAGAGATTTAAGTAATGTTAAAAACATCTTTATATATACTAAAACAAAGTACTATCTTTATCAAGAAGATTATTGACCGATTCTTTCATGTATTCATCAAGCCCCAGGTGTTTGTAAGCTTTTTTTGTTACCACCCTGCCCCGTGGAGTCCGTTTTAGCAGTCCTGATTGAACAAGAAACGGTTCATAATAGTCCTCGATGGTATCCAGTTCTTCTCCAATTGAAATTACTATTGTTTTTATACCAACAGGGCCGCCATCATAGTTTTCGATAATAGTACGCAAAATACGTCGATCCATGTCATCCAGACCCAGCTCATCAACTTCAAGCTGAGTTAATGCGTGAATTGTAATTTCATTGTCAATACAGTCTTTGCCCTTTACAACTGCAAAATCTGCTACTCGTCGTAAAAGACGGTTAACAATTCGGGGTGTGCGTCTTGAGCGGCGTGCAATTTCAAGAGCCGCTTTGTGCTCGATATTGTAACCAAGAATTTCAGCTGAACGTTCCACTATTAGCTCGAGTTCATGTGGTTCGTAATAGTTCAGTTTACACGGGATGCCAAAACGGTCGCGTAAAGCCGAGGTTAAAAGACCAGTGCGGGTTGTAGCGCCAATAAGCGTAAAAGGAGACAGGTTGATTTTAATGGTCTTGGTACCTACCCCCTGTCCTATCAGAATGTCAATGTGACGGTCTTCCATTGCTGGGTATAGAATTTCTTCAATTGCAGGAGAGAGGCGATGGATCTCGTCAATAAAAAGAACATCATTTTCCTCTAACCCGGTCAGGATTGAGGCAAGATCTCCTGCCTTATCGATGATGGGTGCTGATGTGGCCTTAATGTTAACACCCATTTCGTTAGCAATAATGAAAGCCAGAGTTGTTTTACCCAATCCTGGGGGGCCAGCTAGTAGAACATGGTCCAGCGTCTGTTTTCTAATTTTTGCTGATTCGATAAATACTTTAAGATTCTCAGTGTTTTTGGTTTGTCCAATAAACTGAGACAGGTTTTCAGGTCGGAGCGATTTTTCCTGATTGTCGCAGGACTGAATTGCCGGATCGGTTAATCGAGAGCTGTTGATATCACTCATAAATCATTCCTTATTTTGTTTATATACGCATGCCGTTCACTAAGGCCGAAATTCATTCTGAAAAAAGGTAGAATTGATTTGGTATTTCTATCCAGTTGAGGAAAATAATCCAGTAGTTTCTTAAGAAGTTTTCTGTAAACATTAATGTGCATTGTCCCCTTCTCCACCTCTTTACGTAAATAATCTTTCTCCAGTTCAATAAAAAAGTAATCAGTAAAGAAGAAAAAAATTATTAGTAATAGATAAAGCCAGAAAAAAAACAGCGGAAATGAAGCTGGATCGAACGGTTTGATGAAACCAAATTCATTATAAACATTATTAAAGATATGAATGGATAAAGCAAGCGCAAAAATAGTGGAAACAATGTGTGATACATAGCGGGCTATATATAAGTTTTTCATATAGTTACTTAATTCAATATAAACAAGAGCTTTAAGCTCAGAAAGTTCAATATTTCTGGTAATTGCTTTATCAATAATAAAGTGCCTTTTAAAAGGTAATAAAAAGCGTGCAACTCTTTCTCCCTTAATATATAGAAAGTTTCTACCCAGAAATATTTTGACACGGTCTGAGTCGACTCCATCAGATTCCGGTAATATTTTGAATAATTCATAAGAGACACAACGTTTTATAGTGAATACTCTTTTGAATAAATTTGACAGAATCAAGTAGCTTAAAAGAAGAAGAAACAGGCGTGTTCCAAAAACCGACCATCTATTTGAGTTTGGAACAGCTGTGCTTAATTCATGGCTTGCTTTACCGGAGAAAGGCCAGTGCAGAAAAAGAAGTACCGCAATTAAAAGAATAACAAAAATAGATAAGCCTTGAAAAAAAAGAGTAAAAAATTCCCGCAATTTGAGATGATAATTTTCTAACGTCGAATTAACATAAAAGCTTTCATAAAGAAAAAGAAGAAGAGATATAATGGCATAGGGAGTAAAATAGAGCATTACAATAAGGAAAATTTTTTTTATGTCGATTAGTGAAGAGTATTCTACTCTATGTACGAATAATAGGGTTACAGAGGAGTAAGAAAAGTAGAGAGAAACAAAAAGAGGAAGTAAAAGTTTTACAAGATAGAGCCGCTCTTTTATTTGAGTGAATCCGAAAAGTAAAGCGGCTTGACTATGTAGACTCATTTTAGAAATAGCCCCTATTATTAAGAATTCCACAATTATATCATTTGTATAGTTTTAAGTAAAGCTATTCTTAATTTACTCTAAACCTGTGTTAAAATATCTTCGCTTCTTTGAAAATAGTTTTTATTAATGGAGTTTTCACCCCCGCTTGCGGCGGGGATGAAGTATGGTCATTTTCTATTTGTTGCAGGCGTCAGGGGATTTAGTAAATTGATCAAAAGATATCTTTTTTAAATAACATTCGCTACTCAGATAGGCAAGAATCGGTTTAAGCTGAGTGTGAGTTACGAATCCTGGGATTATTGTGATAAAATCTCCGTTTTTATCAAAAAAAGCCATAGTTGGCAATCCGCTGACATTAAAAAGGCGCTGGAATTCTATTTCTGAATAACTTTTACCTTTATAGGTTATCTTCTGTTTCTTCTCGACATCAATACGTGCAAGTATAAAGTCTTCATTTAAAATTTTAGAAATCTCTTTATTGGAAAATGTTTCTGCATCCATCTTTTTACACCAGCTGCACCAGTCTGCATAGAAGTCTACAATAACAGGTTTCTGTTCTTTTTTACCCTTTTCAATTGCTGTTTCGAATGTCAGCCAGGCAGGGTCTTTAGAGGCGGATATTGTTGTAATTGATAGTGTAAGTATCAAGCCGGCTAAGAAAATTAAAATTATGATCAATATATTTTTTTTCAATACTGTTCTCCCTTAATAAGTACAGGTAACCATTTAAATTACCAATTAAGTTGATTCGACAGTTAACCTGTGATGTGGTTACATGTAATTGTTGTTAAAATGTTAAAATCTGTTATATTATACAACTAATTTTTTATTTTACAAATTTTGAGTAAAAGTAACAGATGAGGGAATTTGCCAAATTATTAATTTGAAAGGATTAAAATGAATATTGATTTTTCAGAGGCTGATCTATTTCAACCAGTTAAACATTATCTTGAAAAAAACGGTTATATTGTAAATGGTGAAGTTCACGAATGCGATCTGGTCGCACAGAAAAATGACGAGGTTGTTGTTATTGAACTCAAGAAGAGCTTTTCATTGGCTCTTGTTTTTCAAGCTGTTGAACGACAAAAAGTTGCTGATGCCGTTTATGTTGCTTTTGCCGCACCTTTGGATCGTGATTATCCGAAAAATATAAAAAAAATTATGTTGCTTTTGCGTCGCCTGGAGGTTGGTCTGATTGTAGTTCATCTTTTAAAACATAAAACACGTGTTGAAATTGTATTTCATCCTGCCCCATATGAGAGGCAGAAGAATAAAAAAAAGAGAGATGCTGTAATCAGGGAGGCTTCTGGAAGGGTTTTTGATGAAAATAGAGGTGGCAGCAGATCTGTTGATTCAAAGATGACTCTTTACAGACAACAGGCTATTCAGATTGCGGTCTACCTAAGATTCTTGAAAAAGGCTTCACCATCTCAGTTGATTGTTCTGGGGTGTTCAAAAAAATCAAACTCTATTTTAACCAGAAATTTTTATGGCTGGTTTGAGCGTCAGGAGCGTGGAGTTTACACTCTGCATCCGGAAGGAAGAAAATGTTTAAAGAATTACCAGCAATTGAATTTATATTACACTAATGAGTTTAAAGAAGTATATAAAGAAGTTAAGGCGAAACAGCAAGAGTTAAAAAGGAAGGTTGCGAAGAAGTCTGTAAAAAAGCCTGTTAAAAAGACTGCAAAAAAAACGGTGAAGAAGGCAGCAAAGATAACTGAAAAAGTTAAGAAGTAGTACACATAAACGGAGAGAATAATGAATATATTGCTTACTAACGATGATGGAATTGATGCAAACGGAATAAATAGCCTTTATGATAAATTGTCTGAAAGGCACACCGTTTTTATGTTTGCACCACTTGATCAGAAAAGCGCTTGTTCTAACGCAATTACTGTTCACTCTTCGGTACGAGTCGACATCAGGGATAAAAATCGTTATGCTGTTCATGGTTTTCCGGCCGACTGTGTCTATATTGGTCTGTTAAGCGGGATGGTTGAACCTGTTGATCTTGTGATTTCAGGAATTAATCATGGGCCTAATCTTGGAAACGATGTTCATTATTCAGGAACAGTTGGAGGAGCTCGTACAGCGCTTATTGCCGGAATAAGTTCAATTGCAGTATCAATGAACAGCAGTCGACATGAGAGCATGTTTCATAATTGTGCAGATTATATTCTTGATTTTATAGAAACAAACCCTCTTTGTAACACTGTAGACCCCTATTTTCTTAATGTAAATTATCCCGATTTGTTACCCGATGATATTAAAGGGGCTAAAGTAGTACCTCTTGGAAACCGTAACTATATTAACTCGTATCAGGAGGAGGAGCGGTCTGACAATCACGTTCTTTTTTCACTTCAGGGCTCTGTTGAGCCAACAAAAGATAAGGAGACCGATGCTTCTGAAATAATGAATGGATATATAACAATAACACCTCTAATTCTTGATGCAACTGACTACCGTAAAGTGATGGTTAAAACTACATGAAAGATATGAGTATAAATCAACAACTGAACGATATTCTTCAGAATGCATTGAATAGGATATCTCGTAGGGATTACCGGAATGCAGAAGAGATCCTCAGGGAAGGTATTGTTCTTGATAAACATAATCCGGAATTGCTTTATAATTTGGCGGTTGTTCTATTAAAACAGAAAAAAAATACCGAAGCCGAAAATAATCTGATTACTATTTTAAGCCTGCCCTTCTCTACTGTAGACATTTTACATGTTAAGATAATGCTCTGTTATTCGTATCTTAATTCAGGAAAATATAAACAGTGTGGAGAACACCTTATTTCATTAATTGAACTTGCGCCGAATAATGTAACTGCTCTTTCACTTCTGGGGTACTATTATGAAAAAATCGGGAAGACTGAAAAGGCTATAAAAACTTACAGGACTATTTTAACTATAGATAAACAAAATCTTAATGCTCATAATTCATTCGCCTATCTTTCTGCTTTAGCAGGTCAGGATCTTAATCGTGCACTTACCTCCGCCCGCTATTGTATTACGAAAAATCCTGAAAATCCGGCCTATTGTGATACTGCAGGATATATATACGCAAAAATTGGAGAAACCGGTCTATCTTCTAAGTATCTGAAAAAGGCATTGTCACTAATGCCCGGATCAGAAGAGATACAGGCACACTTGCATGAATTGCTAAAGATCTAATTATCGGTAGCTTTTGATAATCAAATCATAAGCATTAACTTATCGAAAAGGATAATAGGATAATAGGATAATAGGATAATAGGTTATAGGGAATATAATGATAAAAAAACCTACATACGATGAACTTCAGAATGAAGTGAACCGTCTTAAAGGTGAATTGAATCTAACAGTTCATAGTGGCGCGGAAGTTTCTTTGCCTTCGTTTAACCATAAAAGCTGGTTATTGATGGCTCAAAATACCTCTTTGAATATTGCCTTTTTAGACATCGATGGTGCTATTACCTACGCTAACAAAAAACTTTTCCAGTATGAACTTGAAGACATTATTGGTAAGAAGTTTGCAGACTTTGTAAGCACTCGTTATAAAGAAGACGTAGAAAATAAAATAAGTATAGTTCTTGAAGCCGGAACACTTCAATCATTTGATATAGACATTACCCTTTACAATACAGAAAATCATTACCGTGGTAAAGTGACGCCCCTTATTGATATGAATGACATAATTGAAGGAGCAATTATTACTGTCGAAGATGTCTCCGCACAGGTTTTTGTCGAAAAAGAGTTGCGTGACATGGAAGAGCAGCTGTTAACACTTCTTAACTCATCTCCTGATATAATTTCTTTCAAGGATAGTGAAGGACGATGGGGATTAACAAACGATGCTGCTGAAAAATATTTACAATTAAGCGATGTAGATTATGTAATGAAAACCGATCAGCAGATTGCTCAGATCTCTCCATTTTTCTGTAATTTCTATTTTCAAAATTCTCTGTCTGACTCGCAGACATGGAATGAGGGCGTTCCAACAATATCGGAAGAGGTGTTAGCTGATCCCGATGATCCGGAAAAGATGCTGGTTTTTGAAATTATTAAAACGCCGCTTTTTAACAGTGATGGGTCACGTAGGGGTCTTATTATCAATGGCCGTAACGTCACCTCTCGCAAGAAAACTGAAGAGATGCTTATAGAAAGCGAAGCCCGTTTTAAGGGAGCCTTTTTAAACTCGAATGTTGGAATTGCTATATTAAGCATCGACGGATTATTGCTTGATGTAAATCTGGCGTTTTGTCAGTTATTAGGATATACGAAATTTGAACTAATAAATACAGATTTTCATAGTTACATTCATATTAATGAGCGAAAGGATATTCAGGATAATTTTATCAAGCTTTCTTCCGGTGATGTATCTGGATATCAGCTTGAAACCAAATTTTTTCAAGCAGGAAAAAAACCAATCTGGATTACACTGAATATGGCGATGATCTTTGATACCAGAAAAAAACCTTTGTATGCTGTAGCTCAGGTTCTGGATATAACCGGGAAAAAACAGAGTGAAACGATGTTGCGAGAGAGCGAGTATCGATATCGATTACTCGCGAACGCATCTGAAGAGGCGATATTTATAACTGAGCAGGGAGTCTGTCTTGATGCTAATGATCGAGCTTCTGAACTTTTTGATTATACATACGATGAGTTTATAGGTACTTTTATAGGACATTTGGTTGCCCCGGAGTGGAGAGACAGTGTCGGGGAGTGTTTTGTTTCTGAAAAAGAGCAGAGCTTTGAAATAGTTGCCCGAAAAAAAAATGGAACAACCTTTCTGGCTCTTTTTCAGATTAAAATGTATGTCTACAAAGGCAAGGTCGCCTCTTTAACTCTCTGCCGCGATCTCACTCAGCAGAAAAATTACGAGAAAGAACTAATAGAAGCTAAAAATCGCGCAGAACAGAGTGATCGACTAAAGTCGGCTTTTCTGGCTAACATGTCCCATGAAATACGTACACCAATGAATGGTATTGTTGGCTTTTCACAAATTCTGAAAGATGAGAAATTGTCGCCAAAGCGTCGTAATAATATTGTAGATATTATAAACAGGAGTTCACAACACCTGCTTCGTATTGTTAATGATATAATTGATATCTCAAAAATTGAGACAAACCAGACAGCTCTTTCGAACTCGACTTTTAATGTAAACGATGTGGTTGATGAACTCTATGCCTTTTATGAACCACTCTGTAAAAACAAGGGAATTCATTTGCAGGTAGAAGGTCCTAAAGAGACCATAACGATCATTGCTGATCGTACGAAACTTCATCAAATTCTTGATAACCTGATTACCAACTCGATTAAATATACATCTGAAGGATTAATAAAAATCTCATACTTTATTAAAGATCAGATAATCAGTTTTTCTGTTACAGATACCGGAGTTGGTATTCCGGATTCTGATAAATCTACAATTTTTAACCGTTTTATACAGGCGGATAATCAGCAGCATACCAATATCGGAGGAACGGGTCTTGGGCTTTCTATATCGAAAGCATATGCTGAACTGATGGGTGGTAATCTTGTTTTTGAATCTACTGTTGATAAGGGAACTTCGTTTACATGTACAATTCCATTCAAAAAAGGTGAAATATCAGAAACAGAGCTAGTGAAAAAAACAGAGGAAGGAGTTACCTATGTTTTTCCCGAAAGCACCAAAATTCTAATAGTTGAAGATGAGGAGATCAACTACTTATATTTAAAGATGATTTTGGACAGAGAAGAGTTATTGCATATCAGAACAGCATCGGGAAATGAAGCGGTGCAAATATGTAAAGAAGATGAAGAGATAGATCTGGTTTTAATGGACATAAAACTACCCGATATTGATGGCTTTACCGCCAGTAGCAGAATAAAACAGTTTAGAAAAAACCTGCCAATTATTGCACAAAGCGCTTACGCAATGCAGGATGAAAGGACTCAGGCCCTACAATCTCATTTTGATGATTATATTACCAAACCAATTAACAGCCGTGAACTTCTCACCTCTCTAAAATTTTATTTGAATAAGTCGGTTAGTGGTAATTGATTAAATTGTTGCTCAGACATACTTGACTTCGACAGGTATTTGCTTATTGAAATGATTTATCCAGAAGCTGTCTGAACCCTCCCTTTGCAAAAAAATCCAGAATATTGAGTTAGTAATACAAGCGTAGAAGAACATATTTACGTTTTCGCAATATTTGCCTAATCATAGAAAAAAATTGGAATCGAAAGATAAGTGAATAAGGAGAGAAAAATGAAAGAAATCAAACTGCATGCAATAGGTGAAGTCTCTTCACCTATAATAACTCGCAGAGATGAAAATTGGGGAGAGGTTATTTCGAAAATAGTTTTAATTGAAGAGTATAAATATTCGCTTTTAGGTATTGAAGACTTTTCGCACGCAATAATTGTTACTTATCTGCATGAAGCAAAATATGATAGAAACAAACATTTACAGCGTAGGCCTCGAAATTTGGATTCTATGCCTCTTCTTGGCATATTTTCGCAACGAGGAAAAAACAGACCTAATCCTATTGGAATTACTGCTGTTAAAATAGTTAGCGCTGGTGAAGACTTTCTTGAGGTTAAGGGCTTGGATGCAATAAACGGAACTCCTATCCTTGATATAAAACCATATTATCCGCAATATGATATGATAAAAAATTCAATAATTCCTGATTGGGTTAATCATCTAATGGAAAATTATTTTTAGTTAGTACCGAAGACCATAATTTTCAGAAAAATTCCAAAGGGTTGAGTAATAGATGATGCTGGTTATCATAACATCTGGGATTACGATAGTTATTGCTGAAAATCCATTACTTACAAATTAAGTTTTAAACAGGCCGATATCAGTGGAACGAGAAAAATATGAAAGCGGTTGTCGTAACAAAATATGGAGGTTCGGGGGTTCTTCAGGTCAAAGAGGTACCAACACCTAAGGAAAATGAAGTTCTGATTAAAATTCACGCTACAGCTGTTAATAATCCCGACCCGGTTTTTAGAAAAGGTGAGCCCTTCATTTCGAGGCTATTTACTGGTCTAATGAAGCTAAAACACCCAATTCCAGGAGGTGTTTTACTATATTAGTCAAAAGTTTATTTCAGTCGAAAGAAAAAGGCAAAAGAGCCTTTTTTGTTGCAGCTGGAATAAAACTAGCAAAAGACAAAATAGCAAATTTGCAATTCCTTTCAGAAATGATAATGAATAACAAATTAAAAACGGTTATTGATAAAAGGTATTCAATGGATGATATAGTAGAAGCACATAACTATGTGGAGACAGGACATAAAAAAGGGAATGTGGTTCTATGCGTATAAACGAAACGATCCTAATTTATGTTGACAAAGCAAAAAAAACCGTTATATTTCATGCAGAATAAAAGGAGTATACTATGAGTGATAAGTTAAAAAAAGACACAGAAAAAAAAGAGATGGATATGGACGAATGTCGTAAGCCGAACAACCCGGAAGCGCAACGTCCCAACGACGAAGATGATGTATGTCACGAGGCTGTTGACGGTAAATAGAGGAAGATGATTAATATTTCCTGTAATAATTGTGTAAAAAACTCTGTTAAACGTCTAGTGACTTTAATGAGTCTTTTACGGGTTATAATAATTCAGTTAACCGGTCCATGAATCAGGGAGAGGTTAAAAACCATGCCGAGAGGTTGGTTTGGTTCCAGCCATGCTTTTTATAAAAATGTTGAGCCTTTGTGTTGTTATTATCTACGGCAAGTTGTAAGCGAGAGTAGTTTTTTTCTTTAGCTATTTTTACCAGCTCTTTCATCAGTTCTGAGCCAATACCGTGCCCTCGGTATTCAGATGAAACAACTACATCTTCAATGATACCAGCCTTGCTTCCCTGTGCGGTAGAAACATACTCTTGAATTGTACACATGGCGACCAGCTTTCTGGTTTCGCTCTCTTCTGCGACCAGGGCAATTGCATTTTCAGATTGTAACAGCATTGCTATTCCCTTCTCCTGAATAGAAGAGTTGTAGGTGAAATCTCTTTCAAGAGCAAACAGCTGTTGCAAAAGCCTGCATAAAGCCGCACTATCTTTAGCTTCTGCTTTCCGTATGGCTATAGTGTTCATTGAAAATACTCCCAGATCATATTTGATTAATTCTCTGCAATAAAAGAATAAAATCGGTGATGATCTTAATTAGGCCAACGATCCATATCGTTGTGACTTTTATCAAAATCTTTGTTATATATCTACTAATTTTTAATTTATGAAACAGATTTTGTTAAGGCTGATAATAGATAGTATTAAAGGTTCTAATACTTATCAGCAGCAGAAGCCTCATTGTTTGTGACATTAATGTTGTAATTCTATAATATACTAATGTTTTCACAAAGCTTTACAATGTTAAAACAATACTTTATAAATGCTTCTATTTTAAGATAACACTTTCAATGCTGGCAATTTTATGAAGTTCTTCTCTGTTCTCCAGCAAATCGGGTTGTGAAAAATTTCTGGACATTGAACCTTCGATTGAACTTGAAAAAAAGCCATTATTAAAAGTGCCGGTTAATGTTGTTCCATCTTTCCAGTGATATTCGCCCTCCCCGTGAAAATTACTGTCTCTCCATGAACCGGTGTAGCTGTCTCCATTTGTCCAGTGATATGTGCCGACACCTTCAATAGAGCCTGCTCTCCATTCTCCACTGTATTTATCGCCATTAAACCAGATATAGGTTCCATCGCCTTCGCGAAGGTCATTAACGTAGTCGCCTGTATAAGCTGACCCATCTGGGTAGTTCATTGTTCCGGATCCGTTTCTCTGGTTATCTAAAAATTCACCTTCAAAAATAGCGCCGTCACTCCAGGATATTCGTGCATGCCCTGATAGTTTTCCTTCAGAAAGAGAACCTTCGTAGACAGCACCGTCAGCAAGTGTAGTGCTACCTGTTTCAGAATCAGTTCTTTTTTCTGTTATTTTTCTTTCGGGAGTTGAAGAGCAGCTGGAAAATAGTATAAGCATAAATGCTAAGAGGTTTTTACAAACAGTTCGTTTCATTTCAGCACACCATCCTTTAGTGGTCAGTAAAGGATGGTGTGCTGATTTGTGTTTTGTCAACAAAAATCGGAATAAATGGTGGTTCATAAAAAAAAGAGTTTACTGTTTTTAAATTTGTGATACGTAACAAGATATTTATATAAGCAGAGTGGTTCTTAAACTATATTAAATATGTTTAGTTGTTCTTATGGTTATTTCGTATTTTAATGAAAAGACTTAAAAATAGGGTAATTATGAAAAAACAGAAAGGCAGACGTTTTACAATCGGTTTTAAAATGATTTTGATGATTTCGCTGATACTGGCTCTCTCGCTTACTGGTTTAACCTATATCACAACTTATTTCTTTGAAGGTGACTCTGTTGTGCGAATTCAAGAGGTGACCAGCGATAAATCGCAGGTTGTTGGGATGAAAGTCAAAACTGATTTGAATAGTTTAATAAACCGTGCTAACTATATTGCGTTAAGTTCTTTCGGTAGCCATTTGCCGGGAGGCTCTGATGAGGAAACTCTCTCTCCTGCAGGGTCTATGGGTCTTTACCGGCGCCATCTTCTTGATAATGAAGAGAGTATTTTCTATATTGCACTAGTGAAAAAGAGGGATGCAGGTGTATCAGTAATTAAGGATTACCGTAATGATGCGTTAATTGAACGCATAGAGCTTGGTGTTTTTAATTTTCGTGATATTGTTCTTTCTGAAAACAAAAGGTTTGAACCGGCATTTAATGGCGTTGCTTCAATTTATAACTCGTCACTGCCTTTTGAGTACCCGGTACTCGCACTAAGCTTTCCCGTGGTTTTTGAAAAAGAAGATTCCTCCTCTCAAATCCTCGTTGTATATTTTTCCATGAACGTCTTTCTGGAGGCTGTTCAGTCTTATAACGAATACATGACCTACATTGTTAATGGAAACGGAGAGTTGATCGCCCATCCTGATAACTCACTGCTTGTCAGCAGTATTGACTACTCCTCAAATGAAATTGTAAAAGAGCTTTTGACTGGATCATTGAATAATGGGCAGATTACATATAATGATGAGAAGGGAGTTGATCAGATAGGTTCTTTTTATCGTACCGATTTTGCCGGCGTTGGTATAATCAGCACTGTTGATCGCGAGACTGCTCTTGAAGCTGTTAGGATTCTGAAAAAAAGAAATATTTATATAACTATAATTCTTTTGATGATTACAATGATGGTGGTCTACATCTTTTCTAAAACTTTGACTAACCCTATTAAGCGGCTTGTAGAATCTTCAAGAAAAATCAGTTCAGGAATATATCGGTTGAAGATAAAACCGGCTTCTAATGACGAAATAGGGGATCTTACTGAATCGTTCGTCGAAATGGGAAAAGGACTTGAAGAGCGAGAAAAGATGAAAGAGGCTTTCGGTAAATTTGTTAACAAAGAGATAGCTGAACTGGCTATGAAGGGAGAGCTGAAGCTGGGGGGAGAGCGTAAATCTGCCGCTATCTTCTTTTCTGATATCCGATCTTTTACAGCAATTTCTGAAGAGCTTGAACCGGAAGAGGTTGTCGAATTTCTGAATGAGTACATGACAGAGATGGTCAACTGTGTTAGTAAAACACATGGTGTTGTGGATAAGTTCATTGGTGATGCCGTCATGGCGGTATGGGGAACCCCGGTTTCACATGGAAATGATACAGAAAATGCAATAGACGGGGCGCTGATGATGCGTCAAGCTTTGATAAAGTTTAACAAAAAACGTGGTGGTCCTAAAAAACCGATCATCAGGATCGGATGCGGAATAAATACTGGACCGGTAATTGCTGGGCAAATTGGTTCTCATGACCGGATGGAGTATACCGTTATTGGTGATGCTGTAAACCTTGCATCAAGAGTCGAGGGACTGAACAAGGCTTTCGGTACTGATATACTAATCTCTGATAACTCATACCAACTGGTTAAGGATATCTTTAAAGTTGAAGCAATGAGAAAAATTACAGTAAAGGGCAAACGGAAACCTCAACAGATTTATGCTGTTCTTGGACGAAAGGATGACCCGAAGACCCCGAAAACCGTAAAGGCTTTGCAAAAAACACTGGGAATTAAACGTGTTGATATTTCAAAAGTAGATGTTAATAAAAAAGAAGAGAAATATGAAATTAAGAAAAAATGACAGCCTCTTTTTTACTGTTTGTATTTTGATTCTGGTAATAGCCTCGTTACGCCTTTGTCAGGACATCAGACAAACCTATGTGCGCGATACAACCGAGCAAATCGGAACCATAACCTTTAAGAAGAGAATTGCCGAAAGAAAATTCACCTCTCAGGTATTATGGGGGTCGGTTGAAAATCATTCACCAGTGTATAATTACGACAGTATCCGCACTGATTTTGATTCGATTGCAACCGTTAATCTGGATGATGGAACAGCAATTGAATTGGGCGAGAACACTCTGGTCGTTCTTAGCATGAGAAACAACGAACTGAGTATTAATATGGAGGGCTCGTCTCTGAATCTTATTCGGGATCTTTCTGGAAGTAAGGGCGCCCTCACCTCCTCTGTAACTGTCATATCGGGCGACACAACTGTTTCCATGCGCGAAGGAAGCTTACTTTTTAGTGGTGATGGCAGTGGCACAGGCTTTACTGGTATTGATGTTGCATCAGGAGAGGCTGAAATTGTAGTGGATGGAAAAACCATTGTGCTTGCTAATGATCGAGCCTTTCGTGCAGACGGAGATGGCGAGACTCGAGCCATTCAAATTGCATATACTCTCAGTACACCCAAAGCTTCCGCTGTTTTTATCACAGCGGAGTCTGTATTGCCGGTCGTTTTTAGCTGGAAGCCTGAAGATGACCTGTCTAAAAATCTTATCATCGCCCGAGATCCATTATTCAAGAAGATATCTGTCACAAGAGATGTTACTTCTGAAACTAGTACCGAAATATCAGTGGAGCCCGGTTCATATTTCTGGAAAATTGTCGGTTCAGGTAAAGAAAGTCGGGTTTCAAGGTTTACCGTTCTCAAAGATAAAGCTTCGCTTCCGCTCATGCCACCAAAAAAGAAGAAGATAAATGCTGTATCAGAAAAACCTTTGGTTTCATTTAATTGGACCAAGTCAGACTACGCTACAAATTATCAGATAGAAATTTTCTCTGATGCAGACCTTAAGAATAGAGTTTTAACCCTCCCGTCACGCGGTACAGCGATTTCTACCGACAAGCTGGGAGGCGGAACCTATTATTGGCGTGTTAAAAATGATTATGGCCATTTGTACGGTGGTGAAAATTTAACAGGTAAAACTTCTCAGTTTACAATTGTTCAGGAGTCAGGTTTAAGCAAGCCCGACCCTGTTTCTCGACGTGACGAGGTTGAACGTATATCACGACTCGCATTGAAAGAAAAGAAGCAGGCTCTTTATTGGCATTCAAAATCAGGTGTTGATTACTATACAGTTGAAATTTCAACAGACGAAAATTTCACTGATGTTGTTGCAAACGAACGGGTTAATTATAATTTTTACAGACCCTCACAAGAGCTGATAAATGGTGATTATTTCTGGAGAGTTAAGGCCCATTCGAAAAAAATTTCTTCGGAATTCTCTGAAGAGCGAAGATTTATTATTGTAGATGCTGTTCCTATTGAGTTGCTGGCACCAGCAACCGACACCGTTTTAACAGGTCGGTCTGTAGATGTATTTTTCAGGTGGCGCGATTATAATCGCGGTAATAATTATCTTGTTCAGCTGTCTAAGTCGGATGACTTCACTGCACCTTTGTTAACGGGGAAAAGTAGAACCGGGAATGTTGTTGTTAATGGTGTCTCTCCTTCTGAATACTATTGGCGGGTTATTCTTAAAAGCGATGATGATAAGGACCTGGTGGTCAGTGAAACAGCATCTTTTCGCATCCTGACAATTTCGCCCTCACCGACTCTGCTTTCTCCAAAGCCAGGCCTTGTGGTTAATACTGTAGAAGAAAAGTCTATCGATTTTACCTGGGAGACTGTTGATAGTGCTACGCACTATAAGGTAGTTCTATACAAAAAGGCTTTCCCGAAACGAATCACCGTTCATGAAAAGACTGTTTCTGAAACTGGGTATACCTATGATACTGTTGAGTCATTGAAAAAGGGAGAGTATGAGTTTGAAATTACTGCTTTGCATGGCGACTCGTCACGAAACACCGTAGTTTCAAAAACTACTCGCGGAGCATTCAGTGTTATTACTCTTAAAAAACTAGCAGTCCCGCGGGTAAAACTTCCCAGCATAATTATTGATACGGAATAGAAACCATGAAGAGAATTATAGTATTACTGTTTTTTTTCACCTCAATTACCGCTTTGCATGCGGACAATCGCCTTATGACATGGGATGCTGTACCTGGAGCCCGTGGTTATCTGGTACAGATCAAAGATGCAGAGGGAAAAATTCTTATAAGTGAAGAGAGAAAAGAGCCGAATTATCGTATCAGTCTGCCCTCTGGACGTTATCAATATAGAGTTACAGCCTTAAACGTAGCCGGACAACCGAATACTTCTTCAGAATGGTCGGATTTTGAAATAAGAATAGTTTCAGCTCCTCGAAAGGCTCATGAGCCCTATTCCGTTTTATTTGAAGAAAAAAGGGCAGAGAGTATTCGAAAAGAAGAAGATTCGAAAGAGCCTTTGCAATGGTGTGTGCGTTTTATGCCTGGAGTTCTGATCCCGTCCGGAGTAATGGGGTCGCTCTTTGATACTGGTTATGGGTTAACTGTAACGGGCGGCATTCAGAATCTCTTTATTCCAAAGTTTGAAGTCGGGATTTTTTCAGGTCTGTTTTATATTCCTGGGAATGAAAAGCTCGAAATAGATTATGGACTTAGTGTTCCGTTTGGGTTGTACAGCGGTTATAATTATGAAATAACAGAAAAGATAGATCTGTTTCCTTTCCTTCGTCTGGGAGGATCATATACTAACATGAGTTATCTGCAAAACAATGCCTTTGAATCAGATGTAGTTCTGGATCCGTTAATGACGCTGGGTGTTGCCGGTCTTTTTGATTATGCCGGGTACAGTTTTTCAACAGGCATAAGTGGAACCCTGCTGTATGAAGAGGAGGGAATAGTTCCCTACGCCGAATTATTTATGGGTATTGGTTTTATATTTTAGAAGTAAAATAATCATGGTTACTGAAAACAAAGATTTCGAAAGTTACCTGCGGTTTTAAATGATCCGCAGAATGATTTTAATAATTCAGAGGGTGCAATGAGATTATACGGGTGGTTTGTTCTTCTATTTTTAGCTCTTCTGCTATTGGTTTCATGTGATTTTACCTTTCACAAGATGCTTGATAATGCAGAGGAAATCGGTAATGAAGACGAGTTATATGATATAGTGTATGTTGTTAGTAATAAGGTCTCGGTAGAGATGTTTAATATTGTTGAAGAGCAGCTGGTTTATCAGAATTCAACAGAAGTTCCGGGTGGAGTCAGGGATATTGCTGTTCACGCCGGGAATAATAATCTTTATTCTGTAAGCCCTACCATGCTTTATGCTTATGAGATTAACGAAGAAGGCTTGTTAGAAAACGGAAACAGCTTGTCTATTGCATTAGATTCAGCCTGGCCGGTCAGGTTAGATATTTCGTCAAATGGCTCTTCTTTATTTGTTGCAAATGCGCCTGATGTTTATTCCTTTTTACTTTCGGGAACTGAAATTGAAATTCGAAATACGATAGAAGATATAACCGAAAATAATGATCTTTTTCCGTTTGTGCATCCTGATAGATCACATCTGTATGTTAATGATCGGGAAAGAATAAGATCTTTTGCTATTGATAGTTCTGGGGCTCTTGGAGGTGAAGAATCAAATTATGTAGTGGAAGCCACAGCACAGATGATTATTCACCCGAACCAGTTGACGATGTATTTGCTTACTCCTGGATCATCCCAAGGAGATATCAGATCATACAGGTTAAACAGTAATGGAGTAATTATTTCGGAATCAGTTGCTGTTGATGACCCAATAAACTTTGACGAGGGCTTACCTCTGGATTTAGCGATACACTCCTCCGGTTCCTATCTCTATGTGTCAGTATCTAATGGAACTGTTCGTGTGTATGCAATATCTGCAGACGGAACAGTTGCATCTGAACCGATACAAACGGTGAATACTTTAGAGTCTGTCAATAGTCTGCATTATTTTTCGGGAGAAACCCATTTTCTTCTGGCATCGTGTCCAGAGGAGAACAGTCTTGTGTTATGGCGCGTGGGTAGTGATGGCCAGTTAACACGTGTTGATTTGTACACCGGAATTAGTAACCCGTCGACAATTAAGACTATTCCCCGACGCTAGAATGACGGCTCGTTTTTTAGGGCGCTATAACCATGAGTTGCTGTTTAATAATGAGAGTCATTTTTTTGAAATAATGTTAGAGACTTCTGATATATTTAAGGTCATTTAGATATACTATTGAATGCCATTGATACAGTTTGAATCTCAAGACATGTTGACTTGATGCAGTTGCTAATTTAAGATCATTATCAAAATTATGAGGAGTTTATGAAAACTGGAATTATTGTATATTCATACACGGGGAACACCCTATCGGTAGCAGAGAAATTGAAAGAGGCTATTGAAAAAAAGGGTCATGACTGCACAATAGAGAAGATCGCAGTTAACGAAGATTATGATCCAAATAATGACATGGGAAAATTTACCATTTTGGAATCCCCCGATCCGACAAAATATGACTTTCTTGTTCTTGCAGGTTCTGTCATTGCGTTTTCTTTGTCTCCGGTTATGAAACGTTATTGTAAAACTGTTAAAGCAATAGAAGACAAAAAGATTGCACTCCTGGTTACACAGCATTTGCCTTTTGCGTGGATGGGTGGTAACCGCGCACTGCGACGAATGGAAAAAATGTGTACTTTTAAGAAGGCCGTTATCTGTGCAAAGGAAGTGATTAACTGGTCACGAAAAGATCGCGAAGAACGAATAACTTCAGCAACAAACAGAATCGCATCTCTCGTATAATTTTTCGAAGTTTACTTGAAGAAAAATTTCTTATTAATCCTAATATCAGTTGATGAAACAGTTCTGATTGATATAGTGAACAGACTTTAACTGATTGAGAGGAAAATTATGTCTGTTTTTGATCTGCCGTTGTCAGAGCTGCGTCGTTATAAGGGAACAAACCCGTGTCCGGATGATTTTGATGATTATTGGAGCGAGGCTCTTAACGAACTTTCTGAAACGGATGATGATGTACTGCTGGTTCCGGCAGACTTCAAGGTTTCATTTGCAGAATGCTCTGACCTTTACTTTACTGGAGTACGTAAAGCCCGTATTCATGCCAAAATTCTACGCCCAATAAAAGCCGAACGAAAAACTCCAGCTGTTCTTCTGTTTCATGGTCTAAGTGCTAATTGTGGAGACTGGCAGTCAAAGCTCGGATGGGTCGCTGCTGGCTTTACGGTAGTTGCTATGGATGTGCGTGGTCAAGGAGGTTCTTCAGATGATATTGGAGGAGTACCTGGAAACACCCTCCATGGGCATATTACTCGTGGTCTTCAGTCAAATGATCCGCATGATCTTCTGTACAGACATATCTTTCTTGATACGGCTCAACTCGCGCGCATAGCTATGAACTTTGACTGGGTAGACAGGGATTTGGTCTGTGCTACAGGAGGTTCTCAGGGAGGTGGCCTTACGCTAGCCTGTGGGGCTCTTGTGCCTCAAATAAAGCGTATTGCTCCGCTTTACCCCTATCTTTCCGATTATCGACGTGTCTGGGATCTTGATCTTGCATTGGACGCCTATGAAGACATCAAAGAGCATTTTCGCAGGTTTGACCCGATGCACCAGCATGAAGAGCAGGTTTTTACGAAACTGGGTTACATAGATATTCAGAATTTAGCTCCTCGAATTGAAGCAGAAACCTTGATGGCAATCGGTTTAATGGATAAGATCTGCCCACCTTCATCACAATATGCGACTTTCAATAAAATCAGGTCTGCAAAACGTGATATTGTATTTCCCGATTATGCCCATGAACAACTACCCTGCTTTGATGATATGATCTTTCAGTTTTTCTGCGGTGCCGATTTATGAGTCGTTCATGGCGACTCATAACCAGTTAAGGTTTATAGACGAGATATACGAAACGGGAGGATTATATGTCATGTAATCATTGCGATCTTTCAACAGGGATAAAAAATCTTGATAGCATTCTCAAAGGATTGCTTCCCGGCGATAACATAGTCTGGCAGGTAAATACCATAGATGAGTATAGCCATTTTACTCTGCACTACGCACGGGCTGCAGAACTGTATGGTCAGAATTTGGTCTACTTCAGATTCGCTTCACATGACCCTCTTATTTCTTCGAAAGAATTCCCCACGGCTCAAATTTATGATCTTGATCCTAATGATGGTTTTGAGCAATTTATAACCGCTATTCATGGAATAATAAAACAGAATGGAAGAGGTGGTTACTATATTTTTGATTCCCTTAGTGATCTGTCCAATGTCTGGTTTTCTGACAGAATGCTGGGCAACTTTTTTATGCTCACCTGTCCCTATCTTCTTGATATGGAAGCCCTCGCCTATTTTGCCATATTGCGCCGCGAACATTCGAATAATGCTCTTTCTCCTATTCATATAACAGCACAGGTTATTCTGGATGTCTACACCAGTGAAACTAGAACCTACGTTCATCCCTTAAAGGTTCAGCAGCGTTATTCTCGAACTATGCACATGCTGCACATAGAGGAAGAGGATGGATATTTCCCTGTAACAAACAGCGCTCTTAATTCTGAAATACTCTCTTTCTCTCCCTTTCAGACAAGTTCGGGCTCTTTTGAAGAAAAGGATATCTGGAACAGAAATTTTTCAGAAGCACTTCGTATCAGCATTGAGTCTGAAGAGGAAAAGGGCAAACAGCAGTATCTTCAGAAGCTATTGAAGATGACAATTTCACGGGACGAAAAGATTTTGTCATTAGCATCAAAGTTTTTCACAATTGAGGATCTTATTGAAACTGGTCGTCGTATGATCGGTACCGGCCTTGTCGGTGGAAAAACAACTGGAATGTTGCTATCAAGGGCAATGCTCAAAAAAAGTGAATCTGCGGTTAAGGATATTATAGAGGTACATGATTCATTCTTCGTTGGCGCTGATGTTTTTTATACTTATATGGTTATAAATGGATGCTGGTGGATTCGTCATCAGCAGAAAGACATTGATGTCTTTCTAACAGTAGCTGAATATGCTCGACGGGTAATTTTAACTGGTTCATTTCCGGATGAGATAGTTGCCAAGCTTTCTGACATGCTGGACTATTTCGGGCAGTCACCGATAATTGTGCGATCATCCAGTCTGCTTGAGGATAACTTTGGAAATGCCTTTTCCGGTAAATATGAGAGCATATTCTGCCCTAATCAGGGTTCACGCGAACGTCGGCTGGAAAATCTTCTGACAGCGATTAAGACTATCTATGCGAGTACCTTGAGTGAAAAAGCCCTGCATTATCGAGCGCATCTTGGAATTCTTGATAAGGATGAGCAGATGCCACTGTTGATACAGAGGGTTTCCGGTGATTTACATGGCCGCTACTTTTTTCCGGCAGTTGGAGGTGTTGGTTATTCTTACAACCCCTATGTGTGGGACAGTGAAATTGATCCGGCATCGGGTGTTATTCGCATTGTTTATGGCATGGGAACCCGTGCCGTTGATCGCTCTGATGACGATTACACACGTATTGCAGCTTTAAATGCTGTTATGCGACGTCCCGAAAGCGGAATTGATGAACTTCGCAGATTTTCTCAAAAAAATGTAGACGTTATCGATCTGGAGGCGAACCAGTTAGTTGCTGCAGATTTTTCCGAGGTGTCTCTCGTTGCATCTCAAACCGAGCTGAATCTTATTGCATCGCGTGATCGCGAAACTAATAGCTGGTTTATCACCTTTAACGGCCTTTTCGAAGATACCGCATTCGTTTCAGACATCTCTGCCATTTTAAAAATCCTTGAAAAGGCATATTCCTATCCTGTTGACATCGAGTTTACTGTAAACTTTACAGAAGAAAGTGAGTATCGTATAAATATTGTTCAATGCCGTCCGTTTGAAGCCCGTGAAAACAGTAAAATTGAGTTTGATACCGATACCGTTGACGAGAAAGATCTTGTGCTGGCATCACAAAGTGGCCCTGTAATTGGACGCAACCGTGAATTCAGTGCCGACCTAATCATCTATGTATCTTCAGAAAGCTATGATGTTCTGAACCCATCTGGGAAGCATACAGTAGCCCGCACTATCGGAAAGATAATGCGTCAGACAAGGCCAGAACAGAAAGTTGTACTTATCGGTCCCGGGCGGTGGGGAACAACGACTGTGTCATTAGGAATTCCTGTAACCTTTTCCGAGATATGCCGTGCAGCCTGTGTCTGTGAAGTAGTAGAGATGCGTGAAGGATTAATTCCCGATGTTTCATTGGGAACTCATTTTTTTAATGATCTGGTTGAATTTGATATTCTTTATCTGGCCTTTTACCCTCATAAAGATGGTAATAGTATCGACAAGAGTTTTTTCACAGAAAGTCCAAATGTATTTAAAGACTATATTCAGGATAATGATTCTTATCAGGATATTATCCGAGTGATAAAGCCCGAATTCGGACAGCTTGTTGTTAAGGCTGATTCGATAAATCAGAAATATCTGGTTGCTAAAGTTTAATCGATAGTTAAATCTCGATCAGGCTCAATTACAGGTATAAAATAACCGATAGTGAAGGGATGAGTTATTTTACTATCAGGTGAAAAGTATGCGTTTGATTTATTTTCTATTGTTTTTTATGATTGTTTCCTGCGCGCAACCGAAACAGATTACTAAACCGGTTAAAACACAAGATCCGGTTGTTGCTGAGTTTGTATCGTTGACCCGTAATTTTATAAATGAATGTGAAACTGATCTTTTGAAGTCATCACAGGTTATCGGGCAAGATCGGTTGATCTCTTCATTGAGCCATCTAAATTTTATGGATAAGGGTGGTCGTCGCTACTATCTTCTGGAAAAAGAGAATATTACAACAATGATGCGCCGATTGGCGTCACACCCCTACTCTGAGTGTTTGCTTATTGACAGGAATGGAAAAATAGTCTATACCATGAATCAGGGTGAACCGCTTGGGAAAAAGATTAGTTATTACAGAGAGACCCCACTCTATGATATTTTCTATAAAGCAGTTAAAGGAGAGTCTGTAATTACTGACGTTGTTTTTGCACCGCAACTTGTCCGTAGTTATAATATGTTTTTTTCACATCCCGTAGTGGATGATTCAGGCGCTTTTCAGGGCGTAGTCGTTTCGGCCGTGGCTATAGGTCAACTGGCTAAAAAGTTACCTGACTCTTCAAAAATAATTAATAGTCATGGAAGATACAGTTATCATTCGCATGAGTCACTGATTTTAGGTCGGGATGATCTTTCCGAACGATTGGTACAATTGTATAGTGGAACAGAGTTTCATCGTGTCCGTGAAATTGATGGAATTTATGTATATCAACCTGTAAAATATAAAAATATTGAGTGGATTGTAGCAATTAGGGAAAGCAGCCCCCTTGTATTAAAGTAAAGTCGCTATTTGTCAGAACTGTTTTTAATTAAGTCTTCAATTCTTTTGTGGATATCGGAAAAAATTGGCGGAAAAATTCTTATATCATCACCACTTAAGACCAGTGTTTTTGCAATTTCCCGAATTATCTGATTAGTTAAAAAGTTTAATCCTGATTCAAGCAGACCCTTTACTATTCCGGGTTTAATACGCGAAGAGTCGAAGTGAAAATGATCCAGAATATACTTAACTGATTTATTGGTGCGTAACTGCTCTGAATACTTTGTGTCAATAAAAGGGATACAGATAAGCCCCGGGCGTATCTTTTCAATATCTTCCGGCTCAATCTGGTCACGAATGATGATAACAATGTCGCAGTTCTCAAGAATGTTCTTTTTGGTTGTTGCCAGTCCGTGCTTTGATTCGAACATCATCATACTCTTTTCATTATCATCGTATCCTAAAACCCTCAAACATTGCTCTTCTTTTAGAATGGCCGTTAAACTAATGGCTGCCGAATCCAGACCAATAATTCCAATGTTGGTATTGTCCATGTTAAGCTTGTATTTTTTCATGCAGTAGTATATACCACTTAAAATTAACGCTGGTTTTTCATTTGTCATGTAGCAGAAATGGGGTATTGTTATGTGGTCGAAAAGATCCCGATATACGTCTGGATCGTCTTCGTCAGGTATGCTGTGAACATGAAACAGTGAGTAACTGTCCTGAATGGCAATTAATGTTTTTGTAAAATCTTCGACCTGGGTGTAGGCAACAACCAGCGGAGATGAGTTGATCTCCGCAAATTTCGAAATTATTGAGGAGGCCTTTTCATTAGCGATATATGCCAGTTCATGATCGCGTTGGTTTATGACACCCTCTTTCCGCTTTATACCTGATACTGAGCAGACAGAAGTGTGAAAATAGATCTTACTGTACTCTTGAGCCGAATTAATCAGGGTGTCAAGTAACAGATACGCTCCCATTAAATTCGTTTCATACTCTTCATCTGACGAAAAATCAAGGGTTGTTCCTGTATGCAGAAGCCCCTGGACTATTTTCTGTTCTAACCGGTTTGTGATATCAATTTCAAGACAGCGAGGATCAAGTTTAATTTTGTTAATGATTTTATCAAAATACTTCTGGTTAGAATAGACAACGTTAATATGATACGATTCATTATAAAGATCACGGGAGGTCAGCTGAAAAGTGTTTACAGAAAAATTATCATTAAACAGGTAAGTTGTTAAATCCTGAACAAATCCCGACTGAATTGATATTTCAATATCTACTACAAATTTCACCTGATAACCTCACGAGAATAATAATACAGACTATGGAAGCTGGGATTTTACAATTCCACTCACAGTACGCTCATATAATGGTAAATACCGCGTTTAGTAAATCATTAAATAATAAACATTAGCAGTTTTCTGTTATTCTTTTTCTTCAAAACGAGCCCGTACCGAACCACCATGTTTATCATCAAAACCCTCTTGTTTGGCCATGAGTGACAGCTCATCAGCAAACGAGAGCAGAGCTTTCTGTGAGATATTCTGCCAGGTCATTCGGTGTTGAAAGGTTTCTACAGAGACTCCTGAAGAGAATCGAGCAGCTCCACCTGTTGGTAAGATATGGTTCGTTCCTGAAATATAGTCTCCTACAGCTACGGGAGAGTGTGTTCCCAGAAATAGGGATCCGACATTTTTTACAGAGTCAAGGTATGACATCGGGTTATCAACGACAAGCTCCATATGTTCTGGTGCATAGTTGTTTGAAAAAGCAATAGCTTCATCTATAGTCTCACAGATGACAATAAGACAGTTCTTTAAAGCTCGCTTCTTAATTTCTGAGCGCCCCTGTCCCTTTGCTATATCTTTTGTAATCTCTTCATTTACTTTGTTTGCAAAATCGCTGTTTGTGGTCAGAAGAATGGCAATTGCCCGCTCTTCGTGTTCAGCCTGAGAGAGCAGGTCATACGCAACCCATTTAGGTTCAGCTGTTTCATCTGCTATAATAAGAACTTCGCTTGGTCCCGCCATCGAGTCGATCTGAATTGCTCCAAGGCTGAACAGGTAAGTTTTGGCTGCTGTAACAAAGATGTTACCGGGGCCGATAACCAGGTTTGACTTTTTAACAGTTTCGGTACCGAATGCAGCTGCCGCAATTCCCTGAGCTCCGCCTGCCTTAATTACCTGAGAAACATTCAGAAGCTTGCAAATACCTCCGATTATCGGAGATAGCTTTCCGTCTGCTCCCGGTGGTGTTATAACAGTAATATTTTTTACTCCAGCAAGCTGGGCCGGAATTACTCCCATCAGAATCGAGGATGGGTACGCGGCTTTTCCTCCCGGGACATAGATGGCGGCATTTTCAATTGGACGGTACATCATGCCCAGCTTGGAACCATCTTCACGTGTATATGCAATATCCGGATGAATCTGTTTGCTGTGAAATTCTTCAATATTATTTTTGGCTGTTTTAAATGCTTTAATAACCGATTTATCTAGTGCTGAAAAACCGGAGTCAAATTCCTCTTCTTCTGCCATAACAGAAGAAAGGTCGACATGGTCGAATTTTTTTGTATATTTCTTTATGGCACTATCACCATCATTTTTAACATCAGAAACGATAGGAATGACGGTATTAACTAATATGTCGTGAAAGTCATCTCCGAATCGGTTAAAAAGAGAATCAAGGTTGTTTTGATCAAGATCTGAAAGGTTTTTTATTGTTATCATAAAGTATCTCCTTTGTTCCATAATGCGGTGTATGGTAAAAATGCTCAATTAAAAAAGGGGTAAATAGAAATTTATTAGGCTAATCCTATCACAGCTAATTGTTATCTCTGAGTCTGTTGCGTAAAAAAGTTGACATTTCCCGACGATTAAAGGATTTTAAGGAAAGAGATGTTTGAAAGACCTTATATATAATTTATTAGAGGGAATTTCTAAAAACCGGTATAAAATCAGAGTCAATTATTAATTGCCTTCAAAAGGTTTTTAGAAGCGCCCTAAAGAGAGAATAAAATGAATGTTACCTGTAATAAATGCGGTAAAATGCACTCTTTGCCAGATAAGGCTGCCAGTAATAATAAGATATACTTTTTTTGCTCTAAGTGCTCTCATAAAATTATTGTGGATACAAGAAGTGGTTCAACTGAACAGTTGAAATATTACAGTACAGTCGATTATACTGCCCTCTTTAACGGTCTTTTTACATTTTTTAACTGGCCATCTCTTCTACTTACAGCCCTGTTTATGACGGGTTCGCTTATTTTAGCAGTTATTGCTGGTATAATTGTATCGCGTAACAGTACTACCTTTATGACAAATCCAGGTCTTGCGACTGTTCTGGGCATATTCTTTTTTATGCTTCTCTTTTTTCTGAGAAACCTTAATCTCTATTTTACAACGAAAATTTCCGCATATCGTAATGCTCATCCACATAAAATTGGTTTAAACTGGAAAGAGATTAATTTTGATTTCGGAGAAGACTGGCTGACTTTGTTTATCTGTTCAATTGTTCCGGTTCTGTTACTTGCGATAGCTGTTGTTCCGGTATCCCTCTTTAATTTTTACGGGGTACTTTACACCGGACTGCTATTTCCGATTATTTTTATACTTTCGCTTATCACTATTCCTTTACTGTTTTCTAACAGGTTGTGGACAGCAATCATCGGAACCGGGTCTTTTTTTGTTCGGGATGGTCTTGCCGAGTTGCTACGATTTGCAAAAAAAGAGTATGTAGAAATTCCGTTTTACGTTATAATAATTACTGCTATATCTAAATTCTTCATTTTTCTGTTTACATCAATATTTCTTGCTGTGCTGTCGGTTTCAGTGATTCTTCCTGTAGTTTTCATTTCACCTGAAGTTAAAGGTTTCCTTTTATCTGCTGGAAGTAGTCAGGCGGCTGCCCTACCCGATCACGTAGGCTTGGGGCTGGTTATTTTGTTTGCTGTTGTTGCCTTGATTGTAATTCTGTTTGTCAGTTTCTGTGATAATTTTATTCAGGCGTTGTATGTCAGGGCTGTTCAGATAATGCGTCTTAATCCGGAAGAATCTTTCAGCCGGCCTGTAATGCTGGTTATTATGGTTCTGATTTCTGTCTTTATTATCATGGGCATTATTGCTGCAGCGACCGTTTTTTCGACTTTACCCTTTCCCTTTTTGAAGTAGGCTAATGATGTTTGTACCTGTTATTTGATCAAATATCGCAATATTATCTTTAAATTGCTCTCTTATAGCAGTCAGGTAACTCTTCTCTTTCAGCAGCGGATAGTCGGTACCAAAAAGTAATTTTTCGGTGCCGATTATAGATAGAGTATTTTTATAAATTTGTGGCATGTAAAGATAGGGTTGTGCTGCGCTATCGTACCATACGTTTCTGAAAGCCTCTTTTACTTCCGGCATCATCTCGTAAAAAAGTATCCCTCCTCCAAAATGCGACAGTATAATTCGTAGTTTCGGATGTTTTGAAATAAGTTGATATAGTCTGCTAAAAGGTGTGTTGTATTTGCCATGATAATCGTGACCTACGGGGTCATTAAGATGCATTGTAAGTATCAGGTTTTCCTGTTCACAGGTTGAAAAAACAGTTTCGATATATTTCCAAAGATTATCGGTAAAAGTTTCAGTATAAAAGGATAGCTCCCCTACCCCATCAAATCCATTGATCGCAATTTCGCGAATGATGTTTTTTATATTAGCGCAGGGGGTGGAGGGGATTGACGCGAATGGAATTATAGAAGCTGTTTTATTCTGTAAGAGATATTCATTGTGAAGCAGACAGCGCTTGCTACTGTTCCAGGAAAACCCGTATACAATGGCCTTGTCTGTTTTAGCGTTTTCCAGGTAGTCCTTTAATATTATAATATCAGCGATAACAGTTTTTGGGTTTTGGTATAACAGTTTGAAGGAAGAATCATCCAGAAAGCTGTCGCGGTCATGAGCGACAGCTTTTGGAAAGAGATGACAGTGAGCATCAATAATCATACAGATATTAGAAAGTCCGCTCTGCTATATCGACATTTATGCCATCTATTAGATACCAGTATTCAGTAGATGTCTCCTGCATATACCAGCTAACAATTGGCTCTTCAGTCAATTCAAAATATGAAGCATGAAGATCAAAAATCTTATTACCGGTTTTTATTGTGTAATAATCTTCTGCCTGATAATTAAGCACATCAATAGTATCTCCAACAGAGATAGAGACTTTTCCTTCTTTGTCTCCGGTTACTACACCACTGCTGATATCATAAAGCCATACTGGCTCTTTCATTTCCTGAGTGACTTCAGCGGAACCGATTTTTTCGACAATAACGCATGAGTCACTCCAGTTGATTGTTGTATCTTTTGAAACTGTAATCTTCTTTTCTGAAGTGCGGTCTTTAATATTGGTAAGAACAGTTATTTCTCCATCAACAAGTGTTTTAATTACCGGCAGCCCCTCGCCCGGAATAGTATAGATATAGAGTTCTTTGTTTCGTGAACATCCGCCGGCGATTAGAATAAACGACAACACCGGAATGCAAAGCAGTGAAAGTTTTTTCATTACTAGTACCCTTAATAAAGTATTTAAAATCACTGTATAATTGAGTTGTTCTCTGTTTAGGTGCAAGTAAAAAACAGTAATGTTTTTCTCAAAAACAGCGGTTTTTATTATTTCCGTTACACTGCTTTTTATATTTAATGCATCTGTAGCAAACTTCGTTTTCAAGCATGCCACCCTCTTCAAAGCGCTTTATGTTCTCCAATGTTACTTGAGCTATTTCATTCATCGCCTCGTTAGTGAAAAAAGCCTGGTGAGATGTGATTATGACATTGTTGAAGGTTAATAGGCGTGCAAGAATATCATCAGTCATTATTTTGTCGGAATAGTCTTCAAAGAAGTAGTTGCTCTCTTCTTCATAAACATCAAGGCCGGCAGAACCAATTTTACCACTCTTAAGCGCGTCAACAAGGTCAGCTGTTTTAATAAGTTTTCCACGACCGGTATTAATGATCATCACACCGTCTTTCATTTTAGAGATGCGGTCTTTGTTAATAAGATATTCTGTTTCTGGAGTAAGTGGACAATTTAACGAAATGATATCTGATTTCGAAATTAAATCATCCAGTGATACGTATTGTATTCCGCTTTTTTCTGCAAAGTCTTCATCAGGGAAGAGGTCATAGCTTAAAACATTCATTCCCATTCCCTTGAGTATGGTGCAAAGAACCTTTCCAATTTTACCGGTACCGATAACACCGGCTGTTTTCCCGAACATGTCGAAACCATTTAATCCGGTCAGTGTAAAATTCAGCTCACGGCTTCGTTGGTACGCGCGGTGAATGTGTCTGTTGAGCCCCATCATTAATGCCAAAGCGTGTTCTGCAATAGCATGGGGTGAGTAGGCTGGAACCCGAACTATATGGATTTTTTCGAACGAATGTTTAAAGTCGACATTATTATATCCCGCACAACGCAAAGCAATTAGTTTTATGCCGTTTTCATACATGTAGTCTATCATGGGTGCTGTGACTGTATCGTTAACAAAAATTATCACAGCATCAAATCCCTTGGTTAGGGGAAGGTTTTCGGGAGTCAGATGCGGTTCGAAGTAGTGAATATCGTAGGAAAAATCACGGTTAATGTCTGAAAAGTATTGTCTGTCATAGGGTTTTGTGTCAAAAAAAGCGATTTTCATACTGCCTCCGGGCAATCATTTTGAGTTGCGACCCGGTGAAGCAAGCTATTCTTTCCAGCTGTAGAGGGGCTCTTCTTTAATGGAGCTTTTATAGCAACGGGAATTACACGCCTTACAAGCCGAGTCAGTATTCTCTTCAATAATATACCCCTTATTTATCCATATATCAAGGGCATTTTTTACAATTGACGGTTCATAGTCGCAATGACGGGCAATTTCTGAAATTGTTGCATGATGATGTGTTTTTAGATAGCTTTTAATCTCTTTGAGTATCATTCTTCTTCCGAAAAACTACTTTTATAATAAAATTTATCAAACATGTAAAAGAATAGAGCGATGAGAGCTGCTAAGCCAAGAGCAATTGCGATTGAAGTAATTGAACGTGCAACAGTAATCTGATAAAACAGGGTAGAGACTATCCAGGCAAACAGTGTTAAATAGATGATGATAACAGATCCCAGAAGTTTTCCAGCCTCTTTCATTAGTGCCCCGATTGCTCCTACACAAGGTATATATAGAAGAATAAAGAGGAGGTAGGCAAAAGCCTGCAATGGACCATGTCTGAAATTTTTTCTCATTGCTGCAAATATTGAACCGGAAGCTTCCAGGCTTTCGGCCTTAGCTTCTTCTGAATCTATGCCTGAAAAAGCGGAAAAGCCAAACGGATCAGTCAGTTTGTCTGTGAATTGCATACCCTGCTCTTTAATGCTCGAAAAAGCCTGTATAAAGACTGCTGAAAGAGAGTAGGGTTCACCCAGTTCCTTGTTTTCGTCTTGGTTATACAGGGAGTTTAGCGTGCCAATTATTGACTCTTTGGCAAAGATGCCGGTAATCAGGGCTACCGCAGCAGGCCAGTTGCTCTCTTCAACTCCCATTGGCTCAAGAATGGGAGTTATGGCGCGTGCCGTTGTAGACAGTACAGATCGGTTGCTGTTTTCGTTTCCTATTGTGCCATCTGTACCAATTGTGTTTAACAGAGAGAGCAGCATAACTGCACCAATTATCAGTACACCTGCCTTAGTCAAAAATTCCTTCAGGCGAATCCAGGTGTGAATAAGGATGTGGCGTGCTCGGGGGAGGTTGTACGTTGGCAGCTCCATGATAAAGTTGGAGGCGTTCCCTTTAAAGATGGTTCTTTTAAGAAGCAGACCTGTTAATATTGCGGCTGCAATACCACTTATGTATAGCGTAAAAACTATAAAGCCGGTATTGTTTGGAAAAAAGGCTGTGCAGAAGAGAACGTAAACCGGTAGTCTTGCTCCGCAAGACATAAAGGGTGATAAGAAAATGGTGAAAAGTTTGTCACGTCGGTTTTCAAGTATACGAGCTCCCATAATGGCCGGAACGGTGCAGCCGAAGCCTACAATCATTGGTACAAATGATTTTCCAGGCAGGCCTACAATTCGCATAAAACGGTCCATTACAAAGGCCGCACGTGCCATGTAGCCTGAGTCTTCCAGTATTGCCAGCATCAAAAACATGAAAAAGAGAATCGGGATGAATGTAGCGACGGTCTGGATTCCTGCTCCTGCGCCACCGGAAAGAATTGTAATAAGAATTTGTGGAGACCCGACTGCATGCAACAGGTGAGCCAGCCCGTCTACAAATATCCCTCCGAACAGAATATCAAAGAAATCGATAAAAAGAGCGCTTACATTAATAGCAATTTGAAAAGTAAGGTACATGACAGCCATAAAAATAGGAATACCGAAAATATTATGCAATACGACATTGTCTATGCGGTCAGTAATCTCTTTTTTGTCTACTGCACGGTGAATGATGTCACGACATATTCCATGAATGAATCCGTATCTGTAATCAGCAATGATAATATCTATATCATCTTTATGCAGGGATTCTATTTTTTTCCGAGCAGAAAGAATCTGGTTTTGAGAAATTGGAATGTCTTCAGGGTTTTCAAATATTGACGTATCGTTTTCTAGAAGTTTAAGAGCGACCCATCTTGGAGGGGCGTTCAATGTTAGTGCAATTTTTTTAAGAGCTTTGCTCCAATCCTGCAGAATATCTTCCACTTCATTCGGATACTCGACGGTAGCTGTAGGGGTGACTGTTTTTTCTGAAGAGAAAATCATTTCTCTGATATGCTTTATGTCTTTATGGCTAATCGCACTAATAGGAAGAACTGGGCATCCGATCTTTTTTTGCAATGCAACGGTATCAATTGTCATCTTTTTTTTGTTGGCAATGTCAATTCGGTTGATCAGAAGAATCATAGGGATTTTGAGTTCAAGAAGCTGGGTTGTTAAATAGAGGTTTTGTTCAAGATTTGCAGCATCGACAATGTTAACTATAAGATCGGCTTCTGCCGAAAGTAAAAAGTCCCGGGAAACACGTTCATCATCCGAGTGAGCTGATAGAGAGTATATTCCAGGAAGATCAATAATTTCGTAGCTGATATCGTTGTAAACAGCTCGACCTTTGACTTGTTCTACTGTTACTCCCGGCCAGTTACCAATTTTTTGTCGACCGCCTGTAAGGCTGTTAAAGAGGGTGGATTTTCCACAGTTTGGATTTCCGGCGATTGCAATTTTCTTCATAAAGACCCTCTATTCTCATGACTGGGTTAATTAAAACCCATATTGTATAACTTCAGGTTGTCTCTTAAAGTTTTTGAAATATGTATTTGATCATCGCTGTAAAAATTCTATATTTTGGTGATTTCCGCTACATAGTAGAAACAGTTATTTTCTGTGCCATTCCGCGTCCAAGAACTACTTTAGAAAACCCTATTTTTATGGCTATTGGCCCTACACATCCGTCACAATTCATTATTTCTACTGTTTTTTCTGGGAAAATCCCCATTGATATCATTTTTGATTTAAACTTTTCTCCGCCCTCGATCTTTAAGATTTTGTACGAAGATCCTGGCTTTGCCATTGAGAGTGGTAGATTCTGCCGAACTGTTTTTTCCATAAATGACCGCCAATAAGTTAATCTTAACTAACTTTATTAACCATATGTAATAAAAGCAACTGTTTCGTCAAATTTTTTTTGATTAAAGAGAATTATTATCAGATATTTTAAGAAGATTGATGCGGGCTATCATAAATGATTGTCTAAATGAATTTATGGAAGTATTTAACGAGAGTTTTTCAGGTTTTTAAACGGGAATATTGAGATGGCTCATAAACGAAGTAACTTATCGGCCAACAAGCCAGTTTTTTGCCTCTTCGGGATTGCTGAAGAACTGAATTGTGATATAATTGATATATTGAGCGCGCATTCGCTTCTTGATTTTTTGTCTTGCAAAGAGGCCACAACCGACAAAGGCAATCTTATTTATTTTGATGGAGAGATCACGTATAAAACTGATCAGATCATTAGCTAAATCACCTGTCACAACGGTAGAGTAGAGATCGATCCAGATAGTTTTTGTCTGGTTCTGCAAAAGAGTGAACTCTTTCTCCTGTTCTAAGAGTTCTTTAACCTTTTCTCTCTTTCGTTTACAACCGGACAGCTTAACAGCGTGAATTACTCCGTTTTTGTAATAGTAGGGGAATGTAGAGCCACTTGGTGATTTCATTGATTTCTCTTTTGTCCGATTATTTAATTTGAGATCAGTTACTGGACAATCTTGTGCAGTTCTTTAGTTTTATTGTCAAAGAGAAAAACTTTTTTAAAATAAACAGTCATTTCTTTGTTGGCAGTACATTCGTTGTTGAGTTCAATTTCAAAGTATAGCTCATTGTCTTCAAAACGAGCCGTTACAATACTTTTTTGCTTTAATGGAACAGGCCTTACACTAATAATTGAGACTTTGATTTTACAAGCAGATGAATCGGCTTGTAAAAGATGATCTTCAGGACGAATGCCAGCGATAAAGCCTTGCCAGTCAGGATTAATTTTATCAGCAGTAATAAAGTTTATGGATGGTACATCGGTCCGAATGTTTATAAATTCGGCCACAAAGCAGTTTCTAGGATTATTATAGAGTTCTTCAATGGAACCGCTTTGTTCAATTTTTCCGTCATTCATCACAGCAACATAGTCAGCCAAGATAAGGGCTTCCTGCTGATCATGGGTTACATAAACGGTAGTTATGTTAAAATGGTTCAGTAAACTCTTTAATTTGACTCTATATTTTTCTTTCAGTTTTTGATCCAGATTAGAGAAGGGTTCGTCCAGCAAAAAGAGTTTGGGGTTTCGTGTTATACAACGTCCCAGGGCAACTCTCTGTTTTTCTCCGCCTGAAAGGTGTCTGGGTTTTCGGTTTAACAGATATTCAATGTCGACACCCATCAGTTCACTGGTTTTTTCTAAACGTTCACGAGCCACTTCTTCGATATTAGTTTTTGCATTTTTGAAAAAGAAATATGAGACTATGTTCTGTTTTACCGAAAAGTGAGGATAGAGGGCAAAATCCTGAAAAACCATACCAATTTGACGTTCTTTCGGTTGTGAATGTAGAATGCTTTCGTTGTTAAATAAAATATCTCCAGAATCAGGCGCTGTAAAACCAGCGAGAAGCCGAAGTAGAGTGCTTTTGCCGCAACCGCTGGGCCCTAGAATAACCATGACCTTGCCGTCAGGGATAGTTAATGATAGATCATCTATGGAGAATTCATAATTTTTCCCCCCTGATCCAAGCTCTTTAGTTGCTCTGTGAGTCTCTAAGGCTGCAGCTCCGAAAAAAAGAAAAGAAAATTTGCGTATTGAGTCGTTGTCATTTTTTTTGAATTTTTTTGAGATATTTTTAAGGATAATTTCGGCCATAGAAAGTTTCCTCCATGGAATTAAAATGCTTAATATAAATGGCTTGTCAACAGAGAAGTTAAATCAATTATAATTTTTGTTTATTGTCAAATCTATATTTATAGGATTATTGTATGGCTCCGGATATTTATTTAGCTCCATTACAGGGAATTACAGACCCCGTGTATCGATCAGTTATCGCATATTTTTTTCCGGAACTTAAAAAAATGTTCACCCCGTTTTTGCAAACTGACACACACGCCCGTTTAGGGCCTAAATCTTTGGCAAAAAAGATTCCGGACTCTCAAAAGGATGTATTGGTTGTTCCACAACTGCTCTCAAAAGATGGTGAGCGTCTGGCAGTAATCACAGATCTTTTAAACAGTCTTGGCTTTAATGAAGTTAATCTGAATCTTGGTTGTCCGTTTCCAACCGTAACGGGAAAGGGCAGGGGCTCGGCGTTGTTGCCATATCCGGCGAGGATCGATAAAATATTCGAAGACTATTTTTCGTTACAAAAAACTCCTCTTTCAGTTAAGATGAGGCTTGGGTTTAATGATTCCGACGACTGGATTGATTTGGTTTCTGTCTTAAACAGGTATCCTCTTCATGAAGTTATTATGCACTCTCGACATGCAAAACAGATGTATGCTGGAGTCCCGGATGTTGAAAGGTTTTTAAAATTCAGAGAGGCCTGTGATCATAAAGTAGTATATAACGGTGATATTAATTCAGTTGAAGATTTTGAGCAATTATCAGTAAAGACCGCCAAACAGGAAAATTCGGTAATGATTGGCCGAGGAATAGTTAGAGCGCCATTTATAATACAGGAGATTCGCGAAAAAAAAGCCCTCTCGCAGAAGCAGAGGGCTAATATAAGCTATCAGGTTATCTCTTTGCTACAGGAGAACTTTGAAAAACTACTTTCGGGAGACGTTCATTATCTGCAAAAAATGAAAAACATTGTGCGTCATATGGTTGAACCGTTCAATCCTGAAAAAAGAACCTTTAAGAAAATCATAAAATGTACGAATGTTCAACATTTTAATGCTATGGTTATGGAGTTTTTTATTTCGAAAGGCGCCGAATTTCATCCTTAACCGGAATGGTGACCGGCTCAGGCAAATAGGCGGCCAGGAAAAAGGTTCGTGATAAAAGGTCAAGGGAGTTACTTATTCTATTAACGGCTTCCTGTACGCATTCGGAAACGGAGCCGGAAGATTTTCGTCTTTCAACCCATGCCCTCAGACTGTTATTTGGTTCGCTTATGTTTTGTAAAATATAGGCTGCGATTTCTTTGAATTGGTCAAGTTTTTGCTGGTTGTATTCGTTTTTCTCTTTTTCTCTTTTTAATTCATCACGGGTTTCTTTAAGTTTCTTCGAAAAAGAGTATAGAATAAGAGTAAGAATTCCATAAGAAATTAATATAGCAATTTTTGATGCCGAGATTATTGACATTAGCTGATTCGCTGAAATCATATAAATCCCGAACTGAATATAAAATGTAATTAAGCTGACAAGAAAATGAATAAATAACGAACCTGCAGTAATAATAAATACAGTAAAAACAAATTCCTTGAAAAAATTAGTAATTTTGTTCATCGCCACTCTCCACTGGTTGTCATATTATCAATTTTTTAATGAATCTGAAAAAACGAAAAACAGAAGCCTTCTAACAAATAAAAAAGAACCCTACAATAAATAACAGGTTCTCAATAATTTTTTACTTCTATCTAGTACGGGTTTTGTTAGAGTCCAATGTTACGAAAATATGGAAGAATTATCAGATCTTTATTGAAAGCCTTTTTCGGTATGTCTTCAAAAAGGTGGGGCTTAGGCGTTGATCCAGGCTTTATGTCAAAATTTGCCTCCGCCACCACCGCTTGACCGCCCACCGGATGAGCTACCTGAAGAGCTGCTGATTTTTGACCGGGTTGTTGTCGTTCGCAGATAGGTGTCAAGAGATTCTGAAAGAACAAAACTGTCCTTGACCTCATAGGTTTTGTTAGTAACCAGCTTCTTGCCACGAAAATTAAGAGAAAGACCGATTGTTATAATTAAAGAGAGGGCAAGTGCAATTGCGTAGGGCGGCCATTGTTTCGACATTTTAATGATTTCATCTTTGAAGGTGGGAACTGTAATTTCCTGAAGTGGCTTTTCCATCTGTTGTGAGAATTTTCTGAATGATTCAGCATAATTTGCATTGGTAAGATCGGGAGTAATGTCTGAAATAATTTTCTGTATATCATTTTCGAAGGTCTGTATGGCGCGCCCGAAAGTTGCTATCCAAACATCGCGTTCGCCCATGTCGATTACAAGTACGACTCCCGAGTCATCACGTGTTCCGTGCCCATTTCCCCAGAAAAAGTCTTCTGCGTGTCTCTTTGGAGTAATGCCTCCAAGAGACTGAGAAGTAAGAATGAAGAGATCCGTGTCATAATCGGTTGAAACACGTTCAAGAGTTTTTTCGATTTCAGCCTTTTCGTCATCGGACAACAGGGATCCAGCATCATATATTCTTGTTTTAGCAGCATATCCAGATGTGGGTATCAGTAGTAAAAGGAAAAAAAACAGTATTAGCAATTGTCTATAACTTTTATGAAAGCACATTTATTAATCCTCCGGTGATTATAGAAACAATCAGGGTTGAAATGAACAGGAAAATGAAAAAGAGAACCATTTTGAGATAGTCATATGGCGTTTCTCCGTAAATTTTGCCGGTCTGACCATTCAGTATAAAGGTGTGGGGTTTGCCCTTGTAAAGATTTGTAAGAATGTAAACTGGAAGCATGCTATAGGCTGCACTGACATCGTTGACCGCTATGTTCTTGGACTTCATTGTGAAAGAGGCGTATTTCTGTCCAGATTGGCGCAGGCTGTTTTCAAGAAAGTTTTCGGCACGTGTCTTCATATAGGGCAACGCTTTTATTTCGTCTACATCCCATTTTTCGGCCAGAAAACCAGACATGTATTCGAGCGCAAAGTCTTTAATTTCAGAGAAATCATAGGGTTCAATTCCTTCCATTAAATCATCTTCAAGATATTCTGATCCATCAACTGGAATTTTTCTATAGTCGGCATAGCCGGATCTTTTGACATCATAGTGTTTGGTTTCAGTTATGCGATAGTCTCCGCTGGTCCAGCTGCTTGTTGTTCTTCCCTCACCGACAATATTGCCTGAGGTGCGGCAGTCAAAGAGCCAGTAGGGTGCGTATAAGCCCCGAATGTTGTGGATTTCTTTTGCTATTTTATCTCATTTTTCTCGAATTCAGCTGAACAAAACTCGCACTTCCATTTCTGTACCTGGATGTTAAAGGTTAATGAGGCGCTGCAGTTTTTACAGGCAAATATCTCTACTGACATAATGGCATTTCTTTACTCGAAAAATTTTGAACCAGAATACTGATAATATTTTTGGTTATATAAATGCGTAATTTTTCTATTTCAATTTTGGGAAATGGCGGTTAACTTTTGCTTCATAAACTAACTAATAAATGAAAAAAAATATTTTCCAAGGAAACTACAGAATATCTAAAAGGTACAGTAAAAAAATTCCAGAGTTGGGCTATATCCATGTTCTCTTTAAATTTGCTTTAACTCTGTTATATGGAAATAATCAGATTGAAAATGATGAAAAACTGTAAAACCAGATAGTTGTGAAAAAAATAACAGATATTGGAAAATAATCAAAGATTTTGTTGACAATTTCTCAGGATCTGGCGACTATTGCTCTATAATAATTTCAGGAGTAGTCATGATTAACTCAATACCGGAACCGGCTATAAAGCGGTTGAGTGCTCTCTATCAACTCTTATGCAGGCTTGAAGTATCAGAAGTAAATGCTATTTCGTCGCGCGAGATTGGTGATCGGCTAGATATCAGTGCTCACACAGTGCGAAAAGATATAAGCTATTTACGGGAGTCACAGACTTCGGGCGCGCGTTATACTGTTCTCAAGTTAAAAGAGTTGATTGCGCGTTCATTGAATTTTGCCACCTCTCGAAAAGCATGTGTGGTGGGGCTGGGAAAAATCGGAACAGCAATTATTAACTATTCACGGTTCAGCAGTTACGGCTTTGATATAGTGGCCGGGTTTGATTCGAATGTTAATATTGTCGAGACACTGCCGGCTGAAACTGATCTTTTTCCATCGTATATGATACCTGAAATTGTTAAAGAGCGGGAAATAGAACTGGCAATTCTTGCAGTGCCGTTTGAGGCCGCACAGCTTTGTGTTGATCGTTTAGTAAAAGGTGGAATTAAAGGCATAGTAAATTTTAGTTCTGCACTTTTAACAACTGATAAAAATATTGTGATAACAGATGTGGATGTGACGAAGGAGTTGCGAGTTTTGAGTGCAATGATTTCGCTCGGAAGCAAATGAAAAGGGGGGTCGTATGGCACGAGTATATAATTTTTCAGCAGGTCCGGCAGTTTTACCTGAAGAGGTTTTAAAAAAAGCAGCATCTGAATTAGTGGAATATGGAACATCCGGAATGTCGGTAATGGAGATGAGTCACCGGTCGGCAGAATATATGGATCTATTTTACAAGGCTCAGGATGATTTGCGAAAACTTATGAATATTCCGAATAATTATAAGATTCTTTTTCTTCAGGGTGGGGCTTCTTTGCAGTTTTCCATGGTTCCCCTTAATCTTGCGGTTAAAACAAAGAAGATGGATTATGTTAATACAGGTGTATGGTCTAAAAAAGCGATAGCTGAAGGTAAAAAATTTGGAACAGTTAATGTTGTTGCCACATCAGAAGATACAACATTCAATAAGATTCCAAAACTTGATCCGGCAAGATTTACCAAAGACGCGGATTATTTTTATCTTGTGTCGAATAACACTATTTATGGTACACGTTTTGTTGATTTTCCTGATACAGGTTCGGTTCCTCTGATTGCCGACATGTCTTCGGATATTCTTTCCCGACCTGTGGATGTATCAAAATTCGGTATCATTTTTGCGGGTGCACAGAAGAATATCGGGCCTGCAGGAATTACTGTTGTGATTATACGTGAAGATCTGATCGGTCTGGTGGACGATTCAATACCGACAATGCTGAATTACAAAACACATGTTGAGGGAGAATCCATGTTTAACACTCCACCGACATACAGTGCCTATATTGCTGGTCTTGTTTTTCAGAAGTTGATTAACGATGGCGGCTTAAATGCAATGCAGGAGTATAACCAGAAAAAGGCTAAAATACTCTATGACTATCTTGATGAGAGTAAGCTGTTTCAAGCCACTGTTGAGCAGGAGTATCGCTCTTTGATGAATGTGCCCTTTGTTACCGGAGATGAGGATATGAATGCTCGTTTTATTAAAGAGGCCACCACAAGTGGATTTGTAAATCTTAAGGGGCATCGCTCTGTAGGCGGAATGCGGGCTTCTATTTATAATGCAATGCCGCTTGAAGGTGTTGCGAAGCTGGTAGAGTTCATGAAGGGTTTTGAAAAAAATAATGCGTAATATGGAGGACAACTATGTATAAAATACAGACATTAAATAAAATAGCTGTAAAGGGTCTCGATCGTATGACTCATGATAATTATGAGATAGCATCTGAAATGAGCAGCCCTGACGGAATAATCGTTCGTAGTTTTAAGATGAACGATATGGAACTTCCCGATAATTTAAAAGCAATAGCCAGAGCCGGTGCAGGCGTGAATAATATACCGGTAGAGAAGTGTACCGAGAAGGGTGTTGTTGTTTTTAATACACCGGGCGCGAATGCAAATTCTGTAAAAGAGCTTGTTTTTACTGGAATGTTGATGTCGGCTCGTAAAATAAAGGATGCTCTTGAGTGGGTTCCGTCGTTGGAAGGCAAAGGGGATGAGGTTCCGAAGCTGGTAGAGAAGGGAAAGAGTCAGTTTACCGGAACTGAAATTTCTGGTAAAAAGATCGGGATTATTGGTTTGGGTGCGATAGGTGTTATGGTTGCAAATACAGCGAATGCTCTAGGAATGAAAGTTGTCGGTTTTGACCCATTCATTACTGTTGATAATGCCTGGGATCTTCATCACTCAATTGCTCGTTGCCGCAGTATCGATGAGTTGACTGCCGAGTGTGATTATATTTCTCTTCATATCCCACTTAACGACAATACTCGTGGTTTGATGAATAAAGACCGTTTTAAAATGATGCGCAAGAATACAGTACTTCTGAATTTTGCTCGCGGGGGCCTTGTTAATAATGCAGATTTAAGAGTTGCTCTTGATGAAGGAAAGGTTGCGCTTTATGTGACCGACTTTCCTGATGAAGAGCTGATTTCAATGAAGAATGTTATTAATTTACCGCATCTTGGGGCATCTACTGAAGAGGCTGAAGAGAATTGTGCTGTAATGGCCGTAGAGCAGATGAAAGAGTATTTGGAAAACGGAACGATTACTAATTCCATAAATTTTCCAGAATGTAATTTACCGTTTACAACGGACCATCGTCTGGTTATTGCGAACAGAAACATACCGAACATGGTTGGTCAAATCTCTTCAATAATAGCGGTCGATGATATCAATATTCAGGACATGGTTAATAAGCACAAAAATGAACTCGCCTATAACATTATTAATATTGACGGTGAGATATCAGATAGTACATTAGAAAAAATCAAAAATATTGACGGTGTATTGATGGCAAGATTTTTTAAAAAAGCGGTAACGGATGTATAAAGATAGAGAGCAAACAGATAGCCCCCTGTTTCCGAAAATTGTTTTTACTTGCGCAGGAGTTTGTTTGGGTTTTTTGATAACAATTATCTTCTTCGGCGGTTATAGGGTAAGTGATAAAGATATGTCTCCGGCATTTAAGCCCGGAGACTATATTTTTATTAACAGGTTTAAATCTCCAGATGTTGGAGATGTGGTATTGATTAAAAGCCCCTTGCAAAGTGAGAAACAGTACCTGGTTCGTGTGGTTGCAGAGGCTGGTTCTGTGGTTAAAATAGATCAGAAAAAGGTTTTTGTAAATGGAGAAGTCGTTTCTTTTCCATTTACAAGCTCTGACCCCAGGATTTTTACCGCAGAACAGACAGGACGGGATACTTATGCTGAAAAGATAGTTCCTGAAGAGGAGCTTTTTGTAATTGGGGATAACTGGGACTATAGTTTTGATAGTCGTTATTTTGGAGTAATTTCTGAAGATTTAGTACAGGGAGTTGTCTTTCTAAAAATGTAAAAATGCATTCTTCATTGATATAACTCTCTTTTCTCTCCTTTAATAAATAAAATTGCTTTTTACTGCGTTCTCTTGATAAAAACCTGTTTACAAACAAATTTTGAAAAAATATATGTGTATTACTATGTTTTAAAAAAACTTCGCTACGAGATTGATAATGCATCAGCACCAGGAAAAAATATCCAGCTTTGTTTCTCATTTGCTTTCAAACCCGAATGTTCAAAGTGAATCAGCTTTGATGGCCGAGCAGGTTGTACTCAATTTTATTAATACTAATCTTGAGAAACTTAAGGTGAATTTTCAATCTCCCCAGTTTTTCCCTGGGGTACCTGCCAGTCAGATATTACAAATGATTGCTACAGATTTACGTAACAGAACAGTTAAAGAGATCCTTCCTGATATCTATTCGGCTATTGATTCAGTTGATTTTACTGTATTGGGTAATATGTTCGCAGGGACGTATAATTCAGATTACTATAATCAGATGATTAAGGGTTATATTAAAGAAATTATCAATAACCGTGAAGCTCGTTTAACTTTTCAGGCGATGTTCAATATTTTCAAGGCCAGTGCTTTAGAGCGATATATTGGTTCCAGCTTTTCAAGGCATAGCCCGCTCTATTTTGAATTGGTTCGCGTTCAAAAAAACAATTTAAGAACAGAAGAGTATGTTAACTATCTGAAAACACTTCTTCTTTTAAGAGGAGCCGCTTTTCTAAAAGAAGAGCTTCCTCCTCTCTCTACAACGAAGGTGAATATTGTCAGTTTTAAAAATGAGCCTCGTCTTTTATCGCAGTATTTTTCTCTCCGATCCAAACAGTTACAACGTAAACTTCCTGGAATTGATTCTTCAGTCCTTGAAATGGCTTTGAAGTCAAATCTTTCAGAAACATACCTGACACCTGAAGATAGTTCGGCGCGATTTCTTCATATTATGACTCAACGGTTTCATAATTATCAGGAATATAGAACTATCGATCGTGGCGCAGAAACTCCGGATAAGAGCTGGTTTAGTATAATGCGAAAAAATGCAAAGTTTTACGGGTTTGATAAAAGGTTGCTGGAAGATCTGTTTATGATAGCCGGTGACAATAATTGGTAAAAGAGTAATTATGAAGAAACATCCTGTTTTAGAAAATTTTATTTTTATCTGTATCGTTCTGGTTCTAATCCAGACATTTTTAGATGACTTTAGTGTTATGCGCTCATGGAGCGTAGAGTGGCGCAATATACTTCTTATTTCAGGTTTTACTTTCGATCTGATTTTTTCTATTGAGTTTATAACACGGTCGATTGCGAATGCGACTCAGAAGAAGTTTGTGGACTATTTTGCTTATCGCAGAGGATGGATAGATTTTCTAAGCTCTTTACCGTTGTTGTTGTTAAATTCAGGGCCATCATTATATATTCTTCTTTATGGTGATATAAAAGGTGCCGTGGCTGGAGTTGGAATTTTAAATGCATTAAAGGTAGTTAAGGCAATACGGGTGACCCGGGTATTGCGTCTTATACGTATTGTAAAAATATTCGGCAAAATTCATAATACTGAGTCTCAAATGGCTCAACACCATGTTTCTGTTATTACTACAACAGCAGTATTTTCTATAATAATATCTCTCATAATTTTTTCTGCTCTGTTTGTTAATCCTTTTGAGTCCATGATGACTGATAAAATTGAAAACCATAAGCAGACTGTAGATACCATTTTAGAGATTGAACAGGATACAATTCTAACAGTCAAAGAGAGTGCTCGGCTTCATTTTAAAAACAAAAATGATCTTTTGAGGGTTATGTATCAGGATGAAGACCTATATCCGTTTAATGACGAGCATGTTGCTTTGCATCATACAGCAGATGATATAAGGATTGTCAGTTACAAAGGATTTATATTTTATTTCTCTCTTCTTCCTGTCAGGGCAAAAACATCATTTTTACAGATCCAATATTTTTTCATAATTATCATTATTGTGCTGGCCTTTAGTTTTGTTTACAGTCGTCATTTTGCGCAAAATGTATCGGATGTTCTTCATATTCTGAATCGCGGTTTTCGAAAAAAAGAATACAATCTTCAGGTAAAAATTAATAAAAAGATGAAAGATCATGCGGTGTTTAAAGTAGCACAATTTTATAATGATGCCTATTTGCCATCAAAACTGAAACAGACAGATGCAAAAAAAAGTCTTTCAATGAAAGATCTTTTAAAGTTTAACAAGTAGGGCTCTTCTAAAAGCTCCTATAATATTGGACCTATTCTTAAAGAAACTTTACCTGGCAAAATGCATTTTTAAGTGATATCAAAAATACATTGATATGAACATTTGTAGCAGATTGTTAAATTCGATTTTAAAATTACTGATAGTAATATAATCTGCAAACTATGAAAACTGCTTTATTAACAAAAGTCTCTCTCTTGGGAATAACCCTTCTCCTCGTCCTCTTCCGTCTTCTTTTTTCTATTGAAAAGAAAACCTTATATTCTCTCTCGAATTTTCTGTTTTAAACTGGGTCTCAATTAATTTGATTTTAACATCGTTTTTATATACTTTTAAGCTGGTTTGTAGTTGAAGTGGGATTCTATCTGTCTACTTCAAAGATCTTTTCAATTTGAGGCCAGTTATTGAAAATAATTATTCACGGTTTACTTTTTCTATTTATCTTCACGACATCTCTGCTGTATGGTTCTGTAGTTGAAAGTTTAGGTGAAGGTTTCTATTATAATAGCGATGTTGCTTTATCTGAAGGGATAACTTCGGAAGAGTTCAAGAAGAAAATGAGCACTTTACAATGGCAATCATTTACGAACCTTCAGATGCCGTCAAAAATGAATTCGCATCTCTGGATACGCCTTAAGGTGCCTTACGCAGATTTACCACATGAAGTTTTATATCTCCAGCGTGTAGATCATAACCTTGAAATATTCGTAAATGGTAGAAAGATATATAAATTCGGCGATGTGACAGATGGGGGGAAATTTATAGGTTCTCCCGATCATTACATTGATCTGCCGACTAATTGTGACGAAATTTATTTACATATCTATTCCAGACAGCATACAATTGGTCTTTATGAAACAGTTTTAGTAGGTACGAAATCTGCTGTAATAACACAAGTCAACAGGTCTCAATTTTTAAGTTATTTGCAAAGCATCATTATCTTTTTTATAGGTTTGACCCTAATTCTGTTTTATTGTTTTTACAGTCGAGATTCTCTTTATGGAACTGTTGGGTTGATGTCGATTTTCTTTTCTCTTTTTGTTGTTTTCCGTTCAAGAGCTGTCTATTCTCTCTTTCCTCCCGAGTATAACCAGGCGCTGTTTTTTATACATTGTGCCTCAATTTACCTTTTTGCATTATTTCTTTTCAGCTATATTTCTGAATTAATTAAAGGGTATAAAATAACCAAACAAGCCATTTTAGGTTTGTATTGGTTATATGCATTTTTAGTTCCAATTATGGCTTCATTCAAGCTTTTCAGTTATGAAAAGTCTTTTCAGTATTTTGCAATTGCTATATTGCCCGGAGCCAATTTCTTTATGTTTTTAACTGTTAAGCAATTTCGAAATAGTAAAAAAGAGATTAAAGTTATTATAACAGGCGCCTTATTGCTTAGTATGTTTGGAATGATAGATCTATTCGCGCATTATTTCGGCTTTCCTATGCCAATATATCTTTTGAGTGTCGGTTTTTTTCTGTTTCTTGGTTGTAATTTGTACCTAGTGTTTAAGCGGTTCAGTAATCTGAATCAGCAAGTTAAAGTTTTCCATACTAATCTTCTGCTGGCCTATAATAATTTAGCATTATCAGAAAAAAAATACAGAATACTTGTCGAGTCATCGAAGGATTTGATTTTCACAATGGACTCAGATTATACCGTTTTAAGTATGAATAGGGCAATGAAAAAAAACACAGGTTCTCTGCTTCAAAATGATATTACTATTCGGTCGATATTGTACCAGGAGTCAGACAAAGACAGGTTAGCTTTAAATATCCTTACAGAGCGTCTTGAATTGATGATTGAAACCGGGGAACCGCTTTCATTGAGGATACAACTTAAATCTATAAACTCTACGGAACCAATAAATGCGATTTTGAATTGTCAGATAATGAAATTTGGTGATAAAATAGAAATTATGGGACGAATTATTGTTATTAATCAAGATGAACTTGTAAAATACTTTGAAGAGGAAAAACAAACATATAAATTGCCAAATCTTATTTCTTTAACTGAAGACTTAACCCATCGTATCACACGTAATCTTGTTAAGTACTTACCAGCACGTGAAATTAATATTCTTAGAGTAGGGCTGCGCGAAATAATTATTAATTCAATAGAGCATGGTAATCTGAATATCTCTTTTGAAGAGAAATCAAAGGCGCTTCGTGAAAATTCATATTACCACTTAGTTTCTGAAAGACAGCTTTCAGAAAAGTATAAAAACACCACGGTAACGGTGAGCTATTCTATTACTTCCTCAAAGGCTGAATACTGGATTTCAGATAATGGCAGTGGTTTTGATTATAAGGACTATTCTACACAAGCGTATAAAAAGGAACTCTTTAATGGGCGAGGGATTAAGATGGCTGAAACAATATTTGATACGATCGAATATAATAATGGTGGAAACACCGTATACCTTGTGAAAAAGTTCGGTTTATGAATAGCAAATAGAAATCACTTTTAATAGTCGAGCTTTTAATTTCTTGTAGGTGTTTACGTTGCTGAATGATCTTTATTCTGCGGGAGTAACCCGGATAATTATTTCTCTGGTTTTGATAGACTCGACTTTTATATTATAACCAAGTTTCTTATTGAGATCAATTATCTCTGAGGCAAGGCGTTTGCTTTCACCGGTATATTGTACAGTAAGTGTTGTTGATCCGTTTGACGGCTTCGGTTCGTCTTTTGGTGTAATGCCATAGATATGCTCAGCAAGTTTATCGTAAAAGAGTTGAGTCTCTTTCTTATCCAAGCCAATGGTCGTTACCGATATTTCGCGGTTGACGGTGGTTAGTATATACGCAGTGATGATGTTTCTGATAAACCTGCCAGCTTGTATCGATTCGGCTCCTAATAGCGATGGATGAGAAAGAGCAGCTTTAAGCGCGTTTTGGTGTGCCAGTTTGTCGTTGATATGCACTCCGGTGCCTGATTCTGATGCAGCTGCAAGAATTCTTCCGGTTGTTGTATCAATAGCTCGAAGATTAACAAGTGCTATCTTCGATTTCATTTTAGAATTATAGTCATCAAGAACTTCAGTCTGATCTGAGATTTCCACTGAACCGGTAACGAGTATATCGGCTTTGAGAGTTTCATTAAGAAAATCCTGATTTGTTAAACCAACCTTCCCTCCGACTATTGTGCTTAGTTCTTTTTTTTCTTTATCAGTTAAAGCAATAAGTTGAGAATTCTCTACACACTCTATGCCTGCATCCTTTAAAAGTGTCAAAATAATGGCGGTTGCCATTGAATCGAATGGATTAGAGGGGTTTTCTTCGATTGTTTCTTTAACTACAACAGCCACGCGTGGAGACCCGTATTTTAAAAAAGTATTGGTTATTGTTGATCGTACCTTTTCCTGGTTTACTTTACCTCTGACTTTTACAAAATAAAATCCATCCTTATCTTTTTCGTCTTCAAGAGACCAGCTGATAATCATTCCACTTTTTTCAGCGGGAACAATGGTCTCAACGAGCCTATATTTTAACAGCAATTCTTCCTGCTTAAGGCTGTCTTTAATAATGTTATGAAGAGCATTATTAATTGCTTCTTGCTTGGCTCTATTTTGGTTATTATTGATTATTTGGGCAGAACCAATAGCGGTTTTTGTGGAGGATCCACCGACTATCAGTCCAGACGAGCAGGATGTAATAATAGTAAAAATAAGTAAAAAAGAGACATACGCTAAATATTTCATTTTAGTTACAACTCCAAAAAAATTTATTAGCGGTACCATATTGGATTATGATCGGCGTTTCTATGGTTTAGTCGTCGTTTAAATTTAGGCGATAACTTCATAATGATCACTGGTATCCTTTACTATAACAACAATGCTTCGGAGGATAGCTACTTTTTTTTGCGTCAAAAGGTGAACCCTTTCTCGTAGTCTGCCCGCTTTTTGATCTGATCCTGCAAATGGGACTTCAATTTAGTATAGAGAACCAGCAAATAAATCCAGAGTGATAAAGTGTTTTTTCTTTCATGATGATGCGGCTAGTCTACCATCTGTTTTTCCAGAAGAAGTTCCACAAGTTCATCAGACTTAGCTGCAATATAAACTAAAGATTTCATAAATCGTTTTGGTTCACACTCCTCTAGAAGAAGAGCCCCTCTAAGGACAAGTGAGTCTTCGATGATAGATAGGGCCGCGTAGTCGAGTGTCGCATTCGTTTCCAGGGCGTATTTGAAAAGCTCACCATCATCGGCCTTAAAAGAAGCAACAGAAGAGTAGAAGTGGATCATTCTGTCTTCTGCCTCATCCCAGGAGAGCATAACAAGAACCTCTTTTTGCCTGTCGTTTTCAAATTCAATAGTTGTTATGTAAGAGCCTTCTTCTTTTTTGTGAAACCTAATGTTAAATTCTGCGGCAATGGCCGCAATAAATCCGTCAAAAATCTGCATTTTTTCCCTACCATAATAAGTAAATATCGGATTTTGCAGATTACCTGTAAAATCCGATTGTTTCTTGTTGAAAATTCTTTGGTATTTTTCCGAATTTCTCTAGTAATATTACCCTAAATTAAATTGCCTACCCGCTCAGCTTGAATATTACCCTGAGCGCTGATTGCTGCCTGTGCGTTCGAGCTTATAAGACCTGCAACATCTGAAACAGAGGCTTTTCGAGCACCATAGGTTGTACCGATCCGGTCCTCCAAAGCTTCAATTCTATCTGCCTGATTTCGAAAATTTCCGGATATCTGCTTTAACTGTTGAGTCTGGTCATTACCTCTGGCCTGATTATCTGCCACCTGAGTTAATGCCTGCATGTTTTCCCTCATTTGAGGAATTTCATTTGAAGCAATTTCGCGTGCTGCCGGAAGAGCAGTAACCGGAACACTGAATCCCTCCAGTGATGCATTTACCGAACGAAGCTCTTGGCCTATCTGTTCATATTCCGCTGGATTACTGGTAATGGTACCCATTGCCATATTCTGCAGACGGGATGAAGCTGTTAAGGCTCTTTGAACGATTACCTGAGCTTTTTGCATAATCATTAAGGCGTTTGACATGTCACGCACGTTTCCACCTTGTGTAGCATTTTGCTTCTGTACAGGTCTGTTTTCGGAAGAAACAGACACATTGTTTTTTTTTGTTTCATACCCCTGTACACGGGTATTCATTTCCGTATTTATTCTCATGATTCCCTCCCTTGAAAAGCGCCCATAAAAAAGATATGGGTAAACAGATGATTGTCAATTATTAATTTTTGTAGATTTTATTAGCATTAAATGATTAAAGAGGGTTTATTACAAAATAAACACTTGTTTGATAAAAGATGATGGAAAGAATTGAAGAAGTATCATTGAATCCAGATGAATTGGTGGTGAAGAAAATATGAGGTATGTGTTGGGGTTTCTTATTCTTGTTCTGTTTTTTTGTATTGTTTCGTGTGATTCTCTATTTTATTATCCAAAAAAAGAGTTCTCTTCAAAACCGATTCCTCCTCGTCAGAAGGAGCTCTTTGTTGCCTCTTCTAGCGGAAACAGGCTTCACACCTTTGTTTTTCAGCCGGATAATCCTAAGGCTGTGGTTCTCTTTTTTCATGGTAATTCACGTAATATCTCATATTTATATCGAACGTTCTTCTTTTTATATGAGTCAGGCTATACATATATTGTATTTGATTACAGCGGATACGGCAAGTCGGAGGGTGCAGCATCCCGGAGTTCTCTCTATAAAGATGGTATTGCCATGCTCAATTATGCACATCAACTGGCTATTGAATCAGACTTACCGTTGATTACTCTTGGACAATCGTTGGGAGGTGCTGTACTTTCCAGCAGTCTGGATGGTTTTGATAGTATTGATGCAATCAGTCTGATTCATCTAGACTGTACTTTCCCATCCTACCGTGATGTTGCTGATTATCATGGTCAGTTTTATGTTAAAATACCAATAGGTTCAATTGTAATTAGTGATTTGTACGAACCGTTCAGAACCTATCCAAAGTTACGTGAAAATAGTGTACTTGTTTCACATTGCAGGCAGGACACTACAGTTCCTTATTTTCTTGGCCAGCAGATATTCAGCCAAATACCTACAAAAGAGAAAGAGTTCTGGACGTTTGATTGCAAGCATTCCGCAGCATTCTGGAAAGAGGAGAACCAGCAAAAGCTTTTAGACTATTATCAGGAAGTACTTGCGAATAGTGCTTCTGGAAAAAATAAAATTCCCGGAAATTTAGATTTATAAGCAAGAGCCATAATGAAAACAGCAGTTTTTATAAATTAAATCACACAGCAGAAAGTGTAGATTCATATAAAATTTATCAGAAATGCCAGGAAATCCCTGAAGCTAAAAAGAACAGATGACGGTTATTGCTATTTTCGTGATTAAAGTTTTGGATGTAGCTATAGTTAGCTGTGGTCTGTAAACTTTTTGAAGAGTCCAGTTTAATTTCAGCATCAATATCAATAGAGTTCCATCTTTCTACAGTTCCGGAGGGGCGAGCCTGCCATTTTCGGGCCTTTTCGTAGGGCATGGTGTTATCTTCTAATGCCAGAAAATTAACCTCTCCTTTTGCCAGATGTGAAAGCGATATATCTACCATTGACCCTTTTGAGGATATCAATGTATAGATTATTGAAAATTGCTCACAGTCCCCACCAAAACTATAACCCAGTGGAATGTCATAAACAAACTGACTTCGGTATTGACGCTGATACATTGTTAAATAGGGAACTGCATCTGAGTAGGTCCAGGTATTAATATGTGTAGCTTCGATGGCAATACGATGTTTTGTTGTTCCCTGAATTGGTAAAATATACCAGTAGCCAATTTGCCCTCCTAAAGCGGTTGGATCTTCGTTACGCTCACCTGGAGCCCGGATTTCATTTATTAATAACTCGCTAAATAAAAGGTGCCGGGCTGTAGGCACATATGTTGTGTCGAATGAAAAGGTGTAACTTCGATAATCAGGGTCGTAGGTGTTGTGGTAAACAGTAAGAGGGTTTATCTGATTAAAGTCTGGAAACTTTCCGCCAATTAGATTCATTTCTCCAACACCAAGAGTCAGCTTGTCGGTTGGATGAATTTCTACTCGATGAAAGGCGAACACCTTGTAATTATCTGCAGGTTTAGAATATTTATGATGAGAGTTAGAAGCGCCTCCCCAAGACTTACTATAATCAGAGAAGTTAGACCTTCTGTCCTGAATAAATTTTTCGTCTTTGTTTAGTTGATGATTGGATGATCCTAACATGTAATAAAACTTAAACATTTGATTATAGATGTTTAATTGCAGTTGATCATAATAAGGAGCATGCCCGTTCTGAAAAGTATTTCCCATCAGGCCATGACCAATACCAGCCTGGAATCGTCCAATGGTTAAGCTAAGGTGTTCTTGGGAATAAGAGAGATAGGCTTCACTGGGGGAATCAGTTGGGTTATAACAGTCAGCTGATAGAGGGTGAATAGTGCCAAGACCGTCTGAAAGTGTTTTAGAAGTAGAGGCTATGTCATATGTAAATTTTGCAAAAAGGGTGTCGTCAAGAGCAAGATAACCTGTTGCTTTTAGAATATTCGGTGCTCGGTCATGAAGATAGACCATCTTAAGCGGATAGACTTTATCATAAGAGGCGTAGGGACTGAAATAGAGAGCGCCATAGGGCGTTACAGTTAGATTTCCTGAGAGGGAAAAGCCGCTATTTTGAGGTGTAGCGTTATTAGAAAATCGTGAATATAATTCCTGGCGTGTTATAGCTTGTCCGTTTCCAGGTGCAGCTTTGCCTTTTTCAATCAGATTGAATTCGATCATTCGGTATTCGTGGGAATTTTTATAGACTATTTCAGCACCATTTGCAAAAAGAAGTGAAGATATAAACAGATATGTTGTGATTATATATGGTTTTTTCATTTATTATTCGTTTTCCGTGATTGTAAGTATGGTTGTTCCTTGATTATCAGAATAGTTCCAGACTTCTATCAGATACTGTACATCACTATCCAGTTCAATGTCTTCAAGAAGTTCGTCTATTAACGAAGGGTGTTTACTTGAGTATAGAACGTCCTGGTCTATAAATAAATCACTTTCATCATAAAGGCCAATTGTCAGGTCAAAATCACAGGTCTGTTCGTACAGACCTATGGTATAGAGTGCTGTTTTTTCAGGAGAGAAGACAAAATAGAAACCGGTTCTGGGTTCTGCTTCAATATTTATGATATCAGAGAGAAAGATATCCTCGACTTCAAATTGAGGATCTAATTCTGTTGATTCACATGATATCATAAAAACTAAGGTAATAAGAAGTAAAACAGGTATTGTTCTTATCATTATGGGCTCACTTTTAAAATTTGGCTTATAGGGTTTTCGGAAGTTCTTTTAATCCCCGCTCAACGAGATTAAAGCGGACTCTGAACCCTCCGTTAATAGCCCACCCTCTGGATGAAATATACCAGTGGCTAGAATCAATATATTCCACTAAGCGATAAACTTTTCTTTGAAACAACTCCGCCCCTAAAAAAACACTCGATTCATGATTTATATTAAAATCAATGTCAGAACCAACTCTGCCGGTCAGAGTTGCATTGTTAAAGAAAAAAGTTGCAGCTTCCCCTCCAGCATAAAAGCTGAGACTTCGGTTACCTAATGGATAATATCGAAGTCCTGTGCCAAAACCAAAATCCATGAAAAAATCACTAAGTCCCCATGTGATATTTGTGGCTGTGTATAAATTGAGTCCTTTAATAAAGAGTTGTGATTGGTACTCAAAGGCGGGGAGACTTGCAATATAAAAATCACTTTTTTCAAAATCGAGGTGCATCAGTTTCAAGCCCCAAGACATTCCGGCTTTTTCTGAACTATTCTGGTTAATGTTGGGTTCGGCCCATAAGGAAAAGGTGATAAAACAAAAAGCAAAAAGCAGCAATAATTTCTTCATAATAATTTCCTGGGTTTGTTTTGGAAAGTTCTGTTTTGTAGTCGTTTTACAGATACTCTTTATTCTGATAATCAAATAATTTTGATAAAAACCTTTCGGGTTCGTGGTCCGTCAAATTCACAAAAATAGATTCCCTGCCATGTTCCGAGAACCGGAGAACCACTTTCAATGATGACTTGTTCTGAACATCCAATCAGCGAAGATTTCAGGTGGCTTTCCGAATTGCCTTCCATATGGCGGAAAGAGAGGTTTTTAAAACCGAGGCTGTTTAAGCCATCAATCATGTCTGTGACAACATCTGGGTCAGCATTTTCGTTAATTGTTATTGCTGCCGTTGTATGCGGGGTATATACTATACAAAGGCCATCGGAGGTATCTGAATCTCTGATGGCCTTGCGTACATCGGCAGTAATATCAATCATCTGGTTGCTATGTGTCGTTTTTACATTTATAGTAGTCATGATAATATCTCACTTTTAATTAAAAATTGAACTGTATGACGCGTCCTTTCTTCAAGAAGAATTCGGCAGTTAGTAGTTAATTTGTCGATTGTGTCTGTGTCGTAATGCCAGATCGTAATCAGTTCGGTATTTTCATTATATCTTACTGAAAAGGTGTCTGTCAATCTGTTTAATAAAGTATTAATGGCGTTATTTGTGTCAAGACAAAGTGAAAACGAGAGTGCGCTGTTTTGCATCATGTTAATCGTAAGAGTTAGATCTGCGAGTTGTTGGAAAATAAACCCCAGGTGGTTTTCAGCAATAAAAGAGAAATCCCTGGGTGATATTGTTAACAGAGTCTGGTCTTTTTTTATTATGAAGGAGGGAGTTTTTGTTTCAGGTGAAAACTCCGATATTTTTGTTCCACTTTGCAGCGGATTCAGGAATGATTTTACAAACAGGGGAATACCTCTGTTTTGCAGGGGTTTTACTGTTTTGGGGTGAATTACTTTAGCTCCATAATAGGACAGCTCAATTGCATCATGGTAAGAAAGATAGTCCATTTTTTCAGCATCCGGAAAATGAAGAGGATCGGCGTTCAACACTCCGGGAACATCTTTCCAGATAGTGACTTCTCTGGCATTACAGCAAAATGCATAAATTGATGCACTGAAATCAGAACCTTCTCTTCCAAGGGTTGTGGTAATGTTTTCTGCGGTTCCTCCTATAAAACCCTGGGTAACATAGAGGTTGCCGGTTTGTGTCAGAATAGCTTTTTGTATTAATGCGGTTGTAGTCTCCCATTCAACATGTGCGCTTCGATAAGTTGAGTCTGTGCGTATCAGTCTTCTTGAATCAAGCAGTGTATTGGAAAATCCGGAATTTTGCAAAAAAAGGGAAAGAATATTTGACGAGAGGAGCTCACCATAGGAAACAATCTGATCATACTCATAGTTATAGTTTTCTGAAGGTTTTTGCTTAAGCCTAGATTCAAGATCCGAAAGTAGTTGAGAAACAGAATCAATAAGGCTGATGTTGTTATGAAAAAGCTTACGGCAGTGTAAGAGATGGAACTCGGCAAGCTGAGATAAAAGAGAGTAAAGACTTTTCTGGTTATTCTCAAAATAAGCCTCAGTAATTTTTTCTATAAGATTTGTTGTTTTGCCCATTGCCGAGATAATGATTATTATGGTTTCATTCTTTGTGTAATTATTGGATATTATATTTGCAACGGTTTGAAAAGAGAGAGCATCTTTAACAGACGCCCCACCGAATTTGTAAACAATCATATAATCCTCTTTAAATTAAGAAATTTAACAGATTTTCATTTTATTAAACAACTGAGTTTCCAATATTAGTAAAGCATTTATCAAAAAAACATAGCATGCTTTTTTGTTTGACTTTGAATCGGATACAGAGTCAAAATCAGAACTTTCATATAATCTGTCGATTGTAGAAGTTTTTAGACAGATACTTAATATTTTGGGGGGATTATGAATGTTTCCGAGGCTTTGAAAAAACGAGGTATTGTTGTAATCAGATCTCTTTTTGATGATCTTCAAAGCGGCAAGGATCTTGATGTAGAGACATCTGAGCGATATATCGATTCTCTGATACAGGAGATTTCTCACCAGCGGGAGGGTATGCTCTATCTTGTAGAACCTGAATCGACGAAAGATTATCTGGTGATTCACTCCCTTAATGTTCTACTTCTTTCTTTAATAATGGGCTACCGCATTGGTGTTGAAGGAATAGAGCTTCGCGAGCTGGGATTGGGAGCAATGTTTCATGATTTGGGAAAAATTAATACACCAGAAAATCTGATTTGGAAACAGGAGGGAGATAATGAGTATGAGCGAACTGTTCTCTCTGAACACCCAGAGGTAATAACTCACTGGTTGGCAAAAAAGGCAATTATTCCTGATGAAGTTATACATATTATAAAATATCATCATGAGCGTTTTGATGGTAGAGGATATCCGGAAGGGCTTACCACTCGTGATTTTCCACGAAGTATAAATATTGTAGCAATTTGTAATTTTTATAGTTTTCAGGTTATCAGTATTGATGAAAAAGCGGGTGAAGAGCCACGTAATGCCTTTTTTACAATTAGCAAAGAGGGTGGGAAGAGATTTAATCCGAAAACAGTTAACAACTTTATTCTATTAATGGGGCCAATGCTTATGGACGGACCTATATACCGGCGAACTGCGCTTGTTTTGCTTGACACTATGGAGGTTGCTGCTGTTGTTAAAACTACCGGTTTTGCTGATACTCATCCCGAAATTGTTGTATTAACGAATAGTCAGGGAAAAAAACTTGAGCGACCGGTTAACGTTGATCTTAAAAAAGATGGATCGCGGCGAATAATAAAGCTTTTAAAGGCATGACTAATGCAACAACGACTTGATTATCTCTATTCTATCAGCGAAATCTTTACCTCTGGAAGTAGTCTTGATGATGCTTTGAAAAAAGCAATTGATGTAGCAGTTGAAAAGCTGAATATCTCCCGGTTAATGGTACATATTTATCTTGATGATGTTGAGGCGATTGTGGTCGACATTTATCATGGATATTCCAGGGAGGAAATTGAGCGAGGGGTTTATAAAAAAGGAGAGGGAATAATCGGTAAGGTAATTAATAATGGTCTACCGGTTATAATTCCAAAGATCAGAGACTCGGAAGATTTTCTTAATAAAACAGGATCACGTACTACAAAGACTGATTTGGATGGCGCTTTTGTCTGTGTTCCTGTTCGCATTCGTGAAAAAACAATCGGAACCATTTCAGCAGATATTAGGCCAGTTGAGGACGAGACGAGTCTCTATTCGGTTGCCGAGCAGCTTTCGGTAATTGCCATATTAAGTGCGCATGATATCAGTAGTCGTATTGAACTGAAAAAAAATGAGCGTCAGCTTGTTGAAGAAAACAGAAGATTGACTGCACGATTGAGTGATAAAGTAAAAAATATTAAAATTATCGGAAACTCGATACTAATGCACGAGCTTTTTGAGAAAATTGTGCTGGTCAGCGAGACTAATACGACGGTACTCATAACCGGTGAAAGTGGAACCGGTAAAGAGCTGATTGCAGACGCCATACAGAAGAATAGTTTGCGACATGATAAGCCCTTTGTAAAAATAAACGTTGCGGCCTTACCTGAGTCATTAATAGAAAGTGAGCTTTTTGGTCACGAAAAGGGAGCATTTACAGGAGCGATTCAATCAAAAAAGGGACGCTTTGAATCTGCGGAAGGTGGTACTATCTTCCTGGATGAAATTGGAGATCTATCATTTCCATTACAGGTAAAATTGTTGCGGGTATTGCAGGAGCGCGTGATAGAAAAAGTTGGTGGAGTTCAACCAATCCCGATTGATGTGCGGATAATTGCTGCAACACATCAGAATCTTGAAAAGAAGATAGAACTCAATGAATTCCGTAGTGATCTTTTTTACCGTCTTAATGTTTTTCCAATTAATGTACCTGCCCTTCGTGAGCGTAAGGCCGATATTCTTTCTCTAGTTAACCATTTTATTGAAAAATTTGCAGAAGAGACGGGTAAAGGTATTAAAAGAATCTCTTCAGAGGCGATTGATCTACTTGTCGCCTATCATTGGCCTGGAAACATCCGTGAACTGGAAAATTGTATCCATCGTGCGGTCATTTTAGCAGAGGAGGGGGTAATTCGCAGTTACCATCTTCCTCCAACTCTTCAGATGGCGGAAGATGTAAAAGAGAAGAGTACGTTTGAAAACATGGTGAATAAGTTTGAAAAGGAGATAATCATTGATTATCTTAAAATTACAGAAGGTAATATTTCAAAAGCTGCAGAGATGCTGGGAACAACAAAGAGAATCGTTTCGTATAAAATTAATAAACTGGGAATTGATTTTGATAGGTATAAATCTGACAGGAGTCTCGATAAGCCTTAATTGAAGTAATCAGGAATCCTTAGTCGAAGTCCCAGCTAAAAAAAATTATTGAGTAAACAATTAGTAATTAAGCAGTTCTTTATAACAAAGAATTATAAAAATAATATAGAGGTCATAATGAGTAAGGATAACAATAGAAACAGCGAAGACATTACGATCCCCTCAGACAGTCTGGAAAATGATCTGGTTTCAATTGATCATGTATTGCCGAAACAGATACATATTATTCCAATCCGTTATCGTCCTATTTTCCCGGGAATTATTACGCCCCTAATTATTTCAAAAGGCCGTTTTTCCGACGCAATCGATCAGGTTCTTGATACAACCCGTTCAATCGGTCTTGTTCTTTTACGGGATGATGAAGTTGATGATATCAAGCCACATAATATTCACCAGGTTGGTACTGGTGCAAAGATTCTAAAAAAAATAAAACTGCCTGATGGTGGAATAAATGTACTGATTAATTCTCTGAAAAGGTTCCGTATTATCAAGATAATTCAGGAAAAGCCCTTTCTCATTGCAGATGTTGAGTATCTTGATGATAAGCTTCCTGCGAAATCGCGCCGAAACGAATTGAAGGCTTTTACGCGTTCAGTTCTCAGTCAGTTAAAACAGCTCTCAGAAAACAACCCTCTTTTTACAGAAGAGATGAAGCTGACTATGGTAAATGTTGATGAACCGGGAAAAATTGCTGATTTTGTCTCTTCAATTCTTAATCTGGAAAAGGAGGAGTATCAGACAATTCTTGAAACGCTTGATGTTGTGGAGCGGTTGCGTCTTGTTCTTCATATGTTGCAGAAAGAGCTTGAGGTTGTAGAGATACAAAAAAAGATTCAGAATCAGATTAACGATAAAATTGATAAGCAGCAGCGTGAATACTTTTTACGTGAACAGCTGAAGGTAATTAAACAGGAGCTGGGTCTGGATGGTGATGAAAGAAGCCGTGAAATCAGTGAAATGGAAGTTACAATAAGCGAATTGGATGTGGAAGAAGAGGTTTTGGAAAAGCTCGAAGAAGAACTTGAAAAACTAAAAATGATGGAGCCGAACTCTTCAGAATATACTGTAACCCGAAATTATCTCGAGACTCTGCTTGCTCTTCCTTGGAGTGAGAAATCAGAAGACAATTTGGATCTGGACCGGTCTGAAAAGATATTGAATAAAGATCATTTTGCTTTGGATGACGTTAAGGAACGGATACTTGAGTTTCTGGCCGTACGTAAGCTTAAGCCTGATGCATCTGGTTCAATTGTATGTCTTGTTGGCCCTCCGGGGGTTGGTAAAACTTCTCTGGGAAAATCGATAGCTCGTGCACTTAACCGTAAATTTTTCCGTATGTCTCTTGGTGGTATGCGTGATGAGGCCGAAATTAAGGGGCACCGTCGAACTTATGTAGGAGCAATGCCGGGAAAAATAATGCAGGGGATGAAAATCTGTAAAACAAAGAACCCTGTTTTTATGCTCGATGAGATTGATAAGCTGGGTCAAAGTTATCACGGTGATCCTGCATCGGCTCTCCTTGAGGTTCTTGATCCTGAACAGAACTCAACTTTCAGAGATCACTATCTGGATGTTCCTTTTGATCTTTCAGATGTCTTTTTTCTTACTACAGCGAATTCTTTGGATACAATTCCTCGTGTTCTTCTGGATCGTATGGAGATTATCCGTCTTTCGGGTTACATCTCGGAAGAGAAGTATGAAATTGCTAAGCGGTATCTGTTACCTAAGCAGTTGTTGAAACATGGTTTAGAAAAACAGGATGTTAAGCTTGATAAACGCGGATTTATGTTTCTGATTCAGTCATATGCAAGGGAGGCCGGAGTTCGTAATCTTGAGCGAGTTGTTGAAAAGATATGTCGCAAAAGCGCCTCTGTTAAGGTACGAAACCAGAAACTTCCGGATGAAGCTCTAAACGAGGAACAGATTCGTGAATACCTTGGTTCTGAACGATTTGTGGATGATGATAACTTCATAATAGATCGCCCGGGACTTGTTAATGGCCTGGCCTGGACCTCTATGGGCGGGGCTATACTTGTTATTGAGGCGATCGCTATCCGACAGACAAAAACCGGTGGCCTTAAACTTACCGGTCAGCTGGGCGAGGTTATGTCTGAATCAGCAAATATTGCTTATAGCTTTATTCGTCAGTATCTTTCCACTGATGAAGAGACTGCAAAATTCTTTGAAAGCCATTTGATACATCTTCATGTTCCGGCGGGAGCAACGCCTAAAGACGGACCATCAGCTGGTATAACCATGGCTTCTGCGATCTATTCTCTTGTGTCAAAGTCTGTTGCGAAAAAATCTTTCGCCATGACCGGAGAGCTTACTCTTTCGGGTAAGGTATTTCCTATTGGTGGCCTGAAAGAGAAGTTAATTGCAGCAAAAAGAGCAAAGATTAAGAATATTATATACCCATCTCTGAATACAAAAAATCTGGAAGAGGTCCCTGATAATGTTAAAAAAGGGCTGAAGTTTTACCCCGTTTCCGAGATTTCTGAGGTTCTTGAGATTCTTTTCCCGACTAAAAAGAAGTAGCGGGAGGAACAATGAACATTATAAACATAATGGAGGAGATCGTATCATCACTGGTTAGCGAGGTTCTGAAAAAAGAGAATCGGATTGATGAAACAAAGGAATATTTTGAGGATATTTGTGCGTATGTGTTGAACAGGCTTCCAGCGAAATATGTTACCAGTGAACGTGGCGTTCTGCATGGATTGCTGGATGCCAAATTCGCTTTTCAGCAGAAAAGCGACATTATCATGATTATTTATGAGGCAATGTCAATTATTAAGGAGCGTCGGGGAGGCAATCAGGTACATATTCATCTGCAGAAAGGTACCCCCAACTTCTTTCTTCCCCATCTATTAGGGGAGGTTGTAGAGAAAACGACCTTTTCGAAAATTCCGGGTGTATCAATAACTCTTCTATATAATGGAATGCCTGCTCAAATGGTCTCTGATGGCTGGGCTAATCCCTTTTCCACTAATAAGGGTACAGGATCCTATTATCATTTTTGGCCTAAATTGGAAGAAAACAGTGATTTTTCTCAGCAACACAGTTTTACTCTTTTTTTTGAACACCAAAAATGTAAGCCTGTAGAGCAGAGAATTCAGTTGCAGCCCGTTTCACTTACAATTGGCAAGCTTGAGACTAAAATTGTTCCTCTTGTACTGATGGAGATGAAAGATGGTGAAGATGGTTCATTTCTTTATGCTGATGATTAACGATTGCGCTCTTTGATTGCGCGCTCCATCTCGCGTTTATCCTGTTTCTGTTTGATAGAGTGTCGCTTGTCGTAGAGCGTTTTTCCTTTAGCTAGCGCCAGTTCTACTTTTGCTTTTCCATTTTTAAAATAGAGTTTTAGTGGAACAAGGGTCAGTCCCTTTTCCATAATTTTCCCGTACAGCTTGCTTATCTCTTTTTTATGAAGCAGAAGCTTTCGTGGTTGTGCTGGGTCATGGTTAAATCGGTTACCCTGCTCGTAGGGTGAGATGTTCATCTGCATTATGAAAACTTCACCGTTTCTGATTTTCCCGTATGACTCGCCTATGTTTACTTTACCGTTTCGTAAAGACTTTACTTCTGTGCCCTTTAATACAATTCCTGCTTCAAAAGTTTCAATAATATCATACTGAAACCTGGCTTTTTTGTTTCTTGCGATATCCATATATTCTTCTTATTAATAAAAATTTGTCGATTCCGATAATTCGATGGCAAAGGTAGTATAGCGTCAATTACAATTTTTCGTTAGCGTTCTCTTCCAAATAGATGAATTTGCTAAATGTGATAATCCTGAATCAAGGTAAATTGTTATTTTGGTTAAAAAGAGTTAATTCTAGTGAATAGAATGATTTTTCTTTAATTCTCCCCCAAAATTTTGACTCAATAAGTGGCATATTCAACTGTCTGTATATATATTATAGATGGTTTTAGCCTATAGGGAACTTCGAAAATTACCAAAGAATTTAAAAAATTTTCTAAATTTCGGATGGTAGCTAATAGTTTAATCTGTAATTTACCGTCTTAATAGCGGGCAATGAGGGTAATAACATAAAACGCATATTAATTGTTGAAGATGAAAAAATCATAGCTCTGGATATAAAAAACGCGGTTCAGAAGTATGGATACAGCGTTGTAGACTCTGTCGGTAGTGGCGAAGAGGCAATTGAAGTATGTTCTCGCGAGTTTCCGGATCTTGTTTTGATGGATATTCATCTTGATGGACAGATTGATGGCATCGAAGCCGCTTTAACGATTAAAGAAAAACTGGAAATACCAATAATCTTTTTAACAGTCTCTGCCGACCCAGAGACCTTGAATCGTGCAAAAAAAGCAGAGCCTTATGGGTACATTAATAAGCCTGTCAAAGATATAGAGATCTTTACAACACTTGAAATGGCCTTATATAAATTCAAAACAGAGTTAAAGTTGCGTCAGAATGAGCAGTGGCTATCGGCAATGCTTCATGGAATTGGTGAAGGGATAATTTCTGTAGATATTGATGGAGCAATTACCTTCATGAACCATGTTGCCGAGAAGATGACAGGTTGGAATGCAGTAGATGCAATTGGTAAACACAAGAATGATATATTTATAAAAGAGAGTGCCGATCAGAACCGCAAAAAAATATCCTGTGATCGTACTGCACGAAATTCGTTGCTTGTTATGCTGCAAAACTATATCCTTAAGTCTAAATTTGGAAATGAAGTGCCTGTTGATATAAATAACTCTACAATTCTCGATGATGAAGGAGAGATAACTGGGAACATATACACGATCCGCGATATTACGGAGCGAAAGAAAAAAGAGGAAATTATACGTAACGCCGCAGAGGAGTGGCGTGTAACTTTTGACTCATTAACCGACAGCATTCTTCTTGTAAATGAAGAGGGAGAAGTCATTCGTTGTAATAATGAGGCTACCCTAGTGTTGAAGCGGGAATATAAGGATATAGTCGGTTATCCGTTACGTGCACTGTTTGATGTTGCTGGTGATTATATTTTTAACTGCTTTATTCAGATACGAAATGAATTGGAGACGCGCATTTTCGAACAGCGCATAGGTGGAAGCTGGTATGAGGGCAAGTTTGATCCTATAGTAAACGAGAAAGGGTTTTTCACCGGAGCGGTAATCATTCTTTCAGACATTTCTGAAAAGAAACATGCTCAGGAAGAGATAGAAAAATACAAGAATCATCTCGAAGATCTGGTAGAGATACGTACAGACGAATTGAAAACAGTTAATAAGGATCTGGAAAATGAAATATCTCTTCGGTGGTTAATAGCTGAACAGATGGTGCAGATGAAGGAGTATGCGGAGGCTGCCAGCAAATCTAAAAGTGAATTCCTTGCCAATATGAGTCACGAGCTTCGTACACCCCTTAATTCAATTATTGGTTTTGCTAAGTTACTTAAAATGGGAATCGATCCCGAAGATTCTGTGCAGTATCTTACTAATATAATAACATCGGGTGAACATCTGCTCTCTATGATAAACGATATACTAAACCTTTCAAAAATGGAAGCTGGTAAGCTTAAAATCGAACGAAACAAAACAGATATAATTCAGATAAGTGCCGTATCTATGGATATCGTCAGTGTTCAGGCAGAGAATAAAGGGATTACTCTGAGTATGACTCAGGAGATCACTGAGCGAGCGCTTTCGGTCTATGCGGATGAAAAACGAATACAGCAGGTAATGCTGAATCTGTTATCAAATGCAATTAAATTTACGGATGTTGGTGGCACTGTAACGGTGAATATTCGCGCAAACAACAGAGCCTGCTATGTCGATATCATCGATAATGGTTGCGGAATAGATAAGGATAAACAGAAGACTATTTTTGATAAATTTAACCAGGTTGATAACAGCCTTAATAAAAGAAATGAGGGAACCGGTCTTGGACTTGCTATATCCAAATCCTTAATTGAGTCGCATTTAGGGCATTTCTATGTTTCAAGTGAACTCGGAAAGGGGAGTACTTTTACTTTTTCTCTTCCGTTGTACGAGAACGAGAAGCATGAGGATAGCCTCTCTGACTTGAAGAGTGATTACCCGCAAATTCTTAGAAAAAAAAGAGTTCTTTTCATTCTTGATTCTCAGAAACAGACAACAATATGTGTCGAATTTATGACGACATATGGACAGGAGTATACAATCTTAAAACGTAGCGCGGTGTCGGCAGAGGCTCTTAAGAAAGATGATATCGGTGCAATTATAGTTGAAACTGCTGAAAATATTGGAAACGAACAGAAGTTTGTCGCTTTGATTAAAGAGATGAATAACGTACCCGTCATTGCTATATCAAGTACACTGGATATGAATTTTAAAGAAATATTTCTTAGCATGGGTTATGATCTTTTTTATCTGATACCTGTGGATTTGCTTGAAATAATGAATGATCTAAGCATAAAATATATGGAGAAGAACAATGAATAATCCAAAACAGGTGTTAGCTTTGGCAGGTACATTTTCGGAACCGATTCTTATAGTGGAAGATAAGGTAGAGAACCAGGTACTACTTCAAGGTATTTGCAAGAAACTGAACGTACAGTGCGATGTGGCGTCTAATGGAAAAGAAGCTCTTGCCTTGCTTGAAACAAAGAGCTACGCTGTTTTCATAGTTGACCTCATGATGCCGATTATGGATGGACGAACCTTTGTAAAAGAACTGAAAAAAATAAACTCAAGTGCTGTCATCATAATTCAGACAGCACTTGATACGCCCGATACAATTATTGAGTTAATGAAAAAGGGAGTGTATGACTATATAATCAAACCTATTGATCCTGAACTTTTTCAGGAAGTTCTTTTGAAGGCTCTTGAATATAAATACCTTAAAGACCAGGAGCATCAACAATCGTTGAATGCCGGTGAAAAGATAAAGGCTCAGATTGACTGGCTTAACTATAAAGAAAACAGGCGACTAACTTCGCGAGATACTGCCGAATCTAAATCAGTTTATAACGTAAAAACCTCGCTGGCGCAGGGCGCGGGCTTTGGTACATTAATCACCTTGATTGACATCATGAAAGCTTCCAGTGCAGAACTCGAAGATGGAAAGGTTTCCGTTGATAGAGATGTATTGGATATGATGATAACAAATAATGACTATTGCCGGGCACAGATTGATGGGCTTAATTTTGCAACGCGTATTATGGAGCGGGACTTTGAATTTGAAAATTTTAATATTAGTACATTTATTTCAGAAATTCCCAAAATGACAAAAAGAGTTATTCCCTTTTTGAAAGAGAAAAATTTGAAAATAACTTTTCCTGAACAAACTGATGATGCAAAATTACGCTATAATAAAAAGGCTATTTCGCTTGTTGTTGAGGAAATGTTAGTTAACGCCTATAAATATTCAAAAAAGAACACTATTATTAATATTTTTGCAAGATATCGCGAGGGATACTTCTGGTTTTCTGTAAAAAACAGTATTGATGGTGATTCATATGGTGGTGTTCCTCCGGAGTATGAGAAACTGGTTTTAGAGCCCTTTTTCAGAATTCATCCACCGGACGAGACTGTTTCAAAAGTTGAACGAATAGGTTTTGGACTAGGGCTTGCAGTAGCTGACTATGTGGCTAAGAAGCATGGCGGCATTTACATTATTCGGGATGTCAAAGATATGTTGAAAAAAGATCCTGAACCCTGCGTTCTGGCCGAGCTACTGCTTCCGGTTTTTGGATAGGAAGAGCATTCAGTAACGATCCTATCGTGTACGGGGCTCTGAAAAATCTATCAAAATTGTAGAACTAAACACTGTGAAGTTCTACAATTTAACAAAAAATGAAGTAGCACTTCGCTATTTCGCTATCTCTTTAAGAGCGAAGAGATTTGAAAGTCGATTCTAATGCAGAATCAACACGAAACTTCTCTCTGAAAAAGAGGTTGGATGTCATTGCTGCATTGTGCGCAAAGCCTTCAAGATCAACGGATTGTATAAGGTTAATTCCAAGTTGAGAAAAGAGGCTGCTTTCCTTAACAGCATTATTGATACACACGTAAACTACATCATTAAGTGTTGCAGCCTTTGTAGCGGTTCCGTCAGGAAGACCCAGCTTGTATGATCCGTTTTTGCAGCAGATAAGACGATAAGCACGTGTAGATGGAGGAGCAAGTGTAAGTGGTTTGTGGTCAGACTTAATTTGAAAGGTCCCATTCTTCGCAGTAACCAGCTCTTTTATTGAGAGAGATTTTTCATCAATATAGGCGAAAGGATTAATAATTTTCAGATTACTTATAGCGCTATGCAGGAAGTGATATATATGAGAAAGATATTTATTCAGCTCTGACGCAGGTTTAATAACTGCAAAAATGTTTTTTTCCTCATTAAAAATATAAATAAATGAAATTGATCCGATAGTTTCGTAAAAAATAGATATTTTTTCGTGTTCAGCATTATTAAGCAGATAATTTAACTTTTCCAGATATACATCTTCTTGAGGGTCAATCGCAGTTGCTATTTCCTTAACTGGTGATCCTGAGATTGAGGAGTAGAAGTGGGTAATTGAGTCACACTTCTGAGTGAACACGGTTGAACCTTTGCGGGTTATAATTACATATGAGTTAGATACTTTGGAAATAAAACGAGCATTTTTGGTTTTAGTTAAAACAATTTGAGAATAGGCACGTTTGAAAAGCTGATAAATATGTTTTACAATCTGTTTATAGTCATCATCCGCATAGAATGAGCAGTAGTTGTCGAAGGAGTGTTTGTGATTAACCCCCCCACTAATTATTGAAAAAAGAATGTCGATTACCGATTCGGGGGAGGTGTAGTGGTGATGAAACGATTCACCCCACGAAGAGTGGTATAGGTGATCAACTGTTATAATTGAAGTTTTCTGTTTTATGAAAAAGTTAATTACAATCAGATTTTTCAAGGGAAAAGCCTCATGTAAGTAGTAGCTGTTTTTTGCTTTCAGCTCCTTGCTGGTGAAGAGATTTGACATGAGGTTTATTAATTCAATCGTTTCAGTGTTTGTATTGTTTTGTGTATTAATCATGTTGATTTTTGTAACGCCACTCTGGTAAAGACCATTTATTGCGGACCATGCCAGCAAGCGAATAAGTGAAGCCTCGATACGTAAAACAACATTGGTCTGAGAATTTGCCTGCTCCCCGACTTTTTTATACAAGCGCCACATTATGTTTCCGTCTTTGTCTTTGTATGCATCCACATACAGGTATGATTCACATGAGGTATCTGTGAAGGAAATATATCTTTCTATTTTGTCCTTTGAAAAAGAGAAGTATCCCCTTATTTTGCGACTAAGTAGTTTATAGTCAGATTCAGATATCTTTGACTTTAGATCGAAGTTAACAAACTGGCGAGATATTTTTTGATAGCTAATAAGCATGAATCTGCGAACTTCGTTCCAGAATTTTGTTACTTTAACAAAATCCCAGTTCATGAAGGAATCGAGATCTTCAAGAACGGCATTGTTCCATTTCCAGTGTCGTGTATATTTATGCATTTCCAGAACTTTGTATGGTAAGCGAGAGCTGTCTTTGAAAGAGGTGTATTTGGATAGAGAAGGATTTATTTTAAGATAGAGGTTAATTTTTAGAATTTTAAGAGCTGATTTATCAGTAAGCGTTTTGCTATAGTATTGAAAAACTTCATAAAACATAAGTAGATACGAGTCCAGTATGGTGTTCGAGAGTTTACCGGCCAGCACCATCTTTTTTAGTTTATGACTGATAAGCTCAACAGTATCACTTTCCAGAAGGTATTTTTCAAGCACACCAAGTTTTAATATAGATTTAAATGGATTTCCCAGTGATTTAACAATCTGAAAAAGTGCTGCACCGATAAAATCATCTTTTGTGATATTATGAAGATTGCCAATGTCGATATATTTTTCTTTACGTTCCGACGGATCTATAGAGTCAAATAATTTCTGATATGCCTTATCATCAGTTTCTAACGGAACAGCCCACCAGAATGGCACTTTCCCCGCAATTGTAATTGAGCTACGGTAAAATTCATCTTTTAATAATGCTCCTAGAGTTGAACCAAAAGCCTCTTCTTCATCTTCGTCAAAAATATTTTTTTTCAATTCGTTTATATCGTTTATAAATAGGTGAACCTCAAGACCAAGTTGATGCTCGGCCCAGGCTTGAATGATCTGAACTTTTTTGCGAAATTGCAATAAGCGGTTTTCAGGGACTTCAGTTTTATCTATACAGATCCAGAAGTCAAAATCAGATTTTTTGTTGTAGGCAATTGTTCCGGCACTGCCGATCAGAGCGACACTCTGAATAAAAAACTTTTCGGGTTTGTCCTTGAAAGAGACAGTAGGGAAAAGACTTTTTAAATATTTTTCAGTACTTTCCTCCTGAGAAAAGCCGTGAATACCGTGAGGTGTAAATTCATTGATAAATCCGGGCAGGCGGTTTTGGTTAGTGTGTAGCAGGAAAAGCATAGAGTCAAGTATGCGTATAATATTTGAAGAGGGTAAAAGAGCCTTGAATCGCTCAACTTTTTTGTCATTGAAAAGAAGATATGCTCTTCTGTTTTTTTCAAGTATCGATGTATCCACTTTGCCACTTTTCATATAAATTATTAAAGAACTATCAGTATAGAGCGGTAGTTCATAGGTTCAAATTCGGATGTTAAAAAGCATTACTGAGAAAACTGTTATTTAATAAGGAAATATAGCAGATCCATGAGATGATTTGCAAGTATGTTTTTTGTTGTGGCAGAGGATTTTAGTTTTTTTTCTGTTTTCTGCAGCTGAATCAGGCAGTCACGAACAGATCTGTGTGAAAATTTTCTAACACTCGTTTCGAAGAAAGCATGCTGTTTCGGCGCTATGGAAAGCGAAGATAGTATTTCAGAGCGAGGAATACCGTCCTTCTTCATTTGAAACCAGTTATCCATTTGAACAAGCCGAGAAAAGATCATGCTGATAATTACAAGTTCATGTGTTCCATTGTCAATAGTCCGTTGAATTGCAGAAATACTGTTTTTATCTTTCTGGAATAGAGTGTCGATACATTCAAAAATCGAGACAGCGCGATTATCCTGTATCAAATGTTTAATCTCTTCCGTGCCAATACTCTTTTGTTCGGTTCCGAAAATAATATTCTTTAAAGCGTCATCAATAACAGCCATATTCCTTCCACAGAGAGCAAGAATAAGTGTTGTGCTGCTATGGTCTATGGTTTTACCCTCTTTTTTCAGAGCAGATACAATGTAATCAGCAAGGTCGCTTTCAAATTTCTTCCAGAAAATGGCTGCTTCAAAGGGGATACCCAGTTTTGTCAATGTTGCTGGTGCTTTATTAGATGTCATTTCAAGAATAACCAGCACCGATTCTGATGCTACTGCTAAAATATCGCTTAAAACAGAAAGGTTGCTCTTCTTTTTTAATATAGCATCTATGTTTTTGAATACAGCGGCTTTTTCAGAGCTGAACATGTCACCTGATAATACAAATTCGGCTCCCCTTAGAAAGTCATCAGATTCGCAGTGGAAAACCTGAAAATTCGGTTTGTCAATGAAGAAGTTTTTTTTAAACAGATCTATGCATTTCTCTTTTTCAGCTCGTTCTTCACCAAGCAAAAGAAAGGTGCCTTGAGGGCGTTTGGATCGGTATGCCGACATGAGTTGTGCGGAGTTTTGAATTTTTTCAAATTGTGCCATAAAAGTACTTAATATTTTCCTGTTAGTGCCGATACAAATAAAGTAGAAACTCATACTCCTTTGTGTTCCGGTTTCTTGAAAAGGAATACATAATATTTCAAAGAAAACGGGATGCGTCATCCCGTTTTCTTTTAGGAACCTCTAATATTTACTTTTATCAAGGAACTTGCGAAAAAGTATTTTAAAAGAAACACTTAAACATTGTTGCCTTTTGAAATATTGTAATTTTCCGAAGCTCCCTTTTATTTACATTTTCCATAAATACATAAACGATACACCATATTTATTAAAAAAGAGCGAACTGTCAACCGGTATAAGGCTGAAATTGGGTTGTTGTTTGCGATTTTCTATTGTAAATGCATTAGGATGATATTCGCCTGGACGACGGTATGTTATTACTGTCGGATCTGAAATTCCCGCACCTTTTGCAGCTGTGTTTATAGCGGTTTGCCAGTATCCGATCTGATCAATTAGGCCACTTTCTAGTGCATCATTGGCAATCATGACCCTTCCATCTGCAATAGCAAGTAATGATTCGGGAGTCATTGAACTGCGACTCTCAAGAATAACAGAAATAAATCTTTCATACATCGCATCAATTATTTTTTGAAAAAGATGTCTTTCAGTTTTGGTCATGCGATGCAGAGGCGAACCCATTGTTTTTGCGGCACCTGATTTTAACGTCTGATCTGCTACACCGATTTTTTCAAGTAATCCTTCAATGTTTACCATTACGGCAACTACACCAATACTGCCTGTAACAGTCGTCGGGTGTGCGATAATCCTGTCTGCTGTGACTGAAAGATAATATCCTCCGGATGCGGCGACGCTTCCCATGTGGGCAACTACATAGGTTCCATACTTTTTTTTGTGTTCAATAATCAGATTATGGATTATATCACAGGTTGTAACGGATCCTCCTGGTGAGTCAATACGCAATATAATTGCTTTAATCGATGAATCCTCTGCTGCCTTTTCTAGTTCTTCGCTGATTCGGGCGCTGATGTTCATTTCAGCCGGACCCATTAGTGACCCTTTCTTTTCTGAATCCTGAATTGTTCCGTAAATATTAATAACCAGAATTTTATTATTTGAACCTTTCTGAAGTTCTATCTCTGAGAGAGGTTCCATTCGCCCCGAAAAGGGAATTGAAATACAGCTGTACAGAGTCATTGCGATTAAAGGTAATACAAGTAATTTCTTCATGAAGTCCTCACTATTTTGTTTTAGGATAATTTTTCTCGCAGGCTCGAAAAAGCGCAGAAATTTTTCGCTTTGAAGATAGCGCAAAAATTCTGATTGTAAGGATAATTTTTCTCGCAAGCTCGAAAAACCGCAGAAATTTTTCGCTTTAGAGATAGCGCAAAAATTTCTGCTTATTACTATCATTTTTTATACTTGACCGCTTTTATGAATATTACTCTACTGTTGAGTAATTTTTGTACAGTAAGAGGTCATATGGTTCGAACAAGTATCCAGGAAGATACCATTGTCAACTCCATTATTGGGGAGGGCGCTGAATTTAAAGGCGAATTTAAGATAAACGGATTGCTGCGAATAGATGGAAAGTTTACCGGAACCATAGAGACAAATGGCAAGGTTCTGGTTGGAAAAGGTGGCGAGGCGGTTACAGACATCGAAGCAAGTATTGTTGTTGTCGGCGGGTCTGTTAAAGGGAACATCTATGCTACTGAAAAAGTAGTATTGCTTTCAAGTGGAAATGTTAGCGGAAGTATTATTACTCCCAGCCTGATTATGGAGGATGGAGTAAAGCTTGACGGAAAATGTACAATAAATAAACGACCGGATAAATAGATGAGAATTGGTCCGGTATTTCCTTTTGATAAGGATCGTATTAAATCAAAAAAAAAGGGAAAAGATGGTACTGCTGTAACAGGTTCCAGTTTCTCTTCTATGCTTGACGATACTGTTGAAACAGAGTATAGTAATTCAATAGAAGCTCTTATGGATGATTTAAATGGCCAGGAGCGGAATTTGCTTGATAATCAGACTCTGGCAGATCTTCAAAAGTACAAAAAGACTGTTCAGAAAATTCTTGAGCTGATTACTCGTGATGGTTTTGAGACCCGTACCTATCGAAGAGCTCGCAATGCTAATCGTGCCGACTTTTTTATTGTCAAAGAGATTAATGAAAAACTGTATCGGTTGGCAGTTTCAATTACATCTTCTGATAACAAGGCTTTTTCTCTGGTTAAAGAGTGTGAAGAGATTCGCGGACTTATTTTTGATCTTATACAGTAAAGAGTTTTTTTCAAAATCAGTCCTGTACATTTTGTAAATACTGGTTTTATCGGAAGTCTTGTCACTTTCTCATTCAATGGTTTTAAGCAAATATGTTGATCAAGACAGAATTTTTAGAAATATATTAGTTTATTCTATCAGAATGAAATTTTAAAAGAGGTTTACGAAATACCCTCGAATAGGAAAAAGCAGGTAATTTTGAGTGATATAGTTGGTCATTCGGTTCAGATCTCCAGATTGGTTGCGTTGTCCGCATCTTCACGTCTTCCACAGACTTTTCTTTTTGCCGGGCCTTCTGGTATAGGAAAAAGAAAGGTTGCCGATTATTTTGCACAACTTCTGATTTGTAAAAAAGGGGAGTCGAAACCTTGTGGCGTCTGCTCGCCCTGCCACTCCTTTTTAAGCGGATCTTTTCAGGATTTTATTTCTCTTCAACCTGATGAAAATGGAAAGATAGCCGTTGGCTCGGATGAGGAAGAGGGAACCGTACGTTGGTTTACTCATCGATTAACTGAAAAAGCAATATCAGATCGCTATATAGCGATTATTGATGGTGTTGATCGAATTAGTGAATCGGGACAGAATATTCTGCTTAAAACTGTTGAAGAACCCGGAGAGGGGGTCATAGTAATTCTGATAGCGTCATCTAAAACAAAAGTTCTTTCTACTGTTTTGTCACGTTCTCTCTGTTTAGATTTTTATCCTCTTCAGTATGAACAGATAGTGCAGATTCTTAATATTTCTCCTGAGCATCATTCTCTTGAAGATCTCGCTCTCATAGCTTCTGGCGGGTCAGTTTCTATAACACAGGAACTTCTGAATAATGATATTCTTGCCTCTGTATTAACTATTGCTCATGCTATTAAGGAGACTCTCATATCGGGTAGAAATTTCTCAGAAGATTTATCCAAATATGAGAAATTAGTAAGTAATTTTTCCTTATACGATATTTTGATAAACCTCTACCATTATAATATGAGGCTTGTAATTTCGGAAGAGTTGCAGTATAATAGGTTTCTTGAAAAATTATATATTGACGACTATGACCTGCTCCATAAACTCTTAAAAAGACTTATAATTGTCAAAAACGAACAAAGATTTAACACAAATAGTAAATATGCACTTAAAGCAGCACTGTATGAATTAGTGGAATCTCTAGGAATATAGGATACCACCAGGAAGTTTGAACACATTCCTGTTTACATGCTTACAATCATTAGGTAAGTCAATATTTTGCATAAGTAAATGGTGGCTGTATATTGGCATCGATTGAATAGCACTTTTATAGTCGATTAGTCAGTCAGTTACTTGAATTAGAGGATTAATTTAATGGAATATACATGTCTTAAAATGAGAAAAAATGATGTTATTGAATTTGTTCACTCCAACAACATCTTCTTGAAGGCTGGTAGTGTATGTATCGCCGAAACTGAGCATGGAACGGATATGGGAACTGTGCTTGAAATCCGTAGTCGAATAGATATCGACCCCAACCACGTCAAGGGCAGGGTTTTACGCGTAGCAGATAAGAGTGATTTTCAAGAGCTTCCTAAAATTGAAGAGATGGAACAGAAGGCCTTTGAGAGCTGTAAGTTAAAAGCAAAAGAAAAGAAGCTTGATATGAAGCTTGTGAATGTTAAATCAATTTTTGACAAAACTAAGATTATTTTCTATTTTGTTGCAGAAAACCGAATTGATTTTCGCGAGCTTGTACGGGATCTTGCGTCAGTTTACCGAACACGTATTGAGATGCGACAGATTGGAGTACGTGATGAATCACGAATGGTTGGTGGGTTTGGACCATGTGGCCGTTCTCTTTGCTGTACTAAGTTTCAGGGAAATTTCGCTCCGGTTTCAATTAAAATGGCAAAAGAACAGAATTTGAATCTTAATTCTCTCAAAATATCGGGAACCTGCGGAAGACTGCTTTGTTGTCTTGATTATGAGTATGAAGTATATAATTTACTTAATAGTGAGCTACCACAATATGGAACTAAGATAAAAATCAAAAATCAGGAATACAGTGTTGAATCTGTTGATACTTTGAAAGAGTCTGTGCGCATCTATTTTGAAGGAACATTTTTAAATATTAAGAAAGATGAGCTTTCTTTCAATGGAAAGAGTTACAGCGTTACTAATGAAGTAATTGAACGATTGATGCAGCATGATGAAGAGGTCGGAGATAGTTTTGGACTTTAGTAATCGGGTAATCTTTTCAGTTTCATTTCATATAATGAAGTTGTAATTAATGTCCGGTTCTTAATATAAGTTTGTTCATAATAGTTTGTCATAGGCTATTAAAGGTTCATGAAATTATTTCTTATGATCCAGGATGTGTGATGAAAAAAAACAGTTATACTCTGATGCTGTTGATAGCAGGAGGGCTGCTTTTAACGTCATGTACTGTTTTTATGTTGGATATTATAAAATTATCAGACTCGGATGATCTTTTCCAGTTGAAGGGGTCGGAAGATCTTATAGGAACAGAAGAAGTTATGGACCGAAAATCTATCGAGAATATTCAACCGCTTCGAAGAGATTATTATCAACGAGAGACAAAAGAGCAATATGAGCGATCAATTGAGGATGATCGAAAGAAAATAATGATATTAAATAGTCCGACTGTTCCTCTGTTCCCATAGATTTGTATGTTACTAAATAAGGAGAAACAATGGTACGAAACCCGCTTTTGTCATATGTTGTAGTTAAAATCGCAATAATTAATATTTTGGTATATTTAGTAACTAGTGGTGGTGCTTCCATCTATACCAATTACCTAGCTCTTAACCCTCTTTCAGTCTATCAAAAAGGATTTGTCTGGCAGATTGTTACATATATGTTTGTTCACTACGGTTTCTTTCATTTGCTCTTTAATATGTTTGTTCTTTTTATGTTTGGAATGCAGGTTGAAGAGGCTATGGGTAAAAGAAAGTTTATTTTCTTTTATCTTTTTTGTGGTATCGGCGCTGGTTTGATTATCTTTTTAGTTGGTCTTTTTACATATTTTTCCATTGGTCAACTTTCTGTTACTCTCGGTGCCTCTGGGGCAGTTTTCGCTGTTCTTGTCGCATTTGCTTTCTATTACCCCGATGCTCAAATACTGCTGTTTTTTGTAATTCCGGTTCGTGCAAAATATATGGTACTTTTATACGTAGCCTATGACCTCTATTCTTATATGTTTCGTGTTGGTGGAAATATATCATATGTTGGTCATCTTGGAGGAGTCATCTTTGCTCTGTTTTATTTTTTGATTTGGGGGCGGTCGGCAAGGCGCGGAAGAGTTTCGCGAATTGTTGGAGAAGTTCAGAAAAAACATCAGCAAATTAAGGACAAGGCTGATACCGAGCAGGATCTTCAGATGAAACGGGACATAATTATTAAAATCAGAGCGGGAGCCGCTGTGGATGATTTGACAGATGATGACTTCCAGTTTATTAAGTATTGTCATATTCTTTACGAGGCTGATGAGCCTGTTGAAGGAGATATTCTAGAACAGGAAATGATAAGCAACAAACAGTTTATTACTGAAGTTCGGAAGTTTATCTCTCTTAAATAATTATCGATATTTACCATGATAAAATGTGTAATGTGCTGGGAATCTAGTTCTCTTCAGCTTTCTCTTCTTTAATAAAAAGGTCTTTGCCCAAATGTTTACGAAGCAGTTTCAACTGCTCATCTGTTTTTTGCAAAAATCTGGCATGACCTTCAGATTCAGGAATAAAAGCTTTATGTTCAAAACGGGCATAAAGTTTAGCACATTTGCCAGCCAAATCTTCTGTTTCTTTTGAAAAAAACGAACTCTTGAAAATATTCCATATGTAATCTACAGCAATCTTCGTAGGGTGAATCATATCTTCCTTATAAAACCTATAATCTCTTAAATCCTGGGTAAGAATTTCAAAAGAGGGGAAATAATAGGCATTGTCTTTTTTAGAAAGACTTTCGTGCAGGGCACTGATTAAAGTCGCCTTGCTTCTCATGTTTTCGATAAGGCCGTTTCGTTGGTGAATAACTGGGCTTACCGTGAAGATTATGCGGGCGGTGTTATTTACTTTTTGAATCATTTGAATAATCTTCGAGATAGAGACAGCGATTTCAGAATGAGTCATTGTCTTTCGAGTAAAGGTTTCTGCCGGAAGCTTATGACAATTGGCAACGATAAGTTTTTTGGCATTATGATAATAATAGTGAGCAGATCCCAGAGTAATTATTATTATTGAACAGTTTTTCAGGAACTCTTTCGCTTCAAGTTGACCCTCCTCTATAATTCTATACAGGGATTCTCTGTTTTTATGAGACACGGAAGAGTGGTGCATCAAAGATAGCCAGATGCCATTTTGTGTTATAAAAGCAGCTTCTGTAGGGCTGTAGCTGCTTTCAAGTATTTGACTAAACGATAATTCTATTGAAAGCGGATTAAACAGTATTCCTGAAGGATTCTCTTTAATAGTAAAGCCATGTCTGTAAAGCCTGTTTCCTATCTCTTCACTGAAACAGGAGCCTGTCAAAAAAAAAGTATCATCAAAGGATACCGAAAAATCATAATGCGGTGGTTTAATAATGGTTCTGAATTCATGCTTCATTATGTTGAGTTCCCTTTGGTTCAAGAAACACCAGTCCAAGACGGTTAAAGAAGTGCTGAATAAAGTAGAATGCGCTGAAAGCGAAAATATATGTCGTAAAAAAATAGGCATACAGCAGAGAAATTGCAGTGATTGAATTTGTTGCATTGTTAACTGATAGTTTTTTTATCAGCAGCAGCAAAGGAATGAAAGTAAGTAAAAGAATTGAAGATCCGGTTATAAACCTCAAACTACCTGAAAAAAGGTATCGATTATATCGAATAGAAAATTTATTCCTAAGTAAAAATCCTCCACAGGCACTTCCGGATAAAAGAGCACAACCGCTGAAAAGCTCTTTTCCTTTTGCAAAAATTGAAAGAGATGAAGAAGCATCCCCCAAAATCATCATATTAGTCAAGCCGCCAAGTGTAATTAAAAGGGCAAAAACAGTTGTCGCTGTAATCTTATATTCGCAACTCATAGATAAAAATTGGGTAAAAAATTGAGACGTTTTAAACCTATCAATAATTTTTATGGCAAAATATCCCATTGTGAATCCGGCTAAAACCTGAGAAGGCCAATGTAGTCCTAAATAGATGCGTGAAAGACCGATGCATAATACCAACAGAGCTAAAAGGATAATTATTATCTTGTATTTAATAAGTTTAGTGAGTTCAAAAAATAGGGATGAGGCTGTTTGAGCGTGACCGGAGGGCATGCCATAACCGATAAAGCGGTTAATTCTCAGATAATTTTTTACAGTCTGATCTGTCTCAAATGGACGGGGCAACCGAAAAGTAAGTTTTAAAATGGAATTAATAATAAAGGAAAAAGAGAGAATTATTGCTAAATTTAAGGCAAGCCTGTAATCGATATAAAACAGGATGATTAAAAGTAGTAAAATGTATCCGGTTGATGATCCCAGAAAATCAAAAAATGTTGATAACCTGAGCAGAAATGAATTATCGTATTGAAAAAATGTTGTTATTGTTTTATCTAAAAAAAGCATTGAAACCTCTGATTTTCTAATATGGAGAACTATTTTATGGTATTCTCGAATAGTTGATTCATCAATCACTCTTTCGAAGTTTTCAATAAAAAAACCTACTATTTCAAATAGGCAATACTTTTTTTTCTTGGAATTTGAAATCATTTTCGACAAAGACTGAATTAAACCCTATAGTCAGTGTTGATGTGATCAAGGCTAAACTATGTCTATTGCAATTGGAGATTTAATAAACATATCTTAGAACTATCGATATAGTATCAGGGGTATCTGTTTTGAGACCGGTTCGTTTTTGTGTTGAGGGAAAATCTAATGGAGGATAGAAGATGAAAACTGTCTGTTTAAAGACAAACCTGGGGTTTGTAGATATCAGTGAGGAAAATAATTTGATTGTATCTATTAGCTTCAGAAATAGTGAAAAAAATATAAAAGATACCCCGTCTGAACTTCTTTACGAAGCCCGGAATCAGATTACTGCATATTTTGACGGAAAATTGTTTAAATTTTCGTTTCCTTTCTTGATTCAGGGGACAGAGTTTCAGCAAAAAGTTCACAATCAATTGATTAGAATCTCATATGGAGAAACGTTGAGTTATTGTTCCCTTGCGATCGATTGTGGTAATGAAAAAGCTTATCGTGCTGTTGGCAATGCGGCAGGTAAAAACCGTCTTGCAATTGCTGTTCCTTGTCATCGTCTTATATCTTCCGATGGGTCTCTTGGGGGATTCAGTTCAGGATTATGGAGAAAGCGTGAACTTCTTAAGCTGGAACGTGCTTATCGGTTTTCACGGAAGGCATAATAGACTTTTCGAATGATTGATACAATTTTAGCAATGACCATAAGTGCGCACAAAAAAAGCCATAGAATGAAAAGATCTCTGTTCAGAAAGAAGAGTGAAGAGAGTATCAGTGTGTTGAGGCTTATAGTAATTGCAGTAATTTTTTTACTAGCGGTTCTGATTTTTTTGTTTTTACCTAGAGAAATAGTTTTCTTGAGGGCTTTATATAATTCATCATTTAGTAGTTTTGAAGCTTTCTGTTTTAACAGTTTTTTTGCTTTTCGTTTTTGGCCGGTATAAAGGCCGGTTAGTATTTCGTGTGTAGTATAAAAACTTTCAGCAGTGCAGTGTGTGATTATTTCTTCAAGTCGAAATGCCTCTTTTTTAAAGCCTCTGTTATACAGGCCTATTTTAAAATGGGTTACTAGAGCAAATAGATTGTTTTCTTCAATGATGAATGCTCTTGAAAGGAATTCCTCGGATTCTGTATTGTTTCCAGTTATGTATAGTAAGAAGGCATATGATGCAGAGGCCTCTGCGTTTTCCGGTTTTACCTTGATAACATGCCTGTAAAATTCTTCTGCTTTTTTAAAGTAGTCAAGTTTAAGGTAGATGCGCCCTGCAAGCAGAAAGAGCTCAGCGTCCACATCTTTGTATCGTAGCGCTTTCTTAATCGATTCAAGAGATTCGCTGTATTTCTGTAAATTATAGAGAGATTTTGCATGAAGAAAGAAGAGATAGCTATTTTGCTCTTTTTTCAGGATTCCGGCTGTCTGTTCCAGGACAGCCGGATAGTCTTTGCGCTCAAGATATTTTCTTATTAAAACTTTTTCTTTTAAATTCACTTCACAATTAATTCAGTTTGATAATGATATCAACTCGTCGATTTTTTTTGCGTCCTTCTGCTGTGTTGTTTTTTTCAATTGGAAACTTCTCGCCATGGCCAATATAGGAAACTTTGTCGTGATCAACACCGTTGATTATCACCGATGCTACGTTTGATGCTCTCTTTTCCGATAAGCTTTGATTATAGTGTGGGTTTCCAGTATTGTCAGTGTGTCCTTCAACAATGATTTCACGATCTGGGTACTTGGCTTTAATAAGATTCAAAATATCACTCAGGGTTTTTTGAGTTTCAGGTTTTAAGTCTGCTGAGTCGAAAGCAAACAATACCTCTCCCATACGGATAACTAAACCCTTTTCATTTTCCTCAACAGTTATATTTTCGTTATCAATTTCTTTATCAAGTTCTTCTTTTTTAACTGTTTTTTCTTTTGGTGTGATGTATGGATACACGGTATGTTTTGTATCAACATTCATTTTCCACTCATATGTGGTTACCATTCGATCATGATTAAAAATGAAAACTACATGGTATTTATTGAAGAAGTCAAGTGGTCGATTATGAGTAATATCCCATTTTATTATTCCAGTATCTCTTCCCTTGATTTGAACAGGAAAATCTTCTGGTACAGTCCCAGGTTTAATATCCTGGTTAATCAGGTAGGAATACTCGATGTAAGCTATCTTAACGGATTTTTCATCTTCTATCTTGTTTAGAGTATAATGGACCGGCATTGTAATGGAAAAGGGTATACTGAGTGAATCAATAATAATTTCACCCTCCATATTCCATTTATCTCCGACATTGACCGGTTTTGTAGGAAAACTGGGGATATGTCGCAGGTTTGGCATTAAGAACTCTTTTGACACCTTGAAAACGCCATTGTTTTGTATCCAGAATGATGAACTACTAATATCGGTTCTCTTGAAAACAGACTCGTTTTTTATTTTGGTGAAAACCGCAAATGTCCCATTTACATTAAAAAGATTTCCATTATCTTTTTTACAGGTTAAATCAATAATATTTCGTTCAGAATAAACAGCATTTGTTTTGGCATTAATAAATGATTGTACTTCGGCTGTTTTTAAAACTTCAATCCGGTCTCCTTCATTAAGCTTCCATTGTAGAGTGACTGGTGCCGCAAATAAAGAAAATGAAAAAAATAGTAGTAGCAGAAATAGTCTTTTCATAATATACCTCAATCAGATTTTCGACATTGTGGACATAAATATATAGGTGACTTGAGGGGAAAAATGAAAAATTTTGTTACTTTTCTGTTTTTACTTGGTTTTTGTGCCTGTTCTTCCTCTTCCGAGGAGCCTATATTCCATTATAAGATAGATGGACTGGTTAATGACGGGACATGGACCATAATGATATACATGTGTGCTGATAATGATCTTGAGCCCTACGCGCTTCTCGATCTGAATGAAATGGTAAAAACTTACACAAAGGACAGAGGTTATGAGGTAATTTTACTTGTAGACCGGGCTGATAATTCGGTTCGAGGCAGTACGAATGAATCTGGAGCTTTCGAAGAAAATTTTACTGACACCCGATTGTATCGAATGCGTGAAAATGCAGTACAGAGGCTTGATGGCGAAGTCTGGTTCCCGGAAATCACCGATTCAGGTTATTACGAGGCTAATATGGGGGATCCGAATAATTTAAAAAAATTCATAACTTTTTCCAAAAACAATTACCCGTCTGAAAAATATGCTCTTATTTTCTGGGATCATGGAGGTGGACCGCGCTCAGTTTCGTCTTCACCTGATATTTCCAGAGAGATTTGTTCCGATTTCACAGATGATGATTCGCTAGGTATTGGTGAAATTTCCGATTACTTAACCAGTGATGAAAGTGTAGAGCTGATGGGGTTTGATGCCTGTTACATGGGTTCCGTTGAGGTAGCCTATCAGTTTGCTCCTCAGCATGAGGGGTTTTACGCTAAAATTATGGTCGCATCGGCTGATGAAGAATGGGGCCCCGGGTGGGATTATTCGCGAATTTTTGAGCGTCTCTCTTCTATCGGTGAAGGCTACTATACAGATGAAGCGAATGATGTGATTGAAGAGACTCCTTTTGAAATTATTTATGATCCATATACAATGAATGCGGCAGATTTTGCTTCTATTATAGTAGAGGAGTATTATGACTCAATAACAGAGCTCAATGTTTCGGGTCAAACGCTAAGCGCCTACAATTTAAATGAAATTTACAGGCTTAAAAATAGTTTGGATTCCTATGCGGGTGAGATTGCATTGAATGAAGAAGAAATTATATCAAATCGAGCGAATTTTATTCATTATTTTAACTATGACTCTCCTTACAGTCAACTTGAATATCCCTTTTTTGACTTATACAGTATAATTAAGTTCATATCTTCCGGGCTTGTGCCCGATATTTTAGATGTAATTGAATTAATTGATGAGTCCGTTCTTTTCTCTTTTGGCGGTGGAGTGTCACGGCACGAAAATTTCGTTAATGGGCTTAGCGGTTTATCTCTCTTTTTTCCGGATGGCGATGAATTCTATGAGATTGAAGGTGAAACCGTTTTATCATGGGATAATCAGTCATGGTATAATCCTCAGAAGCTGGATACTGGTGATTGGTATGGTAATCTGTATTGGTGCAGGGATAATGCAATAGCTTCAAATGGGCTAGTTGAGAATTGGTTTGAAATTCTTGAATTTTGGTTTGGGGGGAGCGGAGTTGATGCGAATAACTACAATTTTTAAGAATTTTTTGATTATAGTTTTAATTACGGGTTTGAGCAGCTGTGCATCATTGCGTATAGAAGAAGTTGAATCTTCGTTAATTTCCAATCCTGTATCAAGTAATTGTCAAAAATCTCTGTCACATTCAGTTGTTACTATTAACAATGCTAAAAGGGGTATTGTACGTGTAGAAGATTTTATTATTCCCGACTTTTTCATTTTTATTCAGGATGCACATAATTCATACCGTTTTGCATACGATCTTGAAAAAACACCACTTATGGGCTATAATAAGCAAAAACGGATTGCTATTTTACAAACAAATAATGAAATCAGTGATAGTGAATTATCAAGGGGGTGGTATTTAGGTTCTTCGCGTAAATCAGGAACTCCTCCGTGCTGGATATTCGTTCAGTGGAATGGTGGAAGCGCTTTTATTGACATAGAACGAATTGAAAAAATTGTAGAGGCGTCTCCATTTAACTCAATCTTTCCTTTAGAGATAAAAAATCGTAATCTTTATTAGCTGGTGATTTTAATTAATTAGAAATTAATGAAAATTTACTTGATTTTCTCTCGGGGCTTTATTAATAGTATTATCAACTATCTAAATTAAGGAGTAAAAAATGAAAAAAGTTCTTTTATCTCTTGCTGCATTATTTTTGGCAGTTACTTTCGTAGCATGTGGTGCTTCTGTGCCATCAGAAATGAGTGTTGACGATGGCGCAAGTCCTGCTGCTATTGCTGCTGAAATCAGCAAAACTCTGGAGCCTGTTGTTATTGACGAATTTGCTTTCAATAGCGCTCGTGTTCCAAGTCTGAATGGAATTGCTATGATTTATCCAGTGATTAGTTCTGCTCAGAAAGCCGTTCCTGCTGGTTTCGTGCTTGCAATAGTTGGTCACAACGATAAGTTTGAGGCCAAAGGTGGTATCGGTTATCGTCGTGGTAAAGCTGTTATGTATGAGCTTCGTGCACTTGGGCTGAATGTATCTAATGTTAAAGCTGTAAATGGTTATAACAAGGATATGGTTGCTGAAAAAGATGTAGCTGCACCTGTGCAGAGACGTGTAACATTTCGTGTGGTAAAAAAGTAACTGGTCTTAAGTAGATAGTTATTTGTTATTTTCTATTGGAGAGGGCTTTGCCCTCTCTGATGTTTTCTAAAAATATCAAAGTACTACTGTTGGATTGGTTTGTTTTTCTTTGTTGTTTTCAGGAAAAACTGAAAAGTACTTTGAAAAGCTGAAAGTATTTTTATAGATGCAAATATAAAAATAAAACATAAATTTAAATAATTAAGGAGAAGTTTATGAAAAAGATATTTTTAATGGCTTCAATTGTCTTGATGTCTGTTGTTCTTGCTTCTTGTGGTGCTTCTGTTCCGACTCCTTTAGAAGTGACTGCTGAGACTCCAGATGCAGAAATTGCTAAGGCTCTTACAGATTCATATTTGTCTGCAATAGTTATTGGTCCATACACATTTGGTGACAAGATCGCTGATCTTAAAAAAGTGAAGGTAACTTCTATGGCAATTAATGCTATTCTTGAAGACCCTACTTTTCTTGAGCTTAATAAGAAAGGTTATAAGGTTTATGCAGTTGGTCATGCTTGTAAGTATGGCTCGAAAGGCGCTAACATGCAGATGGGTCGTCAGCGTGCACGTCAGGTTGTAAATGAGCTTCGAGCAGTTGGTGTTAACACCTCTCTTATGGGCGCCAAGTCTGCCGGTGATAAAGAAATGACAGATGCTGAAGCAGCTGGTAATCCGCAACAGCGTCGTGTTACTTTTGAAGTAGCAAAAAAATAAATTTAAAATTTTAGATAGTTTTAAATATGGACCTTCGTTTAGAAGGTCCTTTTTATTACAAAAAAACAAGTAAATCTTTTTAAAATGGCTTGACCTATAAGAGGGTGCATAATATTTTTGCTCTGAAATTGCGCAAGAAGTAGGCAAGTGAAAGAAAAAGCCTTTGCTAAACTAAATTTACATCTTCAGGTGATTGGCAAGAGACCGGATTCGTATCATAATATTGAATCTTTGATGGTTTCATCGTCTTTTTGTGATGAGTTGGTTTTTAGTTCCTTCGAAAAGAGAAAAAAGGATGATGGATTTCTCGATCTGGAAGTTGTTGGTCCCTACAAGTGGGTTCTTGATGATGTTCCATTAAAGGATAATCTTGTATGTAAGGCTTTTGAACTGTTCTTTGAAAATGTATCTTTTAGTGCTTTTGTTAAATTAAGGCTTGTGAAAAACATTCCAGCTGGAGCGGGTTTGGCTGGTGGCAGTAGTGATGCTGCAGCAATGTTGCGTGCTTTAAATAAAGTATTTTGTTGTTACAGTTTTAAAAAATTACAGAGGAAGGCGGCACAGGTTGGAGCCGATGTTCCTTTTTGCTTGCAAAAAAAAGCTGCTTTTTGTACAGGAGTTGGTAATCTGATTAAGCCTGTACAGCTTAATCTTGGTCGGATTATTGTTTTGATTGTTTTTAACAAGTTTCACATTGATACAAAAGATGCGTATCAATATGTTGAGATTGTTAAAAGTATCGGTAATAGCGCAAATGTTCTGTTGTCCGGATTAGCGAAAAAGGATTTCAAAAAGTTTTTAAATAGTTTCGAAAATTATGCTGTTTCTTGTTATCCTGAAATAGCGAATACTAAAAAAATCTTGTATGAAAATGGTGCTTTATATTCCCTTATGACCGGTTCAGGGTCATCCGTTTTTGGTCTTTTTGAATCTAGCGAATCAGTTTTGAAAGTTCAGAAGGTTTTAAAATTACAGGGAATAGAGTCTGTTGCTTCGTATTTGATATAAATTGAGGCGTCGCCAAGTGGTAAGGCACCGGGTTTTGGTCTCGGCATTCCAAGGTTCGAATCCTTGCGTCTCAGATAGAGTGGTTGGTTTATGAGAGCTATTATTTTAGCAGCCGGTAAGGGTGTTCGTATGAATTCATCCTTACCGAAGGTTTTGCATGCGATTAAGGGGAAACCTTTAGCGCAGTATGTTGTTGACTCATTAAGATCAATATCTGTTGAGTCGGTTTCAGTTGTAGTTGGATATGGTGCTGAAAAAGTTAAAGATGCTCTTGGTGATTCTCTCCAGTATGCCCTTCAAGAGCAACAGCTTGGTACCGGACACGCTGTTCTTCAAGCAGAGCCTTTTTTTGTTGGATACAAGGGGCCTGTAATTATTGCATGTGGTGATGCACCTTTTATTTCGCCGCAAAGTTTTGAGAATCTCTTAAAACTTTATGATAATGATAGATGCATGGCTTCGGTTCTTACTATGATAACAGATAATCCTACAGGTTATGGACGTATTGTTAAAGATGATGAAGGTAATGTTCTATCAATAATAGAAGAAAAAGATGCTTCTGACTCCGAAAAAGCAATTAATGAAGTTAATACAGGAACCTATGTAGTTGATTCGGCTTTACTGTTTAAAGGCCTTAAGTCTGTTGGAACTAATAATGCGCAAGGTGAGTACTATTTGCCTGATATAGTTAAATATATTAATAAGTCCGGTTTTTGTGTTAAATCTTCGATTTTAGAAGATAATCGTGAAGGCATTGGAATTAACAATCCAGAAGAGTTACTACAGGCAGAGAAATTATATAATGAATTTTGATATAACGAAAAAAAAACATGATATAAAGATTATTAGTTGTAATTCCAATAAAACCCTTGCTCTTGATATTACAGGGAAATTGGGTATTTCTTTAACAGATTCTGAGTGTAAAAAGTTTCTTGATGGTGAAATTTTTGTAAAAATCAAAGAAAGTGTTCGTGGTTGTGATGTTTTCATTGTTCAGTCAACATGTAAACCTTCAAATGACAATCTTATGGAATTACTTTTAATGATTGATGCTGCTAAGCGTGCTTCTGCTAGAACAATTACGGCTGTAATTCCCTACTTCGGTTATTCACGTCAAGATCGTAAGGTTGAACCTCGTGTTCCAATTTCGGCAAAACTGGTTGCTAACTTGCTTATGAAAGCAGGTGTTCATCGTGTTTTAACCATGGACCTACATGCCGATCAGATTCAGGGTTTTTTTGATGTTCCGGTAGATAATCTTTTTTTAACACCTATTGCTATTGGCTACTTCAATTCCTTAAAAATTAGTGATCTTGTAGTGGTTTCTCCTGACAGTGGCGGTACCGATAGAGCTCGATATCTTGCTAAATATCTGCAATGTGGTCTCGCAATAATTGATAAACGCCGTCCTAAGGCTAACGTTTGTGAAATTATGAATGTAATTGGCGAAGTAGAAGGAAAAAATTGTTTATTAATAGATGACATAATTGATACAGCAGGCTCCATTTCGGGTGGAGCGAAGGCTTTGAAAGACTTTGGTGCAAAAGATATTTATTGTATAGCAACTCATCCGGTTTTGTCTGGAAATGCTGTTGCTAATTTGCAAAGCGCAAATTTTAAAGAGATTATTTTCTCTGATACAATTCCGATTCCGGAAGAAAAGATGCTCGATAATATTACAGTATTAAGAACATGTTCCCTCTTCTCTGAAGCAATAAAGCGAATTTACTCAGGAGAATCAGTTAGTAATCTTTTCGTATAATTATAATAGTTAGTGAGGAAAAAATGGGATCTTTAGTGTTAAAGGCAGAAAAACGGTCTGAAACAGGGAAAAATATTAACAGACGACTACGAGCATCAGGAATGATCCCCGCTGTGGTCTATTCGCATGGAGTTGGAGAGTCTATATCAGTTTGTCAAAAGGAATTCACTGGTCTATTTAAAGGACATATTTCTGAAAGTGTCATTTTGACTCTTATGATAGATGGTAAAGAACAGGATGCATATATAAAAGATTATCAGAAACATCCGGTTACTGATCAAATGATACATCTAGACTTCTTTAAAGTAACAGATGGTGAAAAAATTCATACATTTGTGGCACTTGAGTTTGTTGGATCTCCAGCTGGTGTAAAAAAAGGTGGAGTTTTTGAGCCAATTGAACGTGAAATTGAAGTGGAAGTTTTGCCTAGAGATCTTCTGGAAAAAATTGTTGTTGATGTAACAAAACTTGAAATAGGTGAATCTGTACATATATCAGATCTTAAAGTACCGGATTCTATGTCATTTAAACAGGATGCAAGTCATTCTCTTGCACATGTTGTTACTTTGCGTACTTCTGATGATGAAGAGCCGGAAGAAGAGAGCGAAGTTATTGCAGATGCAGAGTAAAATCTCTGTACTTTTTTGATGTAATCCTGTTTAGTAAAAATTACAGGAGTTTGCTGTTTGAAATTAATTGTTGGATTTGGAAATCCGGGTGATAAGCATGTAAATAATCGCCAGAATATTGGTTTTAAGGTAATCGAAATTCTGGCGAACAATGCTAATATTGATGTCCGTGTTAAAAAGAAAAAATCAATAATCGGCCGTGGTAAAATCGATAACCAAGATGTCGTTCTTCTTAAACCTCAAACCTTCGTCAATTTAATTGGCGAATCGGTTCTCTATATCGCCTCCTTTCTACGAATTAATGTTAAAGATGTGATTTGTATTTTTGAAGATTCTACTCTTGATTTAGGCGATCTTCGGGTTGACTATATGCTTTCTGGAATTAAGCATGAAGGTGTTCTTTCTATGGAAAAGGGCCTTAAGTCAGAACGATTTGCCAAGGTGCGCATAGGCGTTGGTTCACCTGGAAAAGATGAAAAAATGGAAGAGTATCTTCTTAAAGATTTTACCGATGAAGAAAAATTGATTTTGATTGATGTGTTGAATAAATCTGAATCGGTAGTTTTTGACCTTTTACGGAATGATATTGAGACAGTTCAGAATAAGTATAATCCTGAAGGTGCTCCAAAAATTAAAAAACGGGTAGTAAAACTTCGTAAGGTTTAAGTCTTCGTAATAAGTAGCTTCTATCAATTCCTTCCTGACGTCGAAATTTAATCTTTCACTAATTATAAAAATATCCGATAATCATATCAAATAGCATAATTAGTCTTAATGTTCTTGATAATCGACTCAAACTCAAAATTTCTTGAGTATGCCTCTTAAACATGCATGCTCCTGACTTTTTTAAAAGTATAAAGTATCAAATGTAAGGGGTAAAATGAAACAGTATTATTTAGTGTTGCTTGTTTTTTCCCTTTTGGTGAATGAGTATCAATTTGCTCAAACTTTTGCTGATGAAGATAGCCGTACATATCAGGAGCTGTTGGAAGCGGGAGAGTATGATAAGGCTACAGAAAAAATTGAAGAACAAATAGCTGAAATAAATAGTAAAAACACTTCGAATAAACGCATCCCTTCGAACTTTATAAGCTTTGCATCCATTGAGCAGGAAATAGATGTTAATTCTCTTTTTAATGAGCGTACGGTTGAGAATTTTTTAATCGAAGAGAACCCCGAGCTCCATAAATTGCACTATGATGCAGCAATAATTAATTATCGCAATAAGGAATATAAAAGAGCATCCTCCCATCTGCATCAATCTTTACGGTATAAAAAAATAGAATTTAGAAAAGACGATTATCTTTTTGCTCTTTTATCCAGAATATATCGTGATTCTGAAAACGAAATTGCTTATCGTAATAGTCTGGAAATCGCTTTTCGGCTTAATCCGGCAATAGCTGAATATTCTCATGACCTTGGAATCTCTTACTATAACAGTCGAGACAAAAGAAAATCTATCTATTATCTGGTTTATTATGCGAAGCTCCTATCTTATGAAGTTGATGACCCATCTATATTTATAAAAATTGCGAATCAAAATGCTGATATAAATAAGAATCTGGAAGCTGAAAAATACTATTTATTGTTCCTTGAAAAAGAAAATGATTATAACATTTATTATGTAGTGGGTAACCTTGCCTTTAAAGAGACTGGTAATTATGATTTGGCACAGAATAGTTATTTACAGGTTACACAAAAAGCGCCGGAGTCTGAATCGTTAAAGCGGTCTAAAAGTATGGAGCACTTGGGTGATATTGCATACAAAAGAATGAAATACAGTGTTGCTCTTGAATGGTTTCTAAAAAGTATAGAGCTTGAAAAGGATTACGAGAATAATTTGAAAAACAAACGAGAAGAAATTAATGAGTTGAAAACGAAGATGAATGAGCTTAAAATTGAGCTTTTAAAAAATAACAATTATGTGCAGTATAATGAGTATCAATACTTAAAACAAGAACAGGCTCGACTAAAACGAGAAGAAATTCAGTTGAGTTATGAACTTCGAAAACATACTTCAGGTAATAGGCGCTGGAAAACAGCTGTTGTTTATGAAAAAGTGGGCGATCTTGAAAATTCACTTCTTTATTATCGTGAAGCTATAAAGTATAATTATCAACCTAACAAAGCGCGTGAAATGATTGAAAAAATTCAGTTGAAAATAAACCGAGGATATTAACTGATGGGTACAATTTATTAGTATAATTATTGATGGACGGTTTATCATAAAAAATATTCGGAGTTAACTATGTCGGGTCATAATAAGTGGTCAACTATTAAGCGTAAAAAAGGTGCGATTGATGCCAAGCGTGGAGCTATTTTTACAAAACTGATACGAGAGATTACCGTTTCAGTAAAAAATGGGGGGGAAGATCCCGCCTCTAACCCTCGTTTGCGTACAGCTATTGCAAAGGCACGAGAAAACAACATGCCAATGGACAATATTGAGCGTGCTGTTCTGAAGGCTTCCGGAAAGATGGAAGGTGTTGTTTATGAAGAGATGCGTTATGAAGGATATGGCCCTGGTGGTGTTGCATTGATGGTGGATGTTATTACCGACAATAAAAATAGAACTTATCCTGAAATCAGAACAATTTTTGGAAAAAATGGCGGCAATTTAGGCGAATCTGGATGTGTTAACTTTCTCTTTGATAAAAAGGGGATAATTGTTATAGAGCCTGGACAAACTGATGAAGATACAATAATGGAAATGATCGTCGACTATGATGTTGAAGACATCATAAATAATGATGATGATACAATTACAATAACCATTGCTTCGGACTCATACAATGATGTAAACGAGCTGATAAATTCTAAAGAATTTAAAACTTCTTTTAGTGAGATAACGTATATACCTCAAACTACTGTAGAACTTGATGAAAAAAAAGCAGAGCAGTGTTTACGGCTTGTAGATCTTTTGGAAGATCATGATGATATTCAGAATGTATATGGCAATTATGAAATCTCTGATGAAATAATCGAAAAGCTTCAGGAGTAATATGCGAATACTTGGTATTGATCCCGGCTATGGGATACTTGGATGGGGTGTTATTGATAAAGGCTTAAAAATTGTTGATTATGGAGCAATTGAAACACCATCCTCAATGCCGATTGATGAGCGAATGTTTGTTATTTATACCGAATTATCTTCTATTATAACAGAATATAAACCGGATACTGTTTCAATTGAAAGGCAGTTTTTTTCTAAAAATACGACAACCGCACTGAATGTAGCTCATGCTGTTGGTGTTGTTCTGCTTGTTTTGCACCAGCATGTTGTTTTATATACGGAATATACACCTCTTCAGATAAAACAAGCGCTTACGGGGTATGGGCGTGCTGATAAAAAACAGATGCAGGTAATGATTAAAAATATCTTTTCTTTGAAAGAGATTCCTCAACCAGATGATGCTGCTGATGCTCTGGCTATTGCGGCGTGTCACTCGTTTTCTATACAGGGAAAATAGTTGGATAATATTCGGCATTTTTCTTGACGAATCAAGTACCTCGCAAACAATAATGTCAGGAAAAAAAATGGAAGAATTTCAATATTCAATAAGCAAAGATGAGATTAATGAATGTGACCTTGGTTGTTTTGAAGGTGGTATTCAGTTAATATCTGATAAAGATGAGGCACAAGTTGTTATCAACAATTTAGCACAGAATACTTCAATTCTGGGGTTTGATACAGAGTCAAAACCCTCCTTCCGTAAAGGTGAATTTCATTCCATCGCTCTTGTCCAGCTTGCAACAGAAGAAAATGCATATCTTTTTAGAATTAACAGAATGAAAATAAAACCTGATTTTTCACCGCTTTTTTGCAATGAGTCCATTTTAAAAATTGGCCTTGGACTTAAAGATGAATTGTATGAGATAAAAAAAATTCTTGGCGTAGTATCGAAGGGATTTGTTGATTTAGAGAAAATTGCTTCTGTTCATAAGTTTCATCAACGGGGCGTTAGGGCGCTGGCTGCTTTTTTTCTTCAATTACGTATTTCCAAATCTGCACAAAAATCGAATTGGGAGCGAGCCGATTTGACAGATCAGCAACAAAAATATGCTGCAACTGACGCATGGGTCTGTCTTGAAATATACAAAAGCATGCTTAAAAAAGGATTTTTACCACTTGAGAATCAAAACGATATGTTTGTCGAAGTAAAGGTAAAGCAAGAGATTGAAAAATAATAGGCATTACTGTTTTCAACACATACAGGATTATTATGAGAAAGAATTTGATGAATCTAAGGAAAATCATCAAATTCTTGGTTGGGAAAGTCGCGAAGCACAACATCTCAGGTTTTTTATTCTTACAGAAAATGTTGAATTAAGCGGGAGATCTTTACTGGACGTCGGTTGCGGTCTGGGAGATCTCTTTTTTTATATTCAGAAGCGCGGAATCAATCTGAAAGACTATCATGGGGTTGATATTTGTAAAAAAATAATTTCAAAAGCTTTAAAGATGAATCCTGAAATAAACATAGAATGCAGGGATATTTTTTCGAGTACAGAATTTTGTGAAAAATACAATTATGATTTAGTCTATTCTTCTGGAATTTTTAATTTAAAACAGAGTACTAATTTACTCTTTCTTAAAGATGCTTTAATGATTTTTAAAGAAATTGCAAATGAATATGTGGTTTTTAATCTTTTAAGTGATAAATCAAATGATAAGGAAGATCCATACTGCTATTACTCTGTAGAAGAAGCAGCAGAAATTGTCGATCAATGTTCATTTCAGTCGTTTAAAATTGTCGAAGATTACTTGCAAAATGATTTCACAGTGGTGTGTAAAAAACAATGATAGTTAAAGTATTCCCCAATGGGCCTCTCTCCGTTAACACCTATTTTTTAGAAGACAATCAAAAGTCGATTATAATCGATCCGGGACACGATGTAAAAAACATTCTTTCTATGTGCAGAGATAAAGAAATAGAAATATCCATGGTATGGTTGACTCATGGTCATCTTGATCATATAGCTGGTGTGGCAGAGGTTGTTTCATTTTCTCCCAGTTGCTCTGTTAAACTTCATAAAGAAGATCTCAAGATGGCTCAATCGTTAAAGATGCAGGCTCAAATGCTGATGATGGAGTGTCCTGCAGAATTTGAAATAGATGATGTCTTGAGTGCTCCAACAACTTTTGAGACATCAATTGGAAAGGTCGATGTGGTGCATATTGGTGGTCATTCAGCAGGATCGATCTGTTATGTTATTGACTCCATGATTTTTTCAGGAGATACTCTTTTTAACTTTGCGGTAGGACGTACTGATCTTCTGGGAAGTACCAGTAACAGGGAATTGATAAATAATATTAATAATCGATTAATTAAGGTTTATGATGATGAAACTATTGTATATCCGGGTCATGGCCCATCTACTACAATCGGTTTTGAGAAAATTAACAACATAATGTTGAAAGGAAAAATTTGAATTTATTCGTCGATGGCGAAGAAAAAAATATAAAATTTAATTATGGTTTTGTTTGAAAATTATTTAAGAAAAAATTATTTTAATTTTAAGCACTTTATTGTGCTTTGAATTGTAGACACAGTTTTGGAGAAATTATGATGAAAAAAGCATATTTAATATTAGAAGATGGTTTCGAATTAGAGGGTTATAGTTTCGGATACGAGGGAGAGTCTCTTGGTGAAATAGTCTTTAATACATCTATGTCGGGATATCAGGAGATTTTAACAGATCCATCCTACTCAGGGCAAATTGTCACCATGACTTATCCGATGATCGGTAACTATGGGGTTAATGAAGAGGATGTTGAATCTGCAGGAGTACAAGTCGCCGGTTTAATCGTTAAAGAGTATTGTAAACACCATTCAAATTATCGTTCTAACAAGTCTTTGGGTGATTATTTGATCGAGAATAAAATACCGGCAATTGAAGGAGTCGATTCACGTAAAATTACTACGCATATTCGAGACAAGGGTGCTTTGCGTGGCGGAATTTTCTTTTCAAAAGAAAACGCTATTGAAAAGTTAAAAAAGTTTCCGTTGATGGCTGGTCTTGATCTTGCTTCCAGGGTTTCGATAAAAGAAAAGTATGATTACTCTGAAGCTGGTGAAGGCCCGATTATTGCTGCTATAGATTTTGGAATTAAAACAAATATTTTACGATTGTTACAGGAGTCTGGTTTCAAGGTTAAAGTGTTTCCCTGTAATGCAACAATTGAAGAAATTGGGGAAGTTAGTGGATATTTTCTTTCAAATGGCCCCGGAGATCCGGATGCTGTAAAATGCGGAATTTCGTTAGCTAAGGATATCATTAAGACAGGAAAGCCCTGTTTTGGAATTTGTTTGGGGCATCAAATTCTGTCACTTGCTTTGGGTGGAAGCACCTATAAATTAAAGTTTGGTCATCGAGGCGGAAATCAACCTGTTAAAAACATTAAAAACGGTCGAGTCGAAATCACCTCACAAAATCATGGTTTTGCTGTGGATTTTGATTCATTGAAAGATAATGCTGATATTAAAATAACACACATAAACCTGAATGATAATACTGTCGAAGGTATTGAACATTGCAATCTGCCAATATTTTCAGTGCAATATCATCCAGAGTCAAATCCGGGACCGAATGATTCCCGTTATCTTTTTGATGAATTTTTTAGCAAAGTAAGCGGTAAGAAGTAAAAAAGTCTTTATAACGGATCTTTTAGGACTATGGATTTTTATTTGAAGAAACGAACCATGTGGTGAATTAGTATATAATTGAATAACAACAAGAATATCTCTTTTGAGATTAAATTCATCCTGATTATAAAAAAGAAGAGAGAGTCTACTGGCTCTCTCTTCTTTTTTATTTTATCATTTTTCCAAGAAGAGAACGAAAAGATGCTGCATCTGGAAGATGGAACTTGGCAGAAGTTTTACCTGTGCCTATTTTGATTGAGTAATCAGTTTCATCCAGGATCTGAAACATATCTTCATCTGTATGGTCATCGCCAATTGCCATTACAAAGTCAACTGATGAGTTTTTGATGAGAAGTGGTTGAATTCCTTTGCCTTTGTTAACAGAAGAGTCCTTTATTTCCAGTACTTTGTTACCATCCATTATAGAAAGATTCATTGTGCCGGTTAAATCAAGCAGGGTTTCCCTCAGTTCATTAAGTCGCAATGAACTGAGATCAGGATCACAACGTCGATAGTGCCAAGCCAGAGAGAATGTCTTCTCTTCAATGAAAGAACCTGGAGTATTATCTGTAAAGAGTTGCATAATCGGTCTAATTTCACTTTGCCATTCATTATGAACTATTTCAGTTTCGATCCAGTCTTTGTTCGGTTCTTTAAAAGATAAACCGTGATTTGCAATTAAATTTACATTATAAGGGCCGAAGTGTTCTTCCAGAAAATCTTTTTGTCGGCCACTTACAACAGAAAGACAGTTTTTTGGATCTGTAGAAAGATGAGTTAAATACTGTTTTAGCTCGGCATCTGGAACAGCTTTGAGTGGTGAATTATTAAATTGAACCAGAGTTCCATCGTAATCGAAAAAAAGTAGTCGTTTAGAGGCCTTTTTGTAATCCGACAAAAATTTTGATTCTTCTTTGTTAGCAAGAAGAATGGATTTGATTGTTGTATGGCGTAAATGAATGCTTTGAAGTTTTCGCATAAACTCACTAGCCCAGAAGAAAATATTATAGCGCTTTAATCGTTTGTGAAGAATTGTATTCCTTTCTATTTGCTCACGTTTAGGCATTTCGAGTGCAACCTTTAATTGTTGCGATATCATTTCAAGGTCATTCGGATTAACTATGAGAGCCTCTCCAAGCTCTGAGGCCGCGCCTGCAGTTTCGCTTAATATTAGGGTGCCCAGTTTATCTGGCCGCGAAGCAATATACTCTTTTGCAACAAGATTCATTCCATCCCGTAAAGGAGTAACAAGAAGTACGTCCGCCAGATTATAAAGAGAAACCAGTTCCGAGAACGGGAATGGCTTGTAGAAAAACATAATTGGAGTCCATCCGATGGTTCCGTGCTTTCCATTTGTGTGACTAACCAGCTCTTCAATCTCTTTTAGAAGAGACATGTAGGTGTCGACATCTGCTCGAGAGGGTGCAACTATCATAATGAAGGTAACCTTTTCAAGATAGTTAGGATTATTTGTGTAGAAGAGATCTACAGCTTTTAATCTTTCGGGTATCCCTTTGGTATAATCAAGACGATCCACAGAGAGGACAACCTGGTTGCCCCGGGTCTTAACAGCATATTCGATATTTGCATGTTGAATGTCCTTGTTGTTTATTGCGGTACTGAATTTATCATAGTCTATGCCCATTGGGAAAACATCGACTAAAATTGTACGATCTTTATAAAAGAAGTTTTGTCCTTTGGCGTCTAAAGAAAGAATTCTTCGAATACTGCTTATGAAGTGTCGAGCATAGTCAAAAGTATGGAACCCGATTAGATCGGAACCTGTAAGTCCCCAGAGTATCTCTTCTCTCCATGGAAGTTGACGAAACAGCTCATATGAAGGAAAGGGTATATGAAGGAAAAAGCCGATAGTCAATGTGCTGTCATATTCCCGTAAAAGTTGAGGTAATAAAAAAAGTTGATAATCATGTATCCATACAGTATCCCCTTTTTTAATGAGTTTTATAAGAGTGTTATAAAATTTTTGATTTACCAGTTTATATGATTCCCACAGATGTGGGTCAAAAACTGTAGTATTCTGAAAATAGTGAAATAGGGGCCATATGGTTTTATTGCAAAAACCAAGGTAGTAGTTTTCTATATCATCCTGGGTAAGTAAAACTGGGGCACAATTATATTTAGTTTTTAATTCATCAGTAATTGTTTTTTCAAGCGCTTCCGGAACCTCTTCTGTATTTAATCCGTTCCAGCCGACCCAAAGAGAATTTTCATCTTCATGAAAACTTTTAAGTCCTGTTGCTAACCCACCGATACTCTGCTGATATATTATTTTATCCTGTTCGATGGAAATATTGATTGGTAAGCGGTTTGAAACAATAATAGTACTGCTCATAATGCCTCCGTATGGGGATTGTCCAGAGAGTGTATAAAGCGACCCTCTTTAGATAATGCATCGTTAGAGATTTCCCAGGCAACATCAATTAATGCAAGATGAGAATAGCCTTGAGGAAAATTACCTAACAAACGCTTTGTAGAAAAATCCATATCCTCGCTTAAAAGGCCAAGGTGGTTTGTATGTTTAATTATATCATCGTATAAAGAAATAGCCTCTTTTTTTTCTCCAATTTTATATAGAGCTTTTATTAACCAGAAAGTACAGATAGTGAAAGAAGATTTAGGCATACCAAAGTCATCCTGGTTTTTATATCGATACATAAGCCCGTTAACACATAAATTATCGCGGATTTTTTTCACTGTTGATTTAAATCGAGGGTTATCGGGTTCCACGAAACCATAATCGCACATAAGAAGATTTGATGCATCCATAGCAGTGTTCTCATATGATTGAGTATAGGCTTGAAGATTATCATTCCATCCACGTAATTCTATATCAGTTTTTATTTTTTTAGCACAAATTCTCCAGTCTTTTTCATAATTCCGTTGTTCAAGTAACTCCGCTATACGAGCAGCACGATCCATGGCGACCCAGCAAAGTACTTTAGAAAATACGAAATTTTGTTTCTGAGATCTAAACTCCCAGATTCCCATGTCGGGTTCTTCCCAGTGTGTTTCAACGATGCGTGCAATATTCCGGACGATAGTCCATAGATGTTCTCCTTGATCGATGTTGATACTGAAATAATAGAAATTTTTCAGGATAACATCAAGTAATACTCCATAAATATCATTTTGTTTCTGTTCATATGCCGCATTTCCGATGCGAACCGGCTTAGAATTATGATAGCCCGACAACCAGGGAAGTTCTGTTTCTGTAAGGGTTTTTTCTCCTGAGATTCCATACATAATCTGAATCATCTCATCTTTATGAGGAATGATTTTCATAATATAACTTAGAAAGCGTTCGGCACTACCATTGTCACCCAGTTTGGTCAGTATACTGATTATCATGGATGCATCCCGGATCCAGCAGAAACGGTAGTCCCAGTTGCGCTCTTCGCCAATTGTTTCGGGAAGAGAGGTTGTGACGGCTGCGATAATAGCACCGGTTTTTTGATACGTAAGCAATTTAATAGTTATGGCACTGCGGATAACTTCTTCGATGTATCTGAGAGGCCACTCTCGTCTTTCAACCCAGTCAAGCCAGTACGTTTTGGTACGATAATACTCAAGATATGCTTTTTCGAGGCTGGGAGTGATTAATTTCTGATTGTAAGAGAGAACAAAATAGAGCTCCTTTTCTAAGCTGTGTGTTCCATTGATAATATCAATGTTGTTCGATAGATTGGAATAGAGGTAGGCGGAATCATATTTGCCGTTTCGTGAGTACATTTTAAGAAAAGCCGCCTCTTCAATTATCGTTGTCTCATGTTGACCGTAGTTAAGAGCAGGTGAAAGATTGATTGTGACAGAGGGGGTGCCCTTTAAAGGGGTTACTATTCTAACTAATTCTGGAGGATGATGATATCCGCGTGCAGCGTGTAGATATCTGGGCATGAAGTCCGTAATTACAAATGATTCACTGGTATCATGTGATGTAAATGTAGTTCGCAAAATAGGTGTTTTGTATTCGTAATTCTGTTGTACAGAAAAGGGAAAGTTCATTTTAATTGAAAAGCATCCTCCTTTTTCAGTATCAAGGAGTGAGGCGAAAATTGAAGATGAAGCAAAGTGTGGTAGACAGAGCCATTCTACCGATCCGTCAATAGAGATCAGAGCCGCGCTTTGGCAGTTGCCAACGACACCGTAGTTTAAGTTTTCACTGGTCATGGAGCCTCGTTAAATTAATATTGTAGTAAAAAATAAATTCATGAATTATTAACTGGAAGCAAGTGTCGGTATTTCTGTAAACACAGGTTCTTGCATAACAAAAATAGCCAAACTTTGGATTAAGCTTATGTAGGCTATTAAGTCTACATAAGCTTAATCCACATTAGCAACACTAAAAATTCCTAAAACAAAACTTCATAAGTAATGTCCTTTAAATTAAAAGGGTAATAATTCGAAGTACTCTGTCAATGATTCTTTGTAAATTAGATGTCAATACATTGGTTGTGTCTATTTGTTTAAACTTATGGAAACATAAAAACAATTTTTATAGAGATGTTTGTACAAAAACAAAGGGGTTTTGTTAGTAATGCTAATTTTATGAAAGGTTAGGGAAATTATCAGATGATATTTGCTTGACTCTCAAGTGAAATGACTATCAATGAACTTGTAAAGAAAAATTCTTTACCGGGGTGCTCTGAAAGGGGCTGAGATTAAACCCGCAGAACCTGATCTGGATAATGCCAGCGTAGGGAAAGACAATCTTCGTTTTAAACCTCTTTCTTTTCACTGCATTGTCCTCCGGTTTATCCAAGGAGGATACAAAAATGGAAGTTACTGTTTCACGTGGAATTCTTCGCTCTTTCTTTTTAAAATTTGAAGATAATCTTGATATTGATGTTGCCATTGTCGGTGGCGGGCCTTCAGGGCTTACGGCTGCCTACTATCTTGCGAAAGCGGGTAAAAAGGTTGCGCTTTACGAGTCCAAGCTTGCACCCGGCGGGGGGATGTGGGGCGGAGCAATGCTCTTTAACCAGATTATGGTACAAAAAGAGGCGCTCGATATTATTGAAGAGTTCGGTATTAGTTATACTGAATATGATGAGAATAATCTTCTACTCGATTCAGTTGAGGCTACATCGGCGCTAATATTCAAAGCTATGCAGGCCGGTGCGGTTATCTTTAATGGGATGAAGGTTGAAGATGTTGTTGTACAAAGTGAAACCCGTAATGTTAACGGAGTTGTAATAAACTGGACTCCGATTGTTAATACTGGAATGCATGTAGATCCTCTTGTAGTACGGGCAAAAGCTGTTCTTGATGGAACCGGTCACCCCTGCGAAATAGTGTCAACATTGGCTCGAAAAAACAGCATAAAGCTGGATACACCTACTGGCTCTGTTATGGGAGAGCGTTCTTTGTCTGTAGAAGAGGGGGAGCGAACTACAATTGAAAACACAAAAGAGGTTTATCCGGGATTATATGTTTCCGGAATGTCTGCGAACGGAGTAAGCGGAAGTTTTCGGATGGGACCGATTTTCGGCGGAATGCTTATGTCCGGCCGTAAGGTTGCAAATCTGATTATGGAAAAGTTGTAAATATGAAAGACCTCGGGCTTTATGTAATAGTTACAGATCCGGATTACCCTGTTTCAAGAATTACCGAACTTTGTGTTAAGTATCAGGTTGGTATGATTCAGCTAAGGGAAAAGGGGTTTTCAGACCGACAACTACTCGAAACTTTAAGTATGATGCTTTCAATAACCCGAAATAGTAAGACAAAGGTAATAATTAATGATCGGGTGGATATTGCTTTAGCCGCGGGTGTTGATGGATATCATCTTGGTCAAGATGATATCCCATTGAAGATGGCTCGTTCTATCTATGATGATAAAGCGAATCTTATCTGTGGATTATCTACACATACACTTGTACAGGCTGAAGAAGCATTGACCCAAAATCCCGATTATATCGGATTTGGGCCGGTTTATCCAACTTTTGCAAAGAAACGACCGGATGCAGCTGTAGGGTGTGAAGCGCTAAAAACTGTTGTTCAAAAAGCTTCATGTCCAGTGGTAGCCATAGGTGGGATTAATCGCTCCAATGTGGATGATGTTCTTGAAACCGGCGTGCGTAACATCGCGATGATCAAAGCTGTTGTTAAATCTAAAAATATTGAAGAAGAGATTGCGTTTTATTCATCTCTTCTGAGGGGATAGCATGACTCAAGTTGATAGAGTGAAAAAGGGCGAGGTAACTCCGGAAATTAAGGAGATTGCCTTGAAGGAGCAGCGTTCAGTAGAATTTATATGCGAAGGTGTATCTGCTGGAAAAATAGTAATTCCGAAAAATATTAATCGTAGTTTTAGTGCAGAGGCCGTAGGGAAAGGGCTTAAAACAAAAGTTAATGCAAACATTGGTACATCTCCTGATTGCAATAATATAGAAAACGAAATGCTTAAACTTCAAACGGCCGTAAAATATGGTGCTCATAGCGTGATGGATCTTTCTATTGGTGGAGACCTGAACGGTATGCGAAATAAAGTTTTGCAGAACTCGCCTGTAATGGTTGGGACAGTTCCTTTGTATGCGGTTTTTGCAGAGACTGTTCGTGATGGTGGCTCAATTAAAGACATAGATGGAGAGCGACTTTTTGCTGCAATTGAGCAACAGGCTAAAGAGGGAGTCGACTTCATGACGGTACACTGCGGCGTTAACAGAGAAACCTTTGAGTTTTGTAATCCAGATAATCGTGTGGCTGGAATTGTTAGTCGTGGTGGTTCGTTGACTCGGCGTTGGATGAAAGAGACAGGTAGAGACAATCCTCTGTATGAGCAGTTTGACAGGCTTCTGGAAATAGCCATGCGTTATGATGTAACTATCAGTCTGGGGGATGGCCTGCGACCGGGAGGGATGCCCGATGCAACGGATGATCTGCAACTAAAAGAGCTTTCTGTATTGGGGCGTCTTGTAGAGCGATGTCGTGAACGTAATGTGCAGGTTATGGTAGAGGGCCCAGGGCATGTGCCGATTCAGGATATTCCGTTTAATATGGAAATTCAAAAAAAGGTATGCAGAGAGGCTCCCTTTTATGTGTTGGGACCACTGGTTATAGATTGTGCTCCGGGTTATGATCATATTACTGCTGCTATTGGTGGAGCGGTTGCGGCATGGCATGGGGCTGATTTTCTTTGCTATGTAACACCGGCTGAACATCTGACACTACCAGATGTTGATGATGTGCGCGAAGGTGTAGTGGCGAGTATAATTGCTGCGCAGGCAGGAGATGTTGCTAAAAATGTTCCCGGTGCCTATTCCAAAAATTTACAGATGACCAGATTTCGCAAGAATCTTGATTGGGAAAATATGTATGCCTGTTCTGTTGATCCTGAACTTCCAAAAAAAAGAAGGGATGAGTCGGAATCAAGAGAAAAGGATTACTGTACAATGTGCGGTTCTCTGTGTGCGTTGAAACAGTAAAATGTATATTCATTTTATATCGGCAACAGACTCGTCGTGCGGAGCTGGGATGCAGCAGGACCTGCGGGTGGCGTATAGCCATTTGGTTTGGCCTGTTTCGACGGTCAGTGGGGTAACCGCTCAAACCTTCAGCGGTGTGTTTTCAGCCGAGCCTGTGAGCGACTCAATGTTTGCCGATCAGCTATCTTGCTCGGCAAAGTTTGACTGCGCGGCAATTAAGATCGGTGCAATTATGACTCTTTCACAGATGAAAATGGTAAAAAACTATTTGCTGGGAAAGACAGGTGTGCCGGTTGTTATTGATCCGGTTTTTGCTCCAAGTAGTGGAGACCCCTTTTACAGTGGGGCAATGCGTAATTATTTCATTAAAGAATTGATGCCACTTGCGACGCTGGTGACTCCAAACATTGAAGAGCTGAGATTGATTATTAATATTGAAAGTTTAATAACTCTTCAGATGGCAGAATACTTGATAGAGACTTACTGTGGTAAACCTCTTTTTTATATTAAAGGAGGCCATGATTGCAATGATGATAATAGTATAACAGAATACATAGCTGGAAGTGAACTTATCACAATAACAAAAGAGCGCTGGAACATTGCTTATCGTCACGGAACCGGATGTGCAATGGCTGCCGCTGCCGCTATTTACATGGCTAAAAAAACTAATCCATATCAGGCGGCAGTACAGGCATCTGAATATGTAACAAAGTTGTATTCTGATTTGAATGAAGAGTTAAGTTTTGGCTGAATTGATGATCAAATTCAGCCAATTTTAGAGAAGTTGATTAAACGGCGATAGCCGCGTGAACAGTTTCTTGTTCAGATACAAGGGTTATAGAGCTGATATCGTATTCTTTTCTATCAGCAAATTCAGACTGTTTGCCCTTATTCCACTGGTTGACAGGTCGGTAGTAACCTACGACGCGTGAATAAATTTCTGTTGGAACCATTTTAGTTTTCATTGAAGTAACCCTGTATCTATATTTTTGCTAAGAATGACATGAGACATAATCCTTGTCAAATAATATTCAGAAAAAGTTATTATTATTGTCGGATTATTGTTAAAATAAATTAGCGAAGTCGCCAAAAGAGATTAATAAACGTTACAGATAACAGAAAAACTGTTATCTGTAACGTTGGAGAAATTTATTCAAAATAAATTAAAATAATCTGAGTGGGTTGAAATCATTTGATAACAATGTTAACAAGTTTCCCAGGAACAACAATTTCCTTTATAATAGTTCTTCCGTCAAGATATTGTTTAATTTTGTCATTATTTTTTGCGTTTTCAAGCATTGTAGCCTTGTCGATGTCAGCTGGAAGGTCTTCCCGGGCGCGTACTTTACCATTTATTTGGAAAACAATTGTAATTACCTCGTCAACAGCCATTTCAGGGTTATGTTGAGGCCAGCTTGTTTTCAACATGGTAGTCGTGCCATCGTGAATTTCCCAAAGCTCTTCTGTAATGAAGGGAGCGAAGGGATGTAATAACTGTAAAAGGGTTTTATATGTTTCTAGTGGAACCGAAGGTTCTTTCTGAAGGGTGTTCACTAGTATCATAAGCTGGCTTATGGCTGTGTTAAAGTCCAGGTTATCGATTTTTTGAGTGACTATTTTGATGGTTTTATGTGTCAGCTTTGCAGTATTATCGCTTAATTGTGCTCCCGTTTCGATGCGTTCCTGAAGACGCCACACTTTTTCCAGGAATCTTTTAACACCGTAGATGCTGTTAGTATTCCACGGTTTATCGGCTGCAAGAGGTCCCATAAACATTTCGTACATGCGAAGTGAATCTGCTCCGAATTCGGCTATAATATCGTCAGGATTTATGACATTACCCCGGGATTTCGACATTTTTTCGTTATTTTCACCCAGAATCATACCCTGGTTCCGCAGCTTTTTGAAGGGCTCTTTGAAAGAGACAACTCCACAATCCATTAATACTTTGTGCCAGAAGCGGGCATAAAGCAGGTGAAGTACTGCATGCTCAGCTCCTCCTACATAAAGATCTACATCACCCCAGTAGTTTAGTGCTTCCGGTTTTACAAGAGTCTGGTCGTTTTCCGGATCCATATAGCGCAGGTAGTACCAGCAGCTGCCGGCCCATTGAGGCATGGTGTTGGTTTCGCGTTTTGCAGGTGAACCGCAGACAGGGCAGTCGGTATTTACCCACTCTTCGATGGCGGCCAGTGGTGATTCACCAGTGCCTGTAGGCGTGTATGACTCAACTTCAGGAAGACGCAGAGGTAGATCCTTTTCGTCTATCGGAACAATGCCGCATTTGCCACAGTGAACCAGTGGAATAGGCTCGCCCCAGTAGCGTTGTCGGGAAAAGATCCAATCACGCAGTTTGTAGTTTACAGCTTTATTACCTTTTCCCTCGGTTTCAAGCCATTCCGTAATGGTTTTTTTGAATTCGGATGTTGGCAATCCGTTAAAAGAGCCAGAATTAACGGCGAAACCCTCATCGGTGAAGGCCTCTTCAAGTTCTTCAACCGAATTATCCTTGCTTACAACCTGTATAATCGGAATATCAAATTTTTTCGCAAATTCAAAATCACGGGTATCGTGAGCCGGTACAGCCATAATCGCACCAGTACCGTAACTGATGAGAACGTAATCGGAAATCCAGATCGGAATCCTTTCGTTGTTTACAGGATTAATTGCATAGGCACCGGTAAAGACTCCACTTTTGTCTTTATTAAGCTCTGTTCGTTGCAGGTCGGATTTAGTAGCAGCTTCTTCTATATATGCAGTAACTTCAGCCTGTTGTTCTTTGGTTGTGATTGCAGCAACAGCCGAGTGTTCCGGTGCGATTACCATATAGGTTGCTCCGAAAAGAGTGTCGGGGCGTGTTGTATAGACTCTTAATTTTTCTTTTGTTGATTCAATGACAAAGTCAACTTCCGCACCTTCACTACGACCTATCCAGTTTTCCTGCATTGCCTTAATTGATTCGCTCCAGTCAAGAGCATCCAGATCGGCCAGAAGACGGTCGGCATATTCGGTAATTTTTAAAACCCATTGACGTATTCTGCGACGTTCAATTTGAGAACCACAACGGTCACAGTTGCCATCTTTGACCTCTTCATTGGCAAGACCAGTAAGACAATCAGGGCACCAGTTAATAGGCATTTCACTTTCATAGGCTAGTCCCTTTTTAAAAAGCTGCAGGAATATCCATTGTGTCCATTTGTAGTATCCGGGTTCACAGGTGCTTATTTCTCGATCCCAGTCATATGCGAACCCGAAGGTTTTTATCTGGTCACGAAAACGATCAATGTTAGAGCGTGTTGTAACTGCCGGGTGAGTGCCAGTTTTAATGGCATAGTTTTCGGCAGGTAAACCGAAAGAGTCGTATCCCATTGGGTGAAGCACGTTAAAGCCGTTCATTTTTTTAAAACGGGTGAAGATATCCGTGGCTGTATAACCTTCAGGATGGCCAACGTGCAGTCCTGACCCGGAAGGATAGGGAAACATGTCGAGCACATATAGTCTTTTCTCCACAGGGTAGGAGGGATCTTCAGTAACACGGAATTCTTTGCTTTCATCCCAGCGCTCAATCCATTTCTTTTCGATAGTTAAAAAATCAAAAGTTTCATTCATAGTAGGTGCTCCATTAATTAAAATAGGTTAAATTAATAATATCAAAGCTGGTAAAGATGGTTAAATATATTCTGTAATAGTCTCAATTATCAGTAATGAAAGATAAAGCAATTTAATGACCAGAAAATATCTAGTTAAAGATCATATAAGATTACAATTCGATTTTTATAAAATAAAAGTCAAGAAAGATTAACGGGAATCATTTTAGAGCTCGAAATGAATAATCTATTTTTTAATTGCCCTGTGGAGGTCCGTATAATAAAAGGAGTATAAAGCTTGGTTTTGTTAAATATATTGCGAGAATGATGTAATGAAGTTTTTTTATTCTATATACAGATTGTTTGTCTATCCGGTTTTACTGATTTTTACAGCCTTTGTCAGTATATCTGTAATTATTTTTTCCCTCTTCGGAGAAAAGGTTGCTGCAGTTCTTCCTGTAATTCATAGTCATTTACTCTCCTTTTTTATTCCAATGCATTTAAAGATATATGGTCAGAAGAATTTGAAAAAAGGGCAGTCGTATGTCTTTGTTATTAATCATAAGAGTGCATTGGATATAGTTGCTGTGTATGGCGGGTTAAAACGAGATATCAGATGGGTAATGAAGAAGGAGCTCACCGAAGTACCGGTTTTCGGAACGGCATGTCGCAGTCTTGGTAATATTCCTATTGATCGCAGCAACCCACATCAGGCTGTAGAGACTATCAATATTGCAAAACAGAAAATTAGAAATGGAGTATGTCTTGCTTTTTTTCCGGAAGGAACACGACGTGATGATGTGTTGCTGGGCGAGTTCAAAAAGGGAGCTTTTCACTTTGCTCTGGATATCGGTCTTCCAGTTGTTCCCATAACCCTTATTGGCATGGACAGAATTATGCCAAAATCGACCCGTCTTTTTTACCCAGGGAAAGTAACTATGCATATTCATGCGCCTATCGATTATTCTCTCTATACAAAAAAGACAATTAATGAATTTTCCGATGCAGCTCGTTCTGTGATAGAAGCTACTCTGAAACGGGAGGTAACCCGTACTGTTACTTCCGGAAAAAGGGAGAATTGATTGTGACTTTAGAAGAAAGATTGGACGAACTTGAGATACGTTACAGTTATCTTGATGATGCTGTTCAGACATTGAATGAAACTATAATTTCAAAGGATCTGGAAATAGATCGATTAAAAAAAAGAGTCCAACAGCTTGAAAACAGCATCGAAACCCTCGGCGAAGCCATCCCCAACGAAAAACCCCCACACTATTAATAATATAGTCTTTGCGCTGTGCTTAAAGCGCAAAGACGGTTTCGGACGCTAGTCCGAAAATTATCATTGTTAAGCTTTGCGCTGTGCTTAAAGCGCAAAGACGGTTTCGGACGCTAGTCCGAAAATTATCATTGTTAAGCTTTGCGCTGTGCTTAAAGCGCAAAGACG
>JAQIBV010000052.1 GCA_027858855.1 Spirochaetota bacterium | reverse complement strand
TTGTAATTGAATTTGTTTTTTTTATTTCCTTCCCCCCGCATCCGGCGGGGGGAAGGAAGTTGAATTCAAATTGCTAAAATTAAAATTGAAAAAGTTTTAAAATCAGGTTTATGTGATTTTAAGTTTACGCTGTTCTTTCCGATAATTTCTGCTTACTCCGCTTTTTGCGGTAAAGATAAATTCCATAAATTAAAACCTAGTTTATATTAATTTTGGTTTACGCTGTTCTTTTCGATAATTTCTGTTTATTCCGCTTTTTGCGGTAAAGATAAATCTAATAAGTTTTAAAACTTAGTTTGTATTGATTTTATTTTACGCTGTTCTTTTCGATAATTTCTGCTTACTCCGCTTTTGCGGTAAAGATAAATTTCATAAATTAAAACCTAGTATGTATTCATTTTAGTTTATGCTGTTCTTTTTGATAATTCAACTCATAATCCCCGCCTTTGGCGGGGATTATGAAACTATTTTTTAAACCAACCTGCTGTTCTATTTGATATTGCAACAAGTGAAAGCATTACGGGCACTTCTACAAGGACTCCTACGACAGTCGCCAGTGTTGCTCCTGAAGACAGACCGAAAAGAGCTATCGCAACTGCAACTGCAAGCTCAAAAAAATTGCTCGCGCCTATCATGGCGGCAGGGCTTGCTATATCGTGACCCAGTTTTAAAAACCGTGCAGCGCTGTACGCCAGTGTGAAAATAAAAAATGTCTGTATAATAAGTGGAATCGCGATAAGCAGAATTACAGACGGCTGTTTAAGTATGACCGATCCCTGAAAAGAGAAGATTATTACAAGTGTAAGTAGCAGACCGCCTATTGTTACTCCATTAAATGAGGGTAAAAATTTCTTATCAAAGAATTCCTGTCCCTTATGTGCAATAACAAGACGCCGAGAAAGGTAACCAAGAAATAGCGGTATAACCACAAACAGCAGTACTGACAGAATAAGTGTGGCGTATGGAACAGTGATTCCGCCGATACCCAGCAGGAAAGCGACTATTGGTGTAAAGGCAACAAGCAGAACAAGGTCGTTTACTGCAACCTGTACCAGAGTGTAGGCCGGATTTCCCTTTGTAAGATGGCTCCAGACAAAGACCATAGCAGTGCAGGGGGCGGCACCTAATAGTACGGCTCCTGCAAGATAACTCTTAGCATTCTCTGCCGTGATGATGTCTGCGAAAATGTGATAAAAGAAGAGCCATGCAAAAAAATACATTGTAAAGGGTTTAATCAGCCAGTTAACAATTAGTGTCAGCACCAGCCCTTTTGGCTCTTTAAGTGATTTGACAACTCCACCGAAGTCGATTTTGAGCATCATCGGGTAGATCATAAGCCAGATAAGAACGGCTACCGGTATCGAGACATGGGCATATTCAAGTTTACTCAAAAAATCGGGGGCAGCGGGTAAAAAATGACCTATGGCAACACCCACGGCAATGCAGAGAGCTACCCATATGGTGAGGTATTTTTCAAAAAATGATATTTCGGATTTTTTCATATAATTCTCTCTTTAATTTTTTGAATCGGTATCAATAAACTCTTGAATCTGAACCTTTATGCTGTCACGTACAGTTCGGGCAAACTGAAGCCTCTCCTCTTCGCTTCCCTGAGCCGACGAAGGATCGGGGAAACCCCAGTGCAGCCTTGTTACCTTGCCGGGAAACAGCGGACATTTTTCAGCAGCTTCAGTATCGCATACTGTAACAACGTAATCATAGAGGCTTCCCTGTTCGTAAAACTCAAAAACTGATTTTGTTGCGTGATGCGATATGTCGTATCCAGCTTCTTTCATAACTGCGATAACATAGGGGTTAAGTTTTCCAGGTTCAATGCCGGCGCTTTCGGCCTTATAACTGCCGTTTCCAAGTTCGTTCAGAAATTTTTCGGCCATCTGACTTCTTGCCGAGTTGTGTATGCAGACAAAGAGTACTCGCTTTGGATTACTGTTTTGCATTTTGAATTCTCCTGTTGATTTATTCTTAAACTCTACATGTATGATAATTCATCATAAATATGCTTTTCTTCCCCAATCAAAGGTGGGGGAAGAAAAAGATCAGCTTGCCACTGTCTACTGATAAATACCTTCTCTTCGCCAGGGGCGTGGAAGAATATATTTTAAGATCAAATTATATAAAAGTTCCGTATATCATGCCGCTCATTGTTGACATTATGACTACCAGCATTATATATACGGCTGTTTTTTTTGTTCCTATCATGCCTCTGATTGCAAGCATAGAGGGTAGTGATAATGCCGGGCCGGCCAGAAGCAGAGCCAGTGCTGGGCCTTCACCCATGCCGTTTCCAATAAGTCCCTGCATAATGGGTACTTCTGTTAACGTTGCGAAATACATAAATGCTCCGACTATTGATGCAAAAAAGTTAGAGGCTAAAGAGTTACCACCAACAAGAGATGAGATCCATGCCGAAGGAATAATCCCCTCGTTGCCCGGACGTCCCAGAAGAAAGCCTGCTATTAAAACTCCCGCGAAAAGAAGAGGCATGATCTGAAGAGAGAAGTCGTAACTTGAGCTGACCCAACTTTTGAGTTCATCTTTTTTAAACCAGCGAAAAAGAGTAAAAATAAGAATCGCTCCGAAGACAGCGGTGATATGAAACTTATATTCAAATATATTGTTCCACCAGCCTATTGAGTTATCACGACCCCAGTTAACAAATACAAGAATACCTACCATGGAAAAAATATTAACTGTGGTTTGCCAGAGTTTGCGTGGATTGTCGTCATTGGGAACAACCAGAGAAAGGTCGTTATTGCGCGCGTGTTCCTCTTTCAAGAAGATAAAATGCATCGCAAGACCGATGACTATGGAAAAAATCACTGCTCCTAATGCGCGGGCAATGCCGAGCCTAAGTCCGAGAACCCGAGCAGTTAATACGATTGCGAGTACGTTTATTGCCGGCCCTGAATAAAGAAAGGTAATCGCCGGGCCAAGACCTGCTCCACGTTTATAAATTCCACCGAAAAGTGGCAGGACTGTACATGAACAGACTGCAAGAATTGCTCCTGAAACTGATGCCACACCATAGGCGAGGATCTTGTTTGCTTTGGCACCCAGATATTTAAGTACTGCTCCCTGGCTGATAAAGTTCCCGATTGCTCCTGCAATAAAAAAGGCCGGTACAAGGCATAATAGAACATGTAGTCGTGCATACTCCTGCATCATGTAGAAAGCTTCCATTAATGCGTTTTGGATAGTGCCGTTATTAAATGGAATAAAATAGAATGCCAGAAAAGCAGTAATTATGATTAAAAACTTGTTTTTATTTTGCATGGTATCTCCTCGTGATAATTTTTAATTAGCCTTTCATACCTATAACACAGGTTCCGTTTTCACGAAGTTTGAGTCGTTTTTCCAATGCATCATTATTGTCTGAAAAGATATTACCGGGAATATTCAATACAGCTGATAGAAGACTTTCAGTAAAGTTATCTTCAGCATTTATGAGAGAGTAAAAGATAAACTTGCCATCCCTCTGTTCGCTTATAAGCCCTGCGTTTTTAAGTTCTTTAAGGTGTTTGGATATGGTGTAAACTGGAATATCAAGCGCGTCCACAATCTCGCACACACACAGTTCTTCCAGAGAAATGAGAAGAAGTCTTAAAATACGGATTCGGGTTTCATCACCAAGACATTTTAGCTTTTGTAAGTACGGTTTCATACAGACCTGCCTGATAGTTTTATCACATTTGCAAAATAGTGCAATTGAGTGAATGTTGTCAAGAAAATTATTCGTTTTTTTAATATTTGTAAAAAATCACAAATGTTTGCTAGATGATTAAAATATCCGTATATTATAATACATAAAGATTATGATCGGAATTATAATCAGATTTCTGGAAGATACACCTGCTGATTAAAGTAAAAAGGTGGTTCTTTATTATTGAATCAGGAGTTGACGGAATGGTTTTATAGCATATACTTGCAACTGTTTTAAAATTTAAGTATATTTATAAAAAATGCCGGTCGGCTTGCAGTAAACAGCATTGTTAGAAAGCAGTTTTTATACGACTAGGTTAAAATCAAAAAGGAGGCTATCATGGCAGAAATTAAACTTCATGGTGACGCAATACATACGTCGGGTACGGTACCGGCAGCTGGTACAAAACTCAAAGATTTCACATTAACAGCAGCAGATCTTTCTGATAAAGAACTTTCAGATTTTGAAGGTTCAAAGCTTGTCCTTAATATCTTTCCCAGTATCGATACGGGGGTATGCGCTGCGTCGGTTCGCCGCTTTAACAAAGAGGCTGGTTCATTGCAGAATACGGTTGTGCTCTGTATATCAAGAGACTTGCCTTTTGCTCAGGGGCGTTTTTGCGGAGCCGAAGGTCTGGATAATGTTTCGATGCTTTCACAGATGAGAGACAACAGCTTCGGAAAGGATTACGGTGTTGATATTACAGATGGCCCGTTAGAAAGTTTACTATCGCGAGTTGTAATCGTTGCGGATGCAGATGGAACGGTTGTTTACAGCGAACAGGTTCCCGAAATTGGCCAGGAGCCCGACTACGAGGCTGCTATTGAAGCCGTAAAAAAAAGTTGACTTTAACCGCCCCTGATAAAAGATCATCCATATATTGGGGGCGGTTAGCTCAGTTGGTTAGAGCGCCTGCTCGACACGCAGGAGGTCACTGGTTCGAATCCAGCACCGCCCAAAAATAAACAAGAGGGGGTTCACCGTGGAAAATGTCTCTATTAAGCTTCCTGATGGTTCAGTACTGGAGGCTGCGAAGGGCACTACGGTATACGACCTCATTGGAAAAATCGGTGCCGGTCTTCAGAAGGCAGCACTTGCTGCAGCACTCGATGGCGAACTAGTCGATCTGACTCACATTCTTGAAAAAGACGCCTCGTTAAAAGTACACACCTTCAAAGATGATATCGGTAAATCGCTCTACTGGCATTCCACTTCACATCTGCTTGCTCAGGCTGTTAAGCGTCTCTACCCTGATGCAAAATATGCCATAGGCCCGTCAATAGATAATGGGTTCTATTACGATTTTGACTGCAAAACAGGTTTTTCTCCTGATGACCTTGTAAAAATAGAAAAAGAGATAGAGAAGATTCAGTCTGAGGCGATTCCAGTGAAGCGGTCTGTAATGAGCCGCGCTGATGCTCGTGCTGCATTTGAAAAAAAAGGAGAGAGCTACAAGGTCGAGCTGATAGATGATCTTGATGGTGATACCGTAACGGTTTACGAACAGGGCGACTTCTCTGATCTATGCCGAGGCCCTCATGTTATAAATACGTCTGTAATCGGCGCTGTTAAGCTCACCAAGGTTGCCGGTGCCTACTGGCGTGGGGACGAAAAAAATCAGATGCTTCAACGTATCTATGGCGTTTCGTTTCCTGATAAGAAACAGTTAAAGAAGCACCTCGATCTGATCGAAGAGGCTAAAGAGCGCGATCATCGCAAAATCGGAAAAGAGATGTCTCTGTTCGAATTTTCGCAGGATGTTGGCCCTGGGCTTATTATGTGGACGCCCAAAGGTGCACGGATTCGTACCGTAGTAGAAGATTTCTGGAAGAGAGAGCATTATAAAAATGGATACGATATAGTCTATACTCCTCATATTGGTCGTTCACGACTGTGGGAGATTTCCGGTCACCTCGATTTTTATAAAGACGGAATGTATTCACCAATGGATATTGACGGTGAAGACTACTATGTCAAACCGATGAACTGTCCTTTTCATATTATACTGTACAAATCCGAAAAACGTAGCTATCGTGATCTTCCGCTTCGCTGGGCCGAGTTTGGTACTGTTTACCGCTACGAAAAATCTGGGACTCTTCATGGACTGTTACGCGTTCGTGGATTTACTCAGGATGATGCCCATCTTTTTATTCGCGAGGATCAGCTTACCGAAGAGATAAGCCGTACATTCAAGTTTATGATTTTCATGCTCAAGAGCTTCGGTTTTGAGCAGTTTCAGGTATATCTTTCGACTCGTCCAGAAAAGGCTGTTGGTTCGGTAGAGATCTGGCAGAAGTCCGAGGCTGCGCTTGCCGAATCACTTAAACATCTTGGTGTTGAGTACAGTTTAAATGAGGGTGACGGAGCTTTTTATGGCCCAAAGATCGATGTCAAGGTTGTAGATGCGATCGGACGTCAATGGCAGCTATCTACTCTGCAGTTGGACTTTAACCTGCCCGAAAGGTTTGACATGACATATACCGGCGCCGACGGCTCCGAACATCGCCCTATAATGATTCACCGCGCTCTGTTAGGTTCGCTTGAACGCTTTTTTGGCATACTCATCGAACATTACAAAGGAGCTTTTCCGGCCTGGCTCGCGCCTGTTCAGGTGATGCTTCTTAATGTAGCAGAGGATGTTGCCGACGATGTCAAGCGTGTCCGGGATCACCTCCGTTCAGAGGGAATTCGGGTCGAAATGGATCTTCGTAACGAGACCATGGGCTATAAAATACGTGAAGCGGTAACTTCCAAAGCGCCTTATGTCTGTGTTATCGGTCATAAAGAGGTTGAAGAGGGAACGGTTTCGGTTAGGGTTCGCGGTTCACAGAAGGGCGTATCCATGAACATAGAAGATCTGATAGAAGACATAAAAAAACAGGCGGTTTAACCGTCTGTTTCTGTCGACGTCAGTGTCTCACCTCGTTGCGATCATTTCTAACTCCTCTTTTTGAGGGGTATCTGAATTGATAGAATCTGATTCGTTCATCACCCTTTACGTGTATGAGAGCTCCGCTGTATGGCGGGTGCTGAATTTCTCCAGGATGTCCTTGAATACCGGGTTTTGCATAATCTCCATTATTAAAGCCCTCTCTATCTCGTCGATAATAACTCCCTCGTGTTCAAGTGTATAGATTGTATTAAAAATATTGTTCATCGATTTAACTTTACGGATAATCTCGGATAGTCGCTCTTTGTTTCTTTGCGATAGTGGCAGTTTTTTTTCATTATCGAGGTTATAGTGATCACTAATTTCCAGAACGATCCGTTTTGTTGACTCCATTGCCTCGATTTCCACCTTAAACTTTTGTATAAAGCTTTCTGCCTTTTTGCTCTCCATGGTTTTGAGAAAGAGTGAGATATAACCGAATAGATCCGGATTTCGCAGCAGAATTGTCTTAATGGTTCGTTCCGGTAGCTGAATAAAGCCGTTTAAAAAATCATTTATGGAAGGGTTAGAGTTAAAAAAAGTGTCAATTCCCTGTCGGTCAAGTTTTGTAAGCAGATAGTAAGAGAGCATCCGGTCTTTTGAAATAATATCCGAATTGAGTAAAAGGTCAAGATAGCGGCTCTGATTTATAAAAATAAGAATATTGTCGAGCGATTGGTCTTCGTTAACTCCCTGAATGCTTGCACGGGTATAAGATATCAGCAGAATCTTTTCTAGTACATCTAACGAGATGATGGGGCTTCCGAGAAGCTCGCGTATTTTATTAATGTCCTTAAACAGAATCAGATAATAGTTAAAGAGTTCAAAGAGTTCGCTTCCATCATTTTCGAGCAACTCGGTAACAATAGTATTAAACTCTTCGGGTGAAAGCTGTGACAGAGAGCTTTTCATCTCGTTTATAGGGACACCTTTCTTTTTGGTCAGAAGGTAAATGATTTTTTCTGTAAGCTCACTTTTCATCTGAGTTACTCCGTTTTTTTTATATGAATTTTGTCTATTGTGTCATGTATGTGGTATTAGTCAATCATATAGTGAGGTTCAACGGTGCCAGTCGGATACTGACTGTCTGATCTGCTTAAGAAGCTCGTTATCAGGTGTGAGGTAAAGCCAGTTATATAAACTTCTTACGTGTAAAAAAAACATTATTTGACAGCGCTATACCGGTTTCAATTACAGTGATTGTTATGAATTTATGTATAATTATGAAGACTATTTTCAATAAATTTGTATCCAGGATTTTCCCAAAGTATGTTTGAGTTAAAAATTAAAGTAAAAAAAGAAATTTCAGAAGTTTATGAGTCTGCCCTTTTTGATGGAGGTGCGTCTTCAGTTTCACTCAGCCCGGACATGGATGACACAGTGGTTATAGTTGCGCTTTTTTTTGACAAGGATAAGGCAAACCGACTTCTTGCTGGGTTAGGCCGTGATGTGGATGGCGCAGTTAATCCGGTTTGTCCGGATTACAGCGATCGCTGGCTTGATTACGTTGATTCAGAAGAGCTTAGCGATTGCTTAACTGTCTGTAAAATTGATCAAAACCCACCCCCTGTCGAAGAGCTTAAACATACTTACGGTGAAAATGGCAGGCGCCATGTTGTCGGCATAGACGCACGCAAAACTTTCGGTATCGGTATCCATCCGACAAGCAGGCTCTGTGTTACTATGCTCGAAAAATCTCTCGAATACGTTAGCCCAGAAAAATCACGCTGTGCGGACATTGGTTGTGGTAGCGGCATACTCGCAATATTTGCTTCAAAACTTGGTTTTGCTGAAGTGGTTGCCTGTGATAATTCGCCGGAGGCATGTCGGATGACGGAGTTAAACAGCCGTTATAACAAGTGCGATGTACAAGTGGTTAATTGCAGGGCTGAAGATTTTTCAGAGGGACTTTTTGATCTACTGGTGGCAAATATCCCCATTTCACTTGTTGAGTTATCCGTTGATGCTCTCAGCATGCAGTTGAATACTTGTGGGTATCTTGTTTTGAGTGGTTTTGGACTAAAATGGAAGGATTATGTCTCATCTCTGTTTATCCCCGGCTTTTCGATAGTCAGTTTTGATGAAAACGGGGATTGGGGTGGCTATATTATGAAAAAAGAGCGGTAATCGGGCGAAACAAAAAAAATATTGTTGATAAATATCCGCCCTTTGTGGAATTCTGACCTATATTTGTTATTTTTATGTAGTTTACATAAATAGCTGTCTTGGTCTAATTCATATGTCTCTGATGCTGATCGGAGCTTTTTTTGTTAACTAAAAAAGAAAAGCAGAAAGCGAATAGAAAATTCACGTGCTTCATAGGAGGAAGTCATAGCTTTAAATAACCGTAAACCCCGGGGCAAGAGCAGTTCGGGAAAAGAGTATCGCACAAACGATATGATAAAAGCAGAGTCTGTCAGGCTTGTTGGCGATAGCGATGAGCCAATTATCGTCACATTAGAAAAAGCGTTGGAGCTTGCCAAGCAGAGTGGACTTGATCTTGTTGAAATCTCTATGCAGGATGTACCTGTCGTACGTATTATGGATTACAGTAAGTTTAAGTTTGAGCAGGTTAAAAAGGCGAAAGAGGCAAAGAAAAAACAGAAGATTGTGCACCTTAAAGAAGTTAAGGTTCGTCCTTCTATCGATGCCCATGACTACGAGCATAAGGTGAAGCACGCCCGTGAGTTTCTAGAAAAAGGCGACAAGGTAAAGGTGACAATGATGTTCCGTGGTCGTGAGATCGTTCACAGTGATCTTGCGAAGCGTAAAATGGAACAGATGCTGGCCGAATTGAGTGATTGTTCTACAGTTGAGAAGACACCTTCCGTTGAAGGGCGTAACATGACCATGATTCTGTCTCCGATATCGCGGTAGCCCAGAAATTAAAGTAGAGGATTTATACCATGCCGAAAATGAAAAGCAACAGTGGAGCAAAAAAACGTTTTAAGTTTACAAGCTCCGGAAAGATCAAACGGGCGAAGGCTTTTGCCAATCACATGCTCGAATGTAAGTCTCCGCAGCGTAAGCGGAATTTAAGAGGAACAACAGTATCATCTGAATCGGATGTTAAACGCATCAGAAGAATGTTGCCGTACGCATAAGTGTACATTGCGTTTCCCCGTTGGGGGGGGGGCGCGCCAGCAGAAGTGAAACGCGGATAGAAGCAGGTTCTGCCATAACCTCCCCGTTAAACTCTGTAGCCTATAAGTAAGAAGAGGAAGTAACAATGCCAAGAGCAAAAAGTGGAACGATCCACAAGAAGAAACAACGAAAGATATTTAAAGCAGTAAAGGGTTTTCGTGGTGCACGATCTGTACTTTTCAGAACAGCGAAAGATGCACGTCGAAGAGCATTGACCAACTCGTATACTCATCGACGTACACGAAAAAGAGATATGCGCTCGTTGTGGATAATGCGTATTAACGCAGCAGCGCGCTTATGCGGAACTACCTATAGCAAATTGATGAATGATATGAAGAAAGCACAGGTTTCTTTGAACAGAAAAATGCTGGCTGATCTTGCCGTGTGTGATTTTAATGCTTTTGAAGCTGTTGTAAAGCAACTTAATGGCTAAAAAGCCTGTAATTATCCGGATAATAAAAAGCACCGTCTATACGGTGCTTTTTTTGTATATCACTCCTCTTTTTGCGTTTCAAAGTGCCCCCGGCACAAGAGGGGTGCAACTTAATGATTTTCAACTTTCCCCCTATTTTCTTGCGGCTAAAAAGACGGGTCTGTCTGTTCGATCTGTTTCAGCTGCCTCCATCAGCGACCGAACAGTGATCAGGGTTAACTATCCGCTTTATAGTGATGAAGACCAATTATTGTCGGGAGATGTTATACTGGGAGTTGAAAACTATCTGGGTAATTTAGGCCATTCCCTGTTTTATATGTCTGTTGACATGAATATTCCGTTTTCTGAGAGTCTATATAATAAAAAAAGTCAGTTTAACTTCAATACCGGAGTCTGGAGCCTGCGTCCTTCAATTCAGTCCGTTTTTTCAACAGAGCGGTTTTCGCTGACGGGTGAACTTTTTCATCAGTTTATGTCACGACAGGAGTCTGATTTTTTTGATCCTTTAAGATTTAATATGACTAATCGTAAAACCTGGACCACAATTTTCGGTCTGAATCCCTTTGAAGATGATACCTTCTTTGCGCCGGATTCCCGCGCAAATGATTGGGGCGGATTTAGTGTTGAAGTCCGATTTCTGGCAGGAAAATTTGTCCCCGGATTGCAACTTGAATACTCTTCACCCTATTCGACAAGGAAAAGCGAAGAGGGGATGCCATATCAGGGCTTTTCTCCGATGCTGCTGTTAAAGGGGGGTGCTGGGTATTATTTCAATGATTTTTTTTATGTGTCGGCCGAGCTTCAGCAGAGGCTTACTGGGGCTTCCGGTTTTCCTTTGACAATGGTTATCTGTTCCTTGGGGGTTGTGTTTTAGTGTGTGCCCGGAGAGTAGCCTATCTTTTTAATCAGACAACTTTCAAATAGCCCTTAAGATATTGTAATTAATACTTTTTCGTGGTATCGTAATTATAGAAGGCTTATGATGTCTGGGAACTCGTAAGATTCTGATTTAAGGAGTTATTATTGACAGTCTTGATGAAGTATTTTTGGAAAGCGGCTCTTATTTGAAAAATTTTTTTAAAAAATTGCTGAGATAGTTGTTCGAAGATAAATCGTTACATAAAGTGCTTGCTTTAGTTGAAAAAAAGGTGAAATGTGTCGATTATATGTATAGAATTAAAGTGTTCTGTTCTTAATAATAAAGGAACTTCTGAAAACTGATTAGGGATGTTTCCTTATATGTGTAATTTCTAATTATTACTTCGATTTCTTTGGCGGTAATTAAAGAAAACGCAGGTTTTTAGTGCTCATAAATAATTAAGAATAAGAAAAAAAGAAAAATCTGGATTAATAATAAAGGGTCATGTGGGAGGTATTCTATGGTATCAATGCAACAGCTTGAGGAGTTAGAGAGCAGGGTAATTAAGGCGCTACAACTTATTGGTGATTTACGGTCTGAAAACTCAAAACTTGAGAGTGATAATGATATACTGAAGGCTGATGCTGAAGAAGTTAAGCTGTCTCTTGAAGAGAAAGAGCAATTGATCTCCCAGATTCAAAAAGAGCTGGATGCTTCCACTCGTGAATTGACCACTCTGCGTGATAAGGAAGATCAGCTTGAGCAACGGATTATTGCTCTCCTTGACAAGATGGATATGCTTCAGGCGGGTGGTTCGATTCCTTCTGGTGATGCACGTCCCGCGGCACGTCCGGCAGCTGCTGCTACAGCCGCAACAGCTGCACCAGCTGTTACGGAAGATGATTTTGAAGAACCGGTCGTTGATGATGTAATGCTGGATGATGATGACGACGATGTAACTATAGAAGATGAATCCGAAGAGCTCATTATTGAGGATGAGGGTGATGATCTTGTTATTGAGGATGAAGATGATGATTTTGACAGTGACGACACCATTCTGGATGATGAAGATGATCTGATTCTTGAAGATGAGGATGATTCTGAAGAGCTCGATCTTGGTGATGAAGATCTGTTGCTTGATGATGAAGATGAGGGTTTTGTCGATGAAGAAAGCTCTGATGCTTCAGATGACGATGATGATATAGTGATTATTGATGACGATAGTGAAGAGGTCGATGTTTATGCTGATGATGATGAATCAGATGATGGTGATTTTATCAGTCAGGATGAAGATGGCGACAAAAGTATGGATGAAGATGAAGATGAGGATGATATCATACTTCTTGATGACGAGGATGATGATGAAATAATCCTTGATGACGACGATGACGACGAGATAATAATTGACGAATCGGATGACGATATTCTTGATGATGATGACGATGACGATTTTATTATTGTTGAAGAGGATGATAAGTAACTGAGTCAACGTATTTTGGTCGTTCGGGCAATAGGTTGTAGGCTATGAAAGAGATCTCAAAAGTTAATGTAACTATTTTTGGAAATACGTTTAATATTCAGGGGGACGCACCCCCTGAGTATATAGACGGTCTTGCGCGATATGTAGATAACAAAATGGAAGAAGTCAGTGCAAACATGAAATCCCCCAATTTACTGCAGATAGCAGTTCTTGCGGCTCTCAACATTGCTGATGAGTACCATCAGCTGAAACGTATCGATACTACAAATAGCGATGATATTACCAAACGTGCCTCGGCTCTAATTTCGATGCTTGAAGAGGGGCTTATCGGAGATATACTTGATAAACCAAAGGGATAATCTCATCTTCCTTGTGAGTACGGCATACAAAAATATTCTTTTTGACAATTTATTGAAACTGAGCTATTAATGTAGTTTAGTGTAATTTTTATAATCAGAATACAAAATACAGGAAAAACCGATGGAAATTAGCGAATTAGAAAAAAAGCAGGAAGATGTGAATCTGCAGATGAACAAAATCGGCGATGGTACTATTAAAACCGATGATGGTGAAGAGGTATCTGAAGGGCAGATAGTTCAGCTTGTCAGCTTCATGCTCGAAGATGTTGATTATGGTGTTGATATCCTGTCGGTTCATGAAATATTGCGTATTCCGCAGATAACACGTCTCCCGAACTGTCCCTTCTTTATCAAAGGAGTAATAAATTTGCGCGGTAATGTTATACCGGTTGTTGACGTTCGAGTTCGCTTCGGTTTTCCGGCTGCAAAGATGACAGAGATGAGCCGGATAATCGTTATCGAGTCAGAGACCAAACAGATAGGGTTGCTTGTTGATAATGTATCATCTGTTATTCGTATTAAGGATTCCAACGTTGATCCTCCTACAGTTTTCATTGACGGTGTCTCTGAAGAGTTTATTGCCGGTGTTGGTCGTCTTAAAGACCGTCTGGTTGTAATTCTGAATCTTCATAATGTACTCTACACCGATCAGGAGATCGAAGAGAAGAAGAGTCTTCAAGTGCTGACAGCTGATCAGAAAAAATCATAACGGAGTAAGATTATGGCGTATTCTTTGGGTGAATATCAGGATATATTTTTAGAAGAAGCTGATGATCAGCTGCAGGAGCTTAACAAGAATTTACTTGAGCTTGAGCAGGCTCCTGATGACGAAGATACAATTAATAATATTTTCAGAGCTGCTCACTCCCTTAAAAGCTCAGCGGGTTTTGTGGGTCTTATGGATCTTAGTGAGCTCGCACATAAAATGGAAAACCTTTTGCAGGGTGTTCGTGATAAAACAATGCACATCACACCCGAAATGGTCGATCTGCTTTTTAAATGTTTTGACCATATAAATCTTGTTATCGGCAAGGTGTCTCAGGGTGAAGAGCCGATTGTCGATTTGAGTGGAATAATCGCGGAAATAGGTGACATGCAGGGACAGAGCAGTTCTATGTCTGAAGCTAAAGAGAAGCAGACTGATGAGCCTGCGGAGAGTGACCGCGCTTCTGTTCCAAAGACTACCTTTTCGGGACAAGAAAAGCGACACCTTAAGCGTGGTGTCGACGAAGGGCTCAGCTGTTATGAGTTGACTATTTTTATTGAGCCTGATGCTCCTATGAAGTGGGTGAAAGCACAGCTGATATTGAATAATATAAAAAATATGGCGCAGGTCGTAAAGACCATTCCCGACGAAGAGAACCTCACCGATGAGGCTATTCGCGATGTATTGAAGCTGATTATTCTTACAGATGAGGATCTGCGAGATGTCCGAAGTGCATGTGATGTGGATCTGGTCAGTCAGATTGATGTTCTGAAGATCAGTATGGAAAAACGTGAAAACAAATATGTCATAAAGTTTGGAGATAAACAGGTTCTCTCTGAGACAAAAGAGGACGAGCCTGTTGCAGAACACCCCGCAGCTTTTCTACCTCAACAACCTGTTGAGAAGGTTGAATATACCGAAGAGGACGATTCTGAATTTGATTCTGAAGATGAGCGAATGTTTTCTTCTGGTACTCAGCAGTCTGCCGGTTCGACTGAGCGACGGACGGCCAGTGTTAGTCGAAATGCCCCCATTTTGCGTACGGTTAAGGTTTCAGTCGATAAGCTGGATGATCTTCTTAACAACGTAGGGGAGCTGGTTATTGCTAATTCCGGCTTCTTTCGATTATATGAAGATTTAAAGAAGATGCAACTTGGCAAAAATGTTACCAATGAGTTCAAGAACCGCATTGAACAGATGGCCCGTATTGCAAAGGATCTTCAAAGTGGAATAATGAAGACACGGATGGTGCCTATTGGTCAGGTTTTCACCCGTTTTCACCGTCTTATCCGTGATGTTTCAAAAGAGTGCGGAAAGAGTGTACAGCTTGTAACACGTGGAGAGGATACAGAGCTTGATAAAAAGGTAATCGATGTAATAGGAGAGCCTTTGATGCACATGATCCGCAACAGTATAGATCATGGTATAGAGACGCCTGAAGAGAGAAAAGCCCTTAAGAAGTCTGACGTTGCAACGGTTACACTTAGTGCGCATCAGGGGGGGAACCAGATCTTCGTAGAGGTTATTGATGATGGGCGTGGTCTTGATGTTGAAGTGATCCGTAACAAGGCTGTAGAGAAGGGGCTTGTTACCTCCGACCAGGTTGGTAACCTCGATCATACTGAAATCTATAACTTTATCTTTCATCCCGGCTTTTCGACCGCTAAAACGGTAACTGATGTATCCGGCCGTGGAGTCGGAATGAACGTTGTCCGTGAAGTTGTTCAGGAGATGGGTGGAAATATAACCATTGAGAGTGAGCAGGGTATGGGAACACGCTTTATTATGGCCTTTCCTCTGACTCTTGCGATTATTCCTGCGATTATGGTTTCTGTAAAAGATGAGACCTATGCTATACCTCTTACTGATGTCATTGAAACAATAAATATCAGCCATAAAGATATAACTACAATTGAGGGGCATGAGGTTATTAACCTGCGTGGTGAGATACTCTCGCTTGTCCGTTTGAGCCAGTTTGTTGGAGTACCTCTGAATTTTCAGAACGAGGATGATATTCCGGTTATCGTTGTGGGTTATAGTAGTCGTAAAATTGGTCTTATTGTCGATGCTCTTGAAGGTAAACTCGAAATCGTTATTAAATCACTGGAAACAAATTTCCGGACTGTTGAGGGGCTTGCCGGTGCTTCTATCCTTGGTGATGGAAGTATTGCCCTGATTCTTGATATTGCCTCCATGATAAATAAAGTGATTAACGAACAGGAAAAGATGTCTCCTGAGGAGAAGCTTGCTTTAATAAAAAAACAGGAAGACGATTATCACAACATGAAGGCGCTTGAGCTTGATAGTGATTCGGATGTAGTCGCAGAGAAAAGTGAGTTTTCGCTGCCGGTTCAGGATGAGTCTGGAGAGACAGGGGGCCGTTATGATAGGGCTTCAAAATTACCGGATGAAGAGGCGTACCGCTCTGATATTACAACCTCTCTTTTAAAAGAAACAACCGAGACAAAAGCAGATAAACAGATCGAACCGCTTGTCTCACTTGATTCTGGTAATAGGGATGGGGTATTACCCGGAAGTGAAAAACCTGTATTTGATATAACTACTAATGAAGATGACAAAATCAGTTCCGATGTAGTTTCACAGGATTCTGTTGAGCCTACGGCTGAAATAGATAAAGCCGAATCGAATGAAGAAGCTTCAGGTACTTCTGAGATTGATCAATCTACTGAAGAGGATAGTGCTGTTACTGCCGAAGATATTACCTCTTCGCTTGAGGCTGTAGATATCTATAAAGATGAGACTCAACCGGTAACTGGACATCAACTTGATGATGCAGACGAGAAGGTAAAAGAGGCTCTGAAAAGCTTTAAGTCTGAATTGAATTCTAATGTTAAATCGACAGTTTCTATGGGTGACCCTGATGAACATATAAAAAGACAGCTTGCACTCAACGAAAATGATTTGGCAAAAATAAAACTGCTGGCCAATGTGGGAATAACACAGGCAGCCGAGTCCTTATCTAAAATAATATCCAAACGTGTTGATATGGCGATACCTGATGTTCGTCTGGTTCCGGCTGAAAAAATAATGGAAAGCGGTGAATACGCAAAAGACAGATATGTCTCAGTTTATATGCCACTTATAGGTGATATTTCGGGAACGGTTATTTTTAATTTGCCGGAAGCTTCTGCCTTTTCTCTTGTAGACGATCTTTACTCCATCGAAACAGATAAAACTATGGAGTTGAATGAAGACGGAATATCTGCTTTAAAAGAGATTACTAATATTACCGGTTCTTCTGTGATTAACGCTTTTTCTGAAAGAACAGGTCTTTCAATACTGTCACAGGTTCCAAGCCTTGTGCATGATGAACTTGAAAAAGCAATCAAGATTATTGCTGATGAACAGTATGATGTTGAAAAGGATTACGCGTTGACTATGGATACCGAGTTTTATTATGAAGACGACAGAATTGTCGGACATCTTATGATACTTCCCGATGTCAAATCTTTGCGAATTTTAGTGGATAATCTGAGGGATAATGGATAAAATTCGTGTACTGGTTGTCGATGATTCGGCTTTGGTACGCAGAATAATCTCAGATGCTCTGGAAAAAGATCCGGAAATTGAGGTAGTCGGTACCGCGAATAACGGTAAGACAGCTATCTTTAAAAGTTTTGTTCTATATCCTGATGTTATTACGATGGATATAGAGATGCCAATTATGGATGGGCTCGAGGCTCTTCGCGAAATAATGGATAAGAATGCGAAGCCGGTCATAATGCTCAGTTCATTAACACAGTTTGGTGCCGAAGCGACTTTTAAAGCTCTTGAATATGGTGCCGCAGATTTTGTGCCAAAGCCCCAGGCAATGGTGCAGATGAGTTTCGATGAGATATCGGAACAGCTTATTCAGAAGGTAAAGGCTTTCGCACATGCTGAGATCAATTACTCAGCAGCATCGCCCAAAGAGAGAGTTGTATTACCCGGCCCTGCGAATGATCGGCCTTTTGAGACAACTGAAGATAAGCGGCTAACTGAGATAGTTGATGATGCATATCTTCACTCAAAAAAAAGGATTGTTGCCATTGGCACTTCTACCGGAGGGCCTTCTGCTTTAATAAAATTATTTAAAAATTTGCCGGCTAATTTTGCTTGTCCGATAGTTGTCGTTCAGCATATGCCTCCGGGATTTACAAAGGCCTTTGCCGAGCGTCTCGATTCTATCTCCATGTTGACGGTTAAAGAAGCTGAAGATGGTGATCAACTTCGGGATGGCTGGGCCTATATCGCACCCGGACATTCTCACGTTGAGCTTTATCAGCGAAATGGTGATGATTATCTGGCTTTAAACAGTGGAGAGAAGGTTTCTGGGCACCGGCCTTCTATAGATGTTCTGTTCCGTTCTATCGCGCGTTTTTATTCTAGTGAGGTCACTGCGGTAATAATGACCGGTATGGGTAAGGATGGAGCTCTGGGTATTACAGAGCTGGCTCAGAAAGGAAGTTACACAATTGCTCAGGACCAGGAAACCTCGGTGGTTTTCGGCATGAATCGTGTTGCTATTGAAATGGGTGCTGTGAAAAATATTCTACCACTGGATGAAATATCTAAAAAAATTGTTGAACATTTGTAAAGGTTATTGTATTGTCGTAGTAATGTAATGAGGCCTTCGCTTATACAGAGACTTTTCCAAAACATCCTTAAAAGGGTTAAAAAGTACAGATTATGGAATAGTTGGTTTTTTGAAGTCACCATAATATTATATACAATTTAAATGTGGAGAAAGAGATGGCTAGGATCCTAGTAGTAGATGATGCAAAGTTCATGCGAACTCTCGTGAAAGACGCCTTAACTCCTAAAGGTCACGAAATAGTCGGCGAAGCTGAAAATGGCAATGTCGCTATTGATATGTATAAAAAGTTTAAGCCTGAACTCGTAACCATGGATATAACTATGCGGGAAAAAGATGGAATTGAAGCCGCAGAAGAGATTCTTAAAATAGATCCGAATGCGAAAATTATTATGGTAACAGCTCTTGGTCAAGAAAACCTTTTAACCAAGGCAATTAAGCTTGGTGTTAAAGATTTCGTAGTAAAGCCTTTCCCACCAGAAAGATTGCAAAAAGCTGCAGAAAAGGCCCTTAATAGCTAATAGCTAAACAGCTTGATCTTTAAGTTGTTGATTTTTATCCTATACCGAACAGAAATTTAACCGGACAAGCCGGTTAAATTTTTTTGTATTCTGGGAGAATTATGAGTAAAGATGCTGAATCAATTGATGATGCCCTGTCTGACAGTTCAGAAGCTGCTCAGGAGAAGTATGTAATACATATCGATAATTTTGATGGCCCACTTGATCTTCTTTGGAATTTGATTAAGCGTTCAAAAATAGATATAATTGATATTTCTATTTCAAAAATTACTGAACAGTATATATTGTATCTCAAACAGATGGAAGAGCAGAATGTGGCTATTGCATCAGAATTTATAGCAATGGCTTCGGAGTTGCTCTATTATAAGTCAAAAATACTTCTTCCAAGCGGTGAAATTGAAGATGAGTTCTTCATACCTCCTCTGCCGCGTGAATTAGTTGCGAAATTACTGGAATACAAGCGCCACCAAAAGAGCGCCCTTGAGATTAAGGGGCTTTACGAGAAACAGTCGGAAAGTTTTACCCGTGAAAATGACTTTTCTAAGGTAAAGGATGATGATGAGTACACAACCATGTCTCTTTTTGATCTTTTGAATGCTTTCGTTGATGTAATGAGCGTTACAGCCCCGATCGAAGAGCGGGAAATAGTCTTTGATGAGATTCTTGTAAGTGATCGGATTGATTTTATTATAAATTTTTTACGTACTAAAGAGCAGATTTCGTTTAAACAGCTTTTTCACTCGATTCCTTCGATACCGGAAATTGTATCAACATTTCTTGCCTGCCTTGAGTTGGCTAAAATGCATAGTATTAAGGTTATGCAACATAAACAATTTGGTACAATTCATCTCTTTAGAAATTTTGACCCAAGCACCTATCGCTTGAATGAAGACAGCATGGATCTGACCCACGACTGATTGTTAATTGAATCTGATTCTGCACATGCTGTGTGAATCTGCTGGCCATTGCTATATGTGCTACTATCTGCCAGATTTGAGCCGAATTGTTCAGCTTTTTAAATAATTAATTTGTAATTAATGGTAAATATAATGGTCTTGGTCTAAGAAAGAACTCAGACATAACCGATATTTTAGGAAAAGGCTGAATTTCTGAAGATGTATGCTGGGAGTCGGCAGCACAGATTTCAGGTCTTTCTCCAATAATCCGTCTGAAAGTAAGTGAAAATAATGGAAGAAAACAAAAAACAAATTGATAGTGCTGAAAACACGGCTTCAGGTGAGAGCAAAAATCAGAATGAAAATTCCGATAAATCCGTAGTCGCTCCGGAAGAAAATGTGTCTGTAAATGATGAACATGATCATGCAGAAACTGAAGGATCAGAAGACAATTATCATGCAGTTTTTGAGGCTCTGCTCTTTCTTTCAAATGAACCGCTTCCGCTGAACTTTTTTACAAAAAACTTTAAAATCGATAAAACTGATGTAAAGATTGTTCTCGATTCACTTATAGATGAGTATGATGAACGTGATGGCGGGATTAAAATTGTAGAAATATCTAATGGCTATCAATTTGTTACTAATCCTAACTATGCAAGGCAGATTCGTCGGATACTCGGGTTCAAAAGAAAAGAGCCCTTAACAAAGGGTATGCTCGAAACTCTCTCTATCATTGCCTATAAACAGCCGGTTATTCTTGCAGAGGTAGAGGAGTTGCGGGGAGTATCTTCACGTATGATGGTGGCTAATTTAATGAAACGCAATTTAATAAAGCCAGTTGGCAGAAAAGAGGTACCCGGACGCCCCCTTGCTTATGGAACCACTGATGAATTTTTACGTGTTTTTGGCTTGAATAAATTGTCGGATCTCCCGAAATTGTCAGAAATCAAAGAATTTTCGTACGAAACTGACTTATCAGGAGAATAGTTTGAATAGAGTAGTTGTTGCCGTTGATGGACCTGCAGGTTCAGGTAAGAGTAGTGTATCACGTCAGGTTGCTGTAAAGCTTGGTATAACCTATATCGATTCGGGCGCTATTTATCGTGCTATTACCTATGCGATGATGGAGCAGTATGGTGAATTGTCCTCTGATATCGATTTCTCCTCAGCCACAAAAAATATTCAGATAAAGCAGGAGTACCTCCCAGATGATATGTCCACTAGGACGTATGTCGATGGTATAGATGTTTCCGAACAGATACGAACAGAGGATGTTGCCCGTAATATACAGTGGGTTTCGTCTGATACTTCTGTACGTAATTTTGTGACGGATCTTTTACGCAAGTGGGCTGGTTTAAAGTCTGTAATAATGGATGGTCGTGATATTGGGTCAATTGTGTTTCCGAATGCTGATTTAAAGATATATCTTGATGCTTCGGCACAGATCAGGGCTGAACGGCGCTTTAATGAGTATGCTGATGCCGGAAAAAAAGTTGACTTAAAAGAGATAAAAAAACAGATTATACAACGGGATTCACAGGATACTACCAGAGAGTTCGGCGCTTTAACTAAATGCGCCGATGCCGTTCTTATTGATTCATCAAGTATGTCACAGGATCAAGTTACGGATACAATAATTACTCTTATTGAGCAGTTGGCAGACACGAACCGTAAGTAGGTGCGGCAATACAGAATATTTCAACTGTTTAGCCGTGTGAAGATAACTATAATAAATATAGGAAAGTAGAACAAATGAATGATAATGTTGACCCTATCTTTGAAGATGATATCTCGATGGATGAACTGCTTGCAGATAATGAAGAGACTGCAAGTAGTGGAGTAGTAAAGGGAGAAGTTGTTTCGTCAGACGGTGAATTTCTTTATGTAAATATAGGTGGTAAAACGGAAGGTCGTGTTTTGCTTTCAGAATTTGATACTGTGCCCGAAGCTGGTTCATCAATAGATGTTGTTATTGTTAACAGGCGTGGTAGTGAGGGTATGTCCCACTTATCTCATAAACAGGCAAAACAGGTTGCGCAATGGCAGCGGTTCTCTGAAAGCGGACTTGCAGTTAACGATATAGTACGTGGAGTAGTTGTGGAGGGCCGTCGTAATGGCGCTGTTGTCGATTTCGGACTACTTCAGGGCTTTATGCCAATGAGCCACGCTGCGGATATACGTGTTACAGATGCTGAAAAAAAATCTGAAGAATTTGATTTTAAAATTATAAAAATCGATCCACGAAAAAAGGGTGTTATTCTTTCACGTCGGGTTTTGCTGGATGAAAAACGCGATATAAGCTGGAATGCCCTGCTTCAGTCTGTTTCTGAAGGTGATGTTGTCGAGGGAACGGTTTCCCGTATTTCTAACTTCGGTGCGTTTATTGATATAGGCGGATTTGATGCTTTACTTCACAATAATGACCTGTCATGGAGAAAGGTCGCCTTTGCTAAAGACTTTCTGAAGGTGGGTGAGAAGGCAAAGTTCAAGATTCTTCTTATCAATCGAGAAGAGAAGAAGATATCACTGGGTCTTAAGCAACTAAAAGACGATCCATGGCTGACTATTACAGAAAAATATATGGTTGGTAAAACATATAATGGAGTTGTGACTGGTGTTCCTCATTTTGGCGTCTTTGTTGAGCTGGAAGAGGGGGTTGAGGGTCTTGTGCCATCATCAGAAATGACCTGGAGCAAAAAAAATCAATCTCCAAAGAGTCTTTTTTCTAAAAATGATAATGTTACAGTTAAGGTAATTGCAATCAATACTGAGGATAAGACTATTTCTCTCAGCATACGTCAGACACAGGAGAATCCATGGAAGGCTATAGCTGCTAAGTATCCTGCCGGAACGGTTGTTACTGGAAAAATTAAGAGTAAGGTCAGTTTCGGTCTTTTTGTTCAGATTGAGGAAGGAGTTGACGCTTTTGTTCATGTCTCAGAGATTTCATGGGATGATAACTTAAAGAATCCATTGGCCTCATATAATGAGGGTGATTCTGTTACCTGCAAAATACTGTCAGTAAATAGTGGAGAAATGAAAATAGCTGCGGGTATTAAGCAACTCGAAAGATCGCCTTGGGCGGCAGTAAAAGAAAAGTTCCCTCCACGATCTATCGTTAAGGGAACTATTACTTCGATCAAATCGTTCGGTGTCTTTGTAAAGCTTGATGAGAATGTCGAAGGTATGATCCATATATCTGAAGTATCTAAAAACAAGGTTGAAGACCTGTCTGAGCATTTTAAAGTGGGAGATGTTGTTGATGCTGTTGTTCTGGATGTGGACGTAGCTAAGAAAAAGATCTCTTTGAGTATTCGAAATATAGAAGTGCAAGCAGAGAAAGAAGAATTGAAAAACATATTGAACGCTCAGAGCTCTAACACAGCCTCTATTGGCGATTTGATAAAATTGAAAGGTGAAGATATAAAAAAATGAGTAAAGTAAAAGTTGAACAGAATAAATTTGAGCAGATAGTCTCCTCAGTAATGAGCTTCATTGCAGATCATCGCATAAAAGTATTGGTTGTTCTTGTTTTAATTATTGTCATAGCAATAGCCGGTGTTAGTGCAGCTGTCTATTACGATAAACATCAGAATAATATTATCGTTCAGTATGAGCTGATTCTTGATAAATATGGTAAGCTTCTTGAAGAAGAGAAGAGCGAAGAGGCTGCGGCTTATGCGGTTGAAGAGATAATTAAATTGTCAGAGAGAGCCCGATGGGGTTATATCAAGGATAATGGTTATTATTTAGCTGCAGGCATTCAGTATCACAATAAGAAGTATGATGAAGCTCTTGAGCTTTACACTAAGTTCGTTGAAGAAAATCCAAAATCAGAGTTTGCTCCTCTGGCAAGAATTCAGACAGCTGTTGTGCTTGAGTGGTTGGATCGTTCTGATGAGGCCTTTGAAATATATAAACAGCTTGAAACCGATTTAAATGGTACCAAGTTTTTTGAGCAGATTCTCTATGATTTGGGTCGACATCATCAGATGCGCGGTGAAACCAAAAAAGCCAAGGATTATTATGGTCGTGTTATATCGGAGTTTGTCGGTTCCTTGTACGAGAAACAGGCTAAGAAACGGTTAATGCTGATAAACTATGCTGATACGACTTCGAAATAGGCAAGAGTTTGACAAATTATTAATCTGTAATTTATATGCTTGACAAACGGGGTGTAAAAAATATTTTGTACCTCATTACAAATACGATATTTATAAGCATGGAGATATAAAGTGGCTGTTCCAAAGAGAAAAAAATCAAAATCAAAAGTCAGAATGCGTCGTGCGAATGTTAAGATTGCTTCTCCAAATTTGAGACCATGTCCAAAATGTGGTGCTTTCGTTCTATCACATAAGGTCTGCCCTGAGTGTAATACTTATAAGGGGCGTTTAATTTTCGAGAAAAAGGCACCTGTTGTAGAAGCCTAGTCGTTGATGGTTCAATTTTTGTGAAATAATCTGGGTGTCATGTGACACCCTTTTTATTTATACAGATGTTGATCTATTCTGATCAAATGCGCACGTTCAGGTGCAGGGTGTTTTATGCATGAATTAAAAAACCGAAGCAAAGCTTTAACTAAACTTCAGAATATTTTAAAGGTGAAATTTACCAATCTTGATATTCTGAACCGCTCTCTAACTCATCGCTCATACGCAAATGAATTGCCCTACCTTATTAAAGAGAATGAACGTCTGGAGTATCTGGGTGATTCGGTTCTTGGCCTTATAATAAATGAATATCTCTATAAACGGTTTGAGTCTTACCATGAAGGTGATCTGGCTAAAATCAAGTCGACGGTTGTATCTGAAGAGATGCTGGCCGCTGTTGCCTTTGAGTTGAAAATCGGGCAGTTTATATTGCTGGGAAAGGGTGAAGACCACAGTGGAGGCCGTAAGAGGCCATCTATTCTGGCAAATACCGTAGAGGCGATTATCGGTGCAATGTATCTTGATTGTGGTTTGAAACAGACAAAGAAGTTCATACTATCTGTATTCAAAAAATATATTGACCAGGTTGATAAAATACCAACCATGAGAGACCCTAAGACATCTCTTCAGGAAATCATTCAAAAGAAGTATAAAAAAAAGCCTGATTATATGTTATTGAAAGAAGAGGGGCCAGATCATAAAAAGCTGTTTACAGTTGCTTTGACAATTGAAAAGAGAGTTGTTATTGAAGGTACGGGTACGAGCAAGCGAAGAGCGGAAATTGATGCTGCCCGTAAAATTCTAAATAAAATCCGACATGAGGGTTTTGAAGTGTGAGTTTGCTGAATAAAAAGAATATCCGAATACGTGTTGCCGGTTTATTGATCGAGAATGGATCTCTGCTTATGGTTTGCCATAAGAAAAACAACCGTAGCTATTGGCTTTTACCAGGTGGTGGTGTGGAATATGGTGAAACTCTTCAGGAGGCTCTTGCCCGTGAGTTCGAAGAGGAGTTAGGTATAATAGTTGAGCCTAAAGATCTGCTCTTCAGCATTGATTCAATAGCTCCTTCCGGAAAGCGTCATATTGTAAATCTTGTTTTTTCCTGCTCATATTTAAGTGGCACATACCGTCTTGGTTCTGATAAACGTCTTTTTGATTTCAAGTTCTTAAGCCTTGCTGAATTATCTGATGTAACCATATACCCTTCATTTAAGAAACAGCTAATCGAATATATAACGGGTGCTGATAATAAGCGAGTCTACTTAGGTTCGCATTGGAAAAAGTGAAAAGGGGTGTTTTATGGAATTCTCCTATATTGTTGAAGACTATGAATATTTTAAGCTTGTTAACCTTTCCGGTAATCTTTCAGTCATTACTGCAGAGGAGTTCGAGCGGGCTGTTGATGCTATTACCCGAACAGATAGCGTAATTGTTGATTGTGCGAATCTTGATCTTTTTACTTCAGCCGGGGTTGATTCCTTTATTAACGTCAGTTTGAACGCGAAAGATAACGGACATCGGGTCATGTTTCTCCAACTGTCTCAGGAATACTATCACCTCATAAAAACCCTTAACATTCTTGATTATCTGATCGTTATAGAGACTCTTGATGAGGGGCGGGTGAAAATACAGTATTATACCTGATGAAAATAGTGAAATTCAGGTGCTCCGTTTATTACATTTCTGTTGCAAATTATCTCTGTTCCATACGTATCCTCCATTTGAACATCCTTCACATTTCGTGTTTGCCCGGTGTGAATTGCCGATCCCTTTTTTAAAGCCATGAAATGCGTGCAACATGTAAATAAAAAATTTATGTTGTGAGAGGCCATTATTATTCGTGTTGATCTTTCACTTGAAATATGGCGAATTACATTAATCAGTTCGGTTTGTGAAAGCGGGTCAAGTGATGAGTCGGGGTTATCAAGTATGCATATAGGTTTGTCCGCGGCGAAACAGGCGGCAAGGTAGCTTTTTTTTAAAACGCAGTCGGGAACCTCTCCGCATTGTGCGTCCAAATAGGGAAGAAGGTGCAGGTAAGAGCACAGAGCATGCATGAAGTTTGCTGATTGCTCGTAGTTATCCTTGTGTGTTAGGCCGGATTTCGGGATATTCATCACTATTAGTTCCCGAATGCTATGATAAGGGGAGTATTCAAGAGTTGGATCCGGATATAGTGAGCAGATTTTTTTTCGAGTTTTTTTGCATGCAGGTTCTTTGTGATAGAAAATTATGCCCTCAGTCTGCTGAAGCTCTCCTGCAAGAATCTCGAGAAGTATACTTTTACCTGAACCACTCGTTCCAATAAGAGCGGTAATTGCTCCATCCATTAGTGAGAAGCTTATATTGTCTAACAGCTTTGTCTGATTAATGCTATAGCAAAGAGAGTCTATTTTCATGATATACCGACCTTTGTTTCTGTGTAGAATATATAAAGTATGTGAAAGAGATTATAATAGGTAAAAGAATTGCAGCAAAACTGTAATGCAGTAACAGAAGTGTGACTATGGTGCTTAAACAACTGACATTAGTGCGGGAGTAAATTGTGTTTTTAAGCTGATTCGGCGTTGAAAGATCAGGAATTATTATACCACAGATTAAAAAGAGTGATAAATCGAAAAACACAGTTACGATCATAGCATATTTATCTGAAAGTGCTTTAACAGGTAACAGTGCGATTATTGAAAGAATCCGAGCCGGTAGAACATAATATCTGTTATTAGTAGCCATTCCTGTCATTACCTGTTGAAAAAAGTCTTCGTTAAAAAATGAGTTATTGTTGTTCGTTACTATAGCAAGAAAAAGGCAGGTCAATGAGATTGCAGTACCTCTGAATATAAATGAAGTGACCGAGAATCCCTTTTGAAGCAGCAGGAATAGGCAGAGTGGAATTAAAACTGACAGACCCGTTATAAATAGAAGTAAATCAGAGTGTAAAAACCAGAAAAGAAGTAGAGTCGCAAGAGCGAACGTCCCACCCGTAAAGCTGTTGTTCATGTACAGGTATTGATGAAAACGTGGTACTAAAACAAGTCGTGTAAAAAGAGCTGTAACAACCAGTAGCACAGTCTCAGACGAAGCTATGTTGCTTTGTGCCAGAAGAAAAAAGGCCAACAGGTAGAGCGCTATCATAAAGATGAATGCTATCTGCTTCATGTTTGGTCACCGTTGTTCTGCCTGTTTATATTCATGCTGAAACAGCAATCATCCTGCCGGATCCGGCTCGGTCGTGCTAGCAGCCTTTTTTTTAGATTCTTCTCTCTCTTTTTCTAATGCCTTTTCCTTAGCAATTCTTTCTTCTTCGGCTTTTGCTTTTTCAGCTTCGTAATCAGCCACAATTTTATGCGCCAGGCTTCCAAGATCTGCATCATTCAACAAGGTTTCGCGCGAGGAGGTGTGCAGTACCATATGTTCGATTGTGCTACGGGCTTTTGCTTCGAATCCGGTTTTGGTGTAGGCTCGCGCTAACATGACTTTATCAGAATCTGTAAGAGAAATTGTTTCTAACAGGTCTATTGCATTTTTATATTGTGCAGAGAAATAGAAGCTGTACGCTGCTGTTTTCTTTTCGTTAAAATTAAATGATTCGGCTGGTATAGTCTTATATATGCGAGTCGAGTGATCGTACTGCTTTTCATCAAAGTAGTGATTAGCAAGAAGCAGATACGCTTTGCGGTATTTTTCAGAAAGCTTTTTGCTGTTATGGGTCAGGTTGAAAAGTGCTCCGAAGGTCTTTATCCACTTTTCATCATTTTTTTTGTAATAGAGGGAACCGATTTGATATTTTATATCGTCATTTTTGGGTGATTTCTTATTAAGTTTGGTGAGTATTTCAAGAGCCTCATCAAACCGGTTTTGTTTAATATATGTGGCTGAAAGAATTTTTTTCAGATTGTCGCTGTTTCTGATTTTAAGCGCTTGTTCAATGTCACTTTCTGCATTTGAATAGCGATTGGTCATAAAATAGCAGGTACTGCGCTGTGAAAGAGTATTGAACCGGATAGTTGAATTAATAAAGCCGTACTCAAGTATATTTGTATAGTATTTGATTGCAGCATGATAATCTTTTTGATCCATGCTCAATTTTGCAACAAGGGTTTGAGCCGCTGTGTAATAGGGTATTTTATCTGCGATATATCGAAGGTTTGTCAAAGCTTTACTGATATCTCCGTTTTTGTAGTGGATCATTCCTATTTCAAAACGGGGAGCAAGAAAAGAGCGGTCATGAGAGAGTGCACTGTTGAAATCAGAAACTGCATTTTCTATGTTTCCACCTGCAATGTTGGCTTTTCCGCTATCATAGGCTTTAATCGCAGTTTCGTTACTTGTCCAGAGCATCTTGTTTATAAGATCATCAACCTTGTTTTTTGCCGTATTATCACCGCGTTTTTCATACATGATTCTACAGGCCTTTACCATTCCTCCCATGTCGTTCAGCTGTTCTGCAAGAATAACCAGGTTCCAATATGTTAATTTCTGATATTTATTGCTTAATCTGTTATCAAGTGCCTGGATGTAATATTCAATAGCTGAAGGATAGTTGCGCTTGTTTTTCTCAATTTCACCAAGATAGTAGTAGGCGTTTCCGTTTGTTGGGTCACTTTCAATGGCAGCAAGAAAATGTTCTCGCGCCTTGTCCGGGTCTTTCCGCATAAAGAGCCGGACTCCGGTTGAGTAGTCGCTTGCTGTAAGCTGAAAAGATGAAACAAGCAGTATAAGAAGAAAAATTTTTTTCATAATTAGGATTCACCTGTGTATATAGTCTTCTGAACAGCTTATGAATTAGTCTATTGGCGGTAATTGTCAATAAATTAAAATTGAGTCTGATTTCGATAATCTTTAAAGTATTTGAAAAAAAAAAGAGCTGTTATAGTTTGCCCTAATAGTGATTTGGGGGGGCAATGAAGAAGAGGGTCTTTCTTTCAACCATGATTGTCGCTGGGGCGACTATGTTAAGTCGTATCCTGGGGTTTGTCCGTGATGCAGTAATGGCCTATTTTTTCGGTGCCGGTGCGGCTCTTGATGGATTCATTGTAGCCTTTCGTATCCCAAATTTGCTGAGGCGCTTCGTTGCAGAGGGCACCCTAACGATCTGTTTTGTTCCAGTTTACACGGAGTATCTTGAAAAAAAGGGACCCGCCGAGGCTCTCAAGCTTGCACAGAAGACCTTTTCGTTTTTAATAGTAGTTCTGGTCGCCATAACGTCGCTTGGAATACTTTTTTCGCCACAGCTGGTTAGTCTCTTTGGATACGGTTTTACCGATCCGGAAATTATCAAGAGTACAATTCAGCTCAACCGTATTATGTTCCCCTATATCTTTTTTGTGTCGATTGTGGCCTTTTGTATGGGTTATCTGAATTCACATCACAGCTTTTTTGCACCTGCTATTTCTCCTGTTCTTTTGAATGTGGGTATGATCTTCGGTGTTGTTGTTCTCAGCCGGTTTTTTGAGAATGGATTATGGGGGCTTGCTTTTGGAGTTCTGCTGGGTGGTTGTATGCAGCTGATTCTGCAGATTCCCTATATGATAAAGCATGGTTTCAAAATGCATATTTCGTTTGATTTTAAGCATCCGGGAATACGCAAGATAGGATTTATGGTTCTTCCGGCCATGATGAGTGGTGCTGTAAGCCAGGTGAATCTGCTTATTAATACAATTCTTGCATCAATGCTGCCCGGAGGAAGTGTTTCGTATCTCTATTACAGTGATCGGCTTACTGAAATCGTTATGGGGGTCTTTGTTCTTTCGATTGCCAATGTTACTCTGCCTGAGTTATCAAGACATGCTGCACGTAATGAACTTCCAGAATTGCGAATAGCCTTCAGGAACGCCGTTACATCCTCCCTTTTTTTTGCGATTCCGGCATCCGTGGCTCTTATGGTTTGCGGAAGGGAAATTGTAGAGGTTCTTTTTATGCGTGGAGAATTCGGAGAGCTTTCTGCAGATAATACATATAAAGCACTTTTTTTTGCCAGTATGGGGCTTTTCTCTTTAACTATCTATAAACTTCTTATTCCCATGTATTATTCATTAAAGGATACACGTACTCCGTTTATAACGGCATTAATTGCACTTTCTATAAATGCCGTGACCGGTTATTTTTTAATGCAGACATCCCTTGTTCATGCAGGGCTTGCGGTATCCAGTGTGATATCGATTATGGTTCAGATGGTGCTGCTTCTGTATCTTTTACGCCGCAAGATAAGCGGTGTAGATCTTAAGAAGACAGTAATACCAGTTATTAAATTGCTTTGTGCATCGACGGTCATGGGAGCAGTGCTATTCATTTTACGGGATTACTTTATTTGGGGCGCCACGGTGAGCTTTATGGTGAAGCTATTTCAGCTAATTACACTGGTTGTTGCGGGTGGTGCTGTTTATATGATATCCTGCTATCTGTTACGGGTTCATGAGTTGAATTTTGTGATTGCGGCAGTCGTTAAAAAAGCCGGAAGACGTCGTCGTTAAGTTGCCTGCAGCCAGTAGACATTACGATAATTAATAATTAATTCGTATTTCCAAAATGTTTTATCAGAGTGACACTGTTGCCTGCCTCATTAAAGATAATCTCATCAAATATATGTTGAGTCATCCGGATTCCTCTGCCATGGTAAAGGTCCTTATTTACGTTGTGCTTGTATTTTAAAAGATACAGATTATAGTCAAAACCTTTGCCGGAATCTGTTATTACATATTTTGCTTTTTTATTGTCGATTGAATATGATATTTTTACTTTGCGGTCTTTATAAAGGGGGTTTTTGTTCCTTTGTGAAAGAAAGTGCAGGTAGTTTTGTGTATTCTGCGCTTCCGTTTTCTCATCGTAGCTTATTTCCAGGTTACCGTGTTCGATAGCGTTAAGGATAATCTCGCGGAGGGCAGTCCTTATGATGTTGATTTCTCTTCCAGTGATGTGTTTTACAAGATTACGTGTAATACGGGTTATAATATCATTTACCGTATTTAGCTGATTATTGATATTGTATGTCTGGTTTTCTTTTTCGAAAAAGGGAAGCAGGGTATCTTCAACAACTGGAACCGCTTTTCCCAGAATATCGGTTACTCCATTATGTACAATGTGCTGAAGTTCGATTTGCATCCTTTTGGGTTCAAAAGTGCGAGGGGATACAAATTCACCCTGAAAGCGAATCGGATTTTTATCTACCAGAAATTCTGCGAGCTTTTCCCGAATCATGCAGACTTCATCTTCAGGCACAGTTTCTTTATTGGTATATATAAAATTTGTAAAAGATTTCCCTACCGCCTCTTCTGGGTTGATCAAAAAATAGCGTTTTACCGCCGGGTTAACAAATCTGATTATAAGGTCGGAATCCAGTATGAATACAATTTCATCGGAATTATTGATTATGGACGTGAATCTTTTTTCCAGTCGTGTAAATCTGTTGGCCGCGTTCATTTTTTCTTTATTGATGTTTATTATTGTTTTTGATAGCCCGAAAGTAACAATAAAGAAATAAAAGAGCGAACCGATGTGTAATGAGTAGTTGCTTATGTCCGAGTGAGCAATGAGTCCTTCTGCTTTGAGGGCATAAATTATTCCGCTAATACTGATTACCCCCCAACCTGTAGCCAAAAAAAGAGCAGACTGTTTCTTTCTGAATAGCCCGATTAATACCAGTATTATCATATAAGAAAGAACTATTAGTGTCGTAATTGTTATTATTTGTACCGCGATTGATTTTGTTATAAAAAAGGTAGCCGACATAAAGATCAAGAGACAGAGCATGATGGTGCGATTCAGGACTGCTATAGGTTTGGAAAAACTTATAAAATCAAGATAATGATCTGTGAATATCAGGGCGGATAACAGAGCCGCAGCTATAGTTAATGTTATAAATCCAGGGTGAGGACTGAACAGATAGGGAATAAATCGGTAAAAGAGGTTTCCATCCTGAAGAGTAATAAAAACAAAAAAGGAGAAGATAAAAATTGCGTGAAGCAGAAACAGTTTTTTCTTTGTAAAGATAAAGATCAGAAAATTAATGGTGAAGATTATAGCCATAATTCCAAAAAATATTCCCATCATAAACTGGCCTAATCCCTGCATTCTTATGAAATTGGCTTCGCTATAAAGGTAGAGCGGGATCTCCATTCGGCCATCGTTTTTGAGTCTTAAATAGCATGTGACGGGTGAGTCCTTGGTCGCATTTAGTTTAAAAACATAGTTTCGGGTTTTATACGGCCGGTTAAAGAAGCGTTTTTGGAATCCTGAAGAGAAGCTTGTTATACCATCAGCATCCTGAACATGAAGATCGATTGAATCAATAAGGGGGAATTCGTAACTGATATAGTAGATGCCGGATTGAACCGGGATGAAGGAGACAGCCGCCCAGTAGGTAGACTGTGAAAAGCCGAAATAGGGCACCTTTTCGCTATTTGGCGAGAATTCTCCTTCCTTATAGAGTTCAATAATTTCGGTAATATTTTTGCTGCTTTTATCGTCCCTGTATGTGCTCAGATACGGTCCAAGAATTATTTTTGGCTGTGCATCAAGAATAACAACTTGTTGATTAGCGGATGCTTGTACTGAGAAGTTGAATGAAAGGAGCAGGAAAAATATAGGTAATTTATAGTGTCCGAACAGACCGGAAATTGTTTTGATAAGTAAAATGGATGAAAGATGTAGCCAATCACGCTGTTTCAATTTAATTTCCTGATTTTAGATAAGCGTACTCTCAAAAGGGCGCCTTTAAAAATACTTGCTCTGGATAGTTCGCTGTTTTTATCAAATATGGACAATAAACAACGAACAGATCCGTCGAAATTCTAAATTATTATTAACCTGCCCTGACTGTACTGATATTAAGGAACCTCTAATAATTAACTTTTTATCAAGGAACTTGCGAAAAAACCCTTTAAAATAGGCGTTTAAACAGTGTTACATTCTGAAATTTAGAAATTTTTTCAAAATTCTTTGGTAATTTTTGAAGTTTCAATTAATAATATGGATATAACATAATATATCATAATTTTTCGTTGAAACCAATATTATTTGACACTTCTGAGCATAAATTATGAATAGTACAGATGTAGTCGAATTATCATTAACAGTTTGATTTTTGAGGATGAGGTTTATAGATGAATGAAAAGATGGTAAAACAGATGACTGTAGCGGCATTGTGTACAGTTCTTATTATTGTAGGGTCGTATATAGCAATACCTATTGGAGTTGTTCCGATTGTGTTGCAGAATATGTTTGTTCTTTTTGCAGGCGCTCTTCTGGGCGGTTTCTGGGGTGCTATTGCTGTCGGAGCCTACCTGATTCTTGGCGCATTGGGATTACCGGTTTTTAATGGTGGAAAAGGGGGCGCAGCCCATCTGCTTGGTCCAACAGGTGGATATCTGCTGGCATATTTGCCGGCGGTGGTTATAGCTGGTATTGGAAGTCGTGGAGATCGTCAGTCTCTCATTCCAATAGCTCTTCCAATGGTTGGGGCTTCACTTCTGGTATATCTTATCGGTGTTTCGTGGTTGCAGATGACCACCTCCATGCCGTGGGGCAAGGCTGTTATGGTCGGAATGATTTTCTTTTTACCGGGGGATGTTGTAAAAATCATTGTTGCAACAGTAATGGTGAAGAAAATATCTCCACTTCTGAAGTTTTTAAATATAGATTAACAGGTTTTGCGCTTGAATTTGAAAACAGAAAATCTTGGTTTTTATTTTGAAAAAGAGAAGGCTTTATTGCGGAACATAAATCTATCTTTTTCAGGTGGCGAATTTGTTGTGCTTGCTGGTGAAAACGGTTCAGGAAAGTCGCTTTTGATGAAACAGCTGAACGGACTGTTTTCTCCGAGCAGCGGCCGGGTTCTCTATAATGGTACAGATGTGCATAAGGTAAAGACCGAGGTTCGCCAGAAGATTGGTCTGATTTTTCAGAACTCGGATACTCAGTTTGTGGCACAAACTGTTTTTGACGAGATTGCCTTTGGTCCGGAAAATCTGGGTTGGAAAAGAGATCTGATAGAGGATGAGGTCATCAGGTATGCAGATTTACTTGGTGTCTCTTCTCTGCTTGAGCGACATCCGCATTTTCTGTCCGGTGGTGAAAAAAAAAGGGTCGCTATTGCAGGAGTTCTGATAATGAAACCGGAACTGATAATCTTTGACGAACCCTTTACTACACTTGACTATAATGGTGTTGTTTCAGTATGTAACGAGATTGTTAACTGCTATAATAGTGGTTGCACGGTTTTGGTAATAACACATGATCTTGAAAAGGTTCTGGCGCATGCGACCCGTTTGATTATAATGAAGCAGGGTGCTGTTTCTTACGATGGAAAACCGGTTCTTGATAGTGATCTTTTGAGTTCCAATAATATAAGAGTCCCCTACGGGAAAGACCGGAAAACCGGGAGTTGTACATGGTTGAAGTGAATCTTTTTCACTACTCTCCCGGAAACAGTCTGTTACATCGACATAACAGCGTACTATTTTTTGCTGAACTGCTGCTTCTCAGTTTTACTCTTTTTTTTCTTCAAAGCGAAGCAATCCTTATCTACCTTCTTCTCATTGTTCCTGCTCTGATTATTACAAAAATAGCAGTCACGAGACTGTTACAACAGTTACGCGGATTTATTGTATTGGCATTAATTATTGGAATTGCAGCTGGAATTAATTATGAAGTGCCCCAACTTGAAAAAAAGATTTTTCGTGGGGCATACGAGATGTTGCGTTATCTGCTTTTTTTGCTAACCGGTATTGTTTTTGTTCATACCAGATCTCCACGACGTCTGTATACAATGATTGCATGGGTCAGTAAAATAATCCCCTTTTGCCCTGTAAAAAAGGTCGCCTCTTTTTTTATGATTGTTTTTTCGCTGATTCCCCTTATATTTGAAACTTATAATGAAGTAAAAATGAGCATTATAGCCCGCTGTGGTTATCAAAGAGGCAGGGTTGTGCACAATATAATTTATACGGCCTATCCAGTTCTGGTTAATTCAGTAATAAGGGCCTCAGATTTTGCTGATGCGCTTATCTCGCGATCCTTTAACGGCGAAAGGGTTCCGGATATGAAAGAATCAATGCAAGCTCTTGATATAATAATTTTAATGGTTATTTTGCTCTCTGTTGTCATGATGATTCTTTCAGAAAAGCTAATTTTCAGCTAAATTTGATTTCTTTAAACATCTTTAATGCTATGGTTGGGGGCGATTTACCTTCTCAGGTAAAAAAAGGTTGCCAATATCAGGTAGCAGTAACATTTGGATTCAAGTCGGTATACGAGAAGTATTTATGGCTGTTAAGAATAAAACTGATTTTTAAAAGTGCTATGAAGAATATAAATTTGAGGTATTTAGTTCATGTTTAAAAAGAAAACGAAAATTGTCGCAACCATTTCGGATATGCAGTGTGATGTCGAGTTTATACGCTCACTGTATGAAGCTGGTATGAATGTTGTCCGTTTGAACACAGCACATCAGTCGCCTGCAGAGACTTTAAAAGTTGTTGAAAATATCAGAACAGTTTCGGAAAAGATTGCAATTTTGATTGATACCAAGGGACCTGAAATTCGGACTAATCCCATTGATGCCGGTATTCCGGTAGTAGCTGGTGATATTGTATATGTTGCCGGTAGTACAGATCAGAAGTGCACTGCTGAGTGTATTTACGTTTCTTATGACTGCTTTGCTAAAGATGTACCCGTTGGTAGCAATATATTAATAGATGATGGCGATCTTGAGTTAATTGTTGAAGCAAAAGAGGATTCACGTCTTAAATGTCGTGTGACTAACGATGGGACAATTAAAGGAAAGAAATCGATAAATGTTCCCGGTATCAGCCTTAATTTGCCATCACTCAGTGATCGCGATAGGGAGTATATTCAGTTTTGCATCGATAATGATATAGATTTTATTGCTCACTCGTTTGTGCGTCGTAAAGAGGATGTTCTTGCAATTCAGAGAATTCTGGATGCAAAAAACAGCAGTGTTAAAATTATTGCAAAAATTGAGAACCAGGAGGGAGTCGATAAAATCGATGAGATAATCGATTATACCTATGGAGTCATGATCGCACGTGGAGACCTTGCGATAGAGATTCCTGCAGAGAAGATTCCCTTTACACAGAAATCCATTATTAAGAAATGTCTTGCCCGACGAAAACCTATTATTGTTGCGACCCAGATGCTTCACTCAATGATTGATAATCCACGACCTACCCGTGCTGAAATAAGTGATGTTGCCAATGCGGTGTATGATCGTACGGATGCTCTGATGCTGAGTGGTGAGACAGCTTATGGAAAATATCCTGTTGAATCCGTAAAAATAATGAGCAAGATCGCCTGTGAAGTTGAGGAGGGTCTGGATAAGTATAATACAATGACTCAGGAGAAGGTCTTTAACGAGATCGCAGCCTATCTTGCACGTGCTGCAGTCGATGCGGCATCGGAGTTGAGTACAACCGCTATTGTTATAGATACCCTGACCGGACGTACAGCGCGAAGCGTATCGGTTTATCGTGGTAGTGCACTTATTTATGCTGAGTGTTACAGTAAGCGTGCAGTTCGTGAACTCGCACTGTCGTATGGAGTTTATGCAAACTATCTTGATCCGCAAAACAGTCATCGTGCGTTTATAAGGAACGCCTTAGGATATCTGCTTGAACGTGGAGCAGTAAAGAGAGAGGATCGAATTGTAATTATGGCCGGTAACTTTGGTGCTGCTCGAGGGGCTTCATATATCGAAATAGGAACGCCAAACGAGCTTTTAGCTGATTAAAATATTTTAAAGCATTAAGTATAAAAAAAAGGGGTTTTAAAAATTCCTGATTATAAAAGAAGAGGGAGCCATTTGGCTCCCTCTTCTTAGTTTGTACTTGCTGGTTTTTAGAATGTATGTAAATTTATCATTCGATGATCAATCGTCACCAATACCTAAAAAACCCGAACGCAACAGAAGGTAGATTAATTGAGCAATGGCTGACGCTGCAGCTGCAACATAGGTCATTGCTGCTGCGTTAAGCACTGTGTTAACACCTCTCATTTCTCTGTTATTAACCATTGCATAAGAAAGCAGTACCTTTTTGGCACGTGAAGAGGCATTGAATTCAACTGGTAATGTGATAAGTTGAAAGATAACAACGATAGAAAACAGGGCAATGCCGATTTTAATCAATCCGGCCATGTTAATAAGCATACCTGCGATTATAATGATGAAAGCAAAATTTGAACCGATTGAAGCGGTCGGAGCGAGCATACTGCGTAAAGCCAGTGGTGAATAAGAGCGGGCGTGCTGCAGGGCGTGCCCTGTTTCATGTGCAGCAATACTGACTGCCGCGATTGAATTGCTGTCGTAAACTCCGGGGGAGAGTTTTATGACCCTGTTTGCAGGGTTATAGTGGTCGGATAAGAAACCGCTTCCCCTTTCAATTCTGACATTATTTATTCCGTTGTGCTGCAGAATGCTTTTTGCAGCTTGTGCACCTGTAATTCCACTGTTGATTGCAATACGTGAATATTTTTTGTAGGCCGATTTAACACTCGATTGAGCCCAAAGAGCGAAGAGAAAAAATGGGATCATTATTATCCAGTAAGTAATATCCAATCCAAAAAATAACATGGGAACCTCCATTGTCTGCTGATTACATTAACATTTCATTTGAAAGACCTTATTGATCAAGAATAATTCTAGAAGTTAGTCATCAATGGAAATGATTGCAGCGTAGTGTATTCTGAATCACTGAACTATTATGATAAACAGGTATAAAGAAGTTACAATTCCAAGCTTCGAATTCTCAGCTCTCAAAATCTTCTTGACCATTCCATTTAATCAGTAATTATGTTTTTTATGGTAGATCAAGTAAAAAATGAGTCATTAGTACACATCGGAAAACTTCTTTTACGAAAAGAGAGGCAGGGGCTCGAAATCACAATGGTCTTCAGGATTTTATGGCTGCTTGCTTTTTTGACCGGACACATCTTTACATATCAGAGCGTGCTTGAGTTGATTCTTGTTGCCTTGATCTTGATCGCTGCGGTTGTATCGGCTGGAGTTTTCTTGTTTATGCTGCGAAAAGATTCGTTGATTCGAATTGCCGGAACATGTGGCGCGATAATGGATGTCGTTATTCTTGGTTTGCTTCCCTTAATCTGGTATGAATCTGTAGGCCCTGAAAATACTGTACCCGCATTTATGGTTAAGGGAGCTCTTGTCGTAACAATATTCCTTTTCATGATACTTAATAGCCTTGCTTTAAGGCCAAGGTATCCATTAATAATCATGAGTGGTTCGGCTTTTATTCTTTTCATCCTTTTCGTGATAATAATCAGGGATCCTGAAACTATTTACAGTTACAATTTTTTGGACATCTTTATGGGAGAGGCTTTCAGCCCAGTATATTATATTTTAACAAATTTGTGTGCGGTTATTCTCGCAGGGTTTTTTTTATCCTTTATTACGGCTGTAGCACGTAAAACTATTATAAAGGCTGTAACTCTTGCCAGGGCAAACTCACAAATGGAGCGCTATTTTTCGCCGAATGTAGTCAGCCGTATAATTAATTCTGAAGACTCTTTTTTAAAACCCGGCGGGTGCCTGCAGAATGTTGCTGTTATGTTCTGTGATATACGCGATTTTACCTCTATTAGTGAATCAATGAAGCCGGAAGAAATCTTGTCGATGCTGTCTGAATATCAGGGTCGTATGGTTAAGGCGATATTTAATCATGGGGGTACTCTCGACAAGTTTATCGGTGATGGTATAATGGCTACATTTGGTACACCGGAGCCTGCACAAGATGATGCTCAACGGGCTGTAAGAGCCGGTATTGAGATGAAAAAGGAGCTTTCTGAATTAAATGCTGTTCGTGCAAAGCTGGGGCTTTATCCGCTTCGTCAGGGGATAGGTATTGATTATGGTCCGGTGGTCGCCGGTAATGTTGGTACCGAAAACCGACTGGAATATACTGTTATAGGTGATACGGTTAACTCTGCAAGTAGAATTGAGGGAGCATGCAAGGTTACGGGGGAGGATTTTCTTATATCCGAATCGGTAAAGCAGGGGATGGATAATACGGTTGCTCTTACACAACTTGATGAACTGATCGTCAAAGGAAAGAAAAAGAAATTGCGGTTATATGCGGTAAAGATTTAATTAATAGAGTAAACCACCGGCTATGCCGGTAGTCTTGACTTTTCGAAGTTCCCTAATGTAAAGGTGGCTCAGCTGTTGAATGAAAATATCGATGCTTCTAAAACTGCAATTTCACGAAGGGATTGCTTGAACATTGAAGGTCAAGGCGGGTAATAAGTGATTCCTAGAAAGGGGTTTTTGAAAGCTCCCATATGAAATTACGAAGTTTGTCTAGGGGTATTGGCTTGCCGATGTGGCCGTAGTGTGCAATTTTACGGCCAACCGATATTGGCAACTCGTAGGCAGTTAAAAAAAGAATAGGGATGTCTCTTCGGGTGCTGATCATTTCTGCGGCCTGAACGCCATCAAGCGAGCCACTAAGATTAATATCCATGCAGATAAGATTAATTGTTGTATCAGAATAAGCTATCTGTACAGCCTCTTCTCCTGAAGCGACGTCTGCGATAATTGAACAGTCCATTTGTTTTAACTGACCAACAAGCATTTGACGGATAATAACCTCATCCTCAACAACCATTATATTCAGTTTTTCCATTAAAATCCCAGCTAAGATAAAATTTTGATTTTAGCACATCTTAGACAATCGTTGTTCCGAGAGGCTATGCCTTGTTTCAGGTCAAGTTAGTTTACATTTATTTTGTTTCCAGAGAAAACTTGAAGCCAATAAACTCTTAATATAAGTATAGTCATTTTTTAATTCATTGGCAATCAAAAATGAATATTAATAAGACAAAATATTCTTAGTTGGTTTGCAGGATATCTTCAATAACTTTCAGAGCCGAGAGTCCGTCATGAACAGATGATACCGGAACCAGAGCATGCCCCTTGAAGAGAGCAACGGCTTCTTCGAACATTGAGCTGAAGTAACGGGAGTGAGTAAAAGATTTCTCGTTTCTAATTAGCGAACGGTAATTGGTATAAAATGGGCTCTCTTTGCTCTCATACTCCTTGTAATAGCCGTTACCGACAAGAATACGCCCCGAAGTGAATGAGAGGTCCAGTTCGAATACAAGGTGATCGCGGCCAGCACCCGTTTCAAAACTGATAGGTATAGAGCCGCATTCTCCGAAGATAAAGGCACATGTCCCCTGATGTACCTTATGAACCGATATCGGTTTAAGAGGATCTCCAGTTAAATGAGCAAAGAGATCTATCATATGGGTGCCGTCATCATACAGCATTTGGTGAAGCGCGCGCTTGCGCCCCATATACAGTCGCGCATTAATTGAAAGTAGAGACCCGTAGGTCTGTTCGGTAATTATCTTTCGAATATGCTGGTATTGCAGGCTGTAACGACGTTCGTGATTTACAATAATCTTGCTTTGCCTGTTTTGCTGTAAAGATACTATCTGTTCGGCCTCTTCGAGCGAAGAGGCAACTGGTTTTTCCAGAATAATAACTTGTGTACCATGCTGAACGGCGCTGCGAACCAGGTCGAGATGAGTTTCAGGAGGGGTTGCGATGTGTACAATATCAATTTTTTCCTGATCCAGCAGATCATCAAGTGACTCGTAGAGAGCATTGACCCCCCACTGAGCACGGAAATGCTCCCTTTTCGATGAATCGGGATCGCACCCTGCTGCAATAAAGGTTTCGGGATGTCGGTGAATCACACCCGCATGTGTTGCCGGCTTCTCGCGTTTTGAATCACTTTCCAGCTCTGATCCGATCCGGCCTAAGCCGGCTATGGCACAACGTATTTTTGTCATATATAGCTTATCGGTTGTTCTGATGAGCTATATAAGAGCCAACAGATTAAAAAATAATATGAATTATCATTTTAAAGCATCCGATAGTTAAAGAGAGTTAGGTTTTTTTTGATGAAAAATCGTGACAAAGTACTGATGCTTACATCCGCCTGTAATATCGGATAAGCATTTTATAAAAAGTAGACATTTTGAAAAAAATGAACAAATAAATTGTTGACGGACATCTTCTTTTAGAGTAAAAGAAAGAAACAGATTAGTATCACCTGTTTCTTCTCTATCTGAAAGCTGCCGAATACCCCTAAAATAGGATATAATGATGAGCAGAGAGCTTAGAGAACGGGCTGACATAGTCTCGCGTGAATTGAAAGAGTTGCTTCGCCCGATATCGCAGGAAATTCGTGTCAGAAATATGGAAAGAACAGATGCGGTTTCGATTCGGGGATATTCCGGTTTAAGAAGTGGAGATAGATGATGCCTGTAAAGGGTCAAAAACGAAAACAGCAGATTATTGACATCGCAAAAAAGATGTTCATTGAAACCGGTTTTCAGAGTACACATATCGGGCAGATATGCGATATGTTGGAGATTGCGCGTGGCACAGTTTATCAGTACTTTGGCAATAAACGTGAAATTCTTTATGCGATACTCGAATCTGTTGAGGAGCAGTTTGATGACATTTTCGATGTAGAAGATCTTGAGTTTTTCCTGTCAGGACGACCGGGAAATGATTTGATACGTGAATTTGTGAGTAACCGTGTTTCTGCATGTGTAAAGGCTATTCTGCAGGAACCTATAGTGATAAAATTGATGTATAAGGAAATAGTCGGTATTGATGAAGATGTAATTGCGAATATTGATAATTTCATGGATTATATAACAAATATACTAGTGCGCGATTTTCAGATTTTTAAGGAAAAAGGGTTTTATAAAAAGGATCTTGATTCACAGATTTCGGCGAGTATGCTGATAGGCGGTGTTTTATTATTGGTTCATGATTATGATAAGAGAGGTAAGGACATCCTCCGTCGTGATATTATTGATTCGATTACCGAACACTTTCTATTCGGTGTTGCAATTGACAAGGACAATAACAATGACAATAACTGATGGACTGAATGACTAAGTTCATTAGCAGATGTGTTTTATTTTGAGCTCTTCCCTGTGAAGAGTTTTTTTGTTTTAAGTTTTTTTCTTGATTCACCCGGCTTTTACGGGATATTGAACAGAACGATAAACAGAAAATCGTTAAGGGTTTCTGTTTAATCTTTTAACATGCATGGGAGACGGTGGTTATGAAAATTGCAGTAGTTCAAGCTGACTTTGTTGTCGGTGATATTGAGTATAACGCTAATAAAATAATTACCTATGTTCGTGCAGCTCGTGGAATTGCAGATATTGTTGTTTTTTCGGAACTTGCTCTTCTTGGTTACCCCCCAATGGATTTGCTTCAGAGCAAAAAAATTGTAGCCGATACCATGGCAGCCGCAAACCATATTGCAGATGAAGCTCGTGATATTGCAGTTGTTTTCGGTCTTGTCACTTCTGAAGAGGGGATACTTTACAACAGTGCTGCCTTCGCCTGTGATGGTAGGATAGCCTTTGTGCAGCATAAGGCGCTGCTGCCGACCTATGATGTATTTGATGAACATCGCTATTTTGGAACTTCAAACCGGTTTGAGCCATTTGAATACATGGGCAGAAAAATCGGACTGACTATTTGTGAAGATATATGGAGTAGTGCGAAAGACTCTGTTGTTTTCACCGAAAACAAAGCATATTCAGTTGATCCTGTTGCTCAGTTAATCTCTGCCGGATCAGAAATAGTAATTAATGTTTCTGCGTCTCCCTTTGTTTCCGGCAAGGGAGAGTTTCGAATATCGTTTATATCCCAGATTGCAAAGCAGTCAGCCGTAGCTGTAGTCTATTGTAATCAGGTTGGGGGAAACGATTCGCTTGTCTTTGATGGAACATCATTCATTGCAGATAAAAAGGGGCGACTTATTGCGTTGGCTGAACGTTTTAAAGAGGATATGATCGTTGCTGATTTAGAAGCTGATAATAGACCTGTCGAAGTCTGTTTTGATGGAATGGGTGATTTGCGGGCAGCACTGGTATTGGGGCTTAGGGACTATGTTAGAAAATGCGGCTTCACGCGCGTTCTTCTGGGGCTTTCCGGTGGTATTGATTCAGCTTTAACTGCGGTAATTGCAGCCGAAGCTTTGGGAGCTGAGAATGTAATGGGCATAACCATGCCGTCAAGGTTTTCATCTCAGGGAAGTGTGGATGACTCGGTACATTTGGCGCACAATCTGAATATTAAAATAGAGACTCTTGCCATTGGGTCTTTGCATGATGAGTTTTTAAGGACTCTTTCGCCGGTCTTCAGCGGTTATGACGAAGATGTTACAGAAGAGAATTTACAGGCCCGTATTCGGGGAACTCTGCTTATGGCCATGAGTAATAAGTTTAATGCTCTTTTGTTAACTACTGGCAACAAATCTGAACTGGCAATGGGGTACTGTACCTTATATGGTGATATGAGCGGAGGTCTTGCAGTAATATCTGATTTACCTAAAACAACAGTTTTTGAATTGAGTCGCTATATAAATCGAGATGAGGAGATCATACCCCGGAGTACTATTGAAAAGCCACCATCAGCCGAGTTGCGTGAAGATCAGAAGGATGAAGATTCATTGCCGCCCTACGAAGTTCTTGATGAAATTCTTGATGATTATATCAGCCTACGCCTGAGTCGTAGTGAGATAATTGCAAAAGGTTTTGAACCGGAAATTGTCGATTTTATTCTGAAGAGTGTTGATCGCAATGAGTACAAGCGTAGGCAGGCGGCGCCGGGATTGAAAGTTACCTCGAAGGCGTTTGGATCGGGTCGACGAATACCAATTGCTCAGAGGGTTGTTCATTAGGTCGGTTTTGAATTTGTAACAAAAAAGTTTGTTCAGTTGTGGTAAAAACTTATTGTTCTGATAAGAACAACCACACGGGCAAGTTCCTGTGCTGGTCGCAAGATGACTCTTGCTGCTCGCACATGCAACCTATGCTGGTCGCAAGATGACTCTTGCTGCTCGCACATGCAACCTATGCTGGTCGCAAGATGACTCTTGCTGCTCGCACATGCAACCTATGCTG
>JAQIBV010000017.1 GCA_027858855.1 Spirochaetota bacterium | reverse complement strand
TGCGACCATAGGTAAAATTGCCGGCAATTATGAAGAGACCCTTGATTTCGTTCTGGCTTCAAATGATTAACATGGAAATGCAGATTGCTATAAGAAATATAAGCTGGATAACCGAGATGAAACTGAAGAAACTGATAATTATTCTGACTTTACTGGCAATGAGTTCGGTCTCATTCACAGCCAATATTGTCACCGGTGAAGTAGCCGCTGAAATTGGGCAAATATTGTCTTTAACACCCGCTTCTTATCCGACGAATATTACGACCGGTACGCCTGTGGAGATATCAGACGGCACAGGGTGTACCGATGTTGTTGTTGTAAAAGATATGATCGTTAACGACAATAGTAAAACAGGCTGGACATTATTCATAACGCAGACAAACGGCAACTTGTTACACACCGTTGACTCAACACCTATTGCTTATAGTATATCATTTATTTACGCTGATGCTACATATACACAACTTGACCTCACATATGGATACTGGTATTCTTGGTCAGGTCTTGACCCACTGTACTTTGATGGCCTTCAGTCATATTTTAGGTTACGGGGAGATTCGGTTGATGATTATAAATTAGGTTTGGAAACTATAGATTATACTTTCGACTTGTTGATGACAATAACCGATGCCGCAACGGTAGGTAAGCTGCCCGGCGATTATGTAGAAACCCTTAGCTTCGTTCTAACTTCAATGGACTAATGAGGAAATACAAATTGCTGTAAAAATGATAAGGATGAATCATGAAACTGACAAAATTTTTAATATTTATACTGCTGACTGCTTCTATTTTTGCTCTTCCTAATCCTACTTTAACAGTGGGCAGCTTTCCTCTCAATACTACAACAGGAACACCTACTCCAATAAGTTACGGAAGCGGGACAGGCGGTTGGGTTGATGCTGTTGTAGGTATAAATATTGATCAAAGTGTCGCATTCCCATGGGCTAATGGATGGACACTCGAAGTTTCAAACGATTGGTCTGTAACATCAGGACCTGTTATACTCAGTACTTTTCCACAAAGTGTTTATTATATTATATTTGAATATCAAATATACAATATAGAGGGCACGCTTCCGGCAGGCCTGACATTATCTCATACTGATGGAGAAACTTTGGATTTCGGTGGGAGTTGGGATGCGTACATAACTGCGACAGGTACTTGCACAGAGCGTTGTGATAACTATAGTTTTGATCTCCGAATGAACATTCCTGATGCCAATGTAACCGGAGACTTCAAACTTGCAGGAATTTATAAAACTTCTGTGACCCTAACTCTTACCAATAATTAAATTTGTGAAGCATTTATGAAATTTCTGTCAAATATATTAGCTGTTTTTATAATTGTACTGCATTCGATTTTGAATGCATACACATTTTCTCCACCTGTTGCAACGATGTCGGCGAGTGGTAATAATTCAAGCTTTACTTACACCATTTCAAATCCCGAAGAAAGACCTATCCCGATTGAAATTACGGTACATGAATTTAAAAAGGATATAAATGGAAACGGTATAGTAGGCAATGAAGCTTATGAGGACTTTATAGTTTTTCCGTCACAATTCATATTTAAGGAAGGCGAAACAAAAAAAATTCTGGTAAGATGGATCGGCGATCCTGAAATTCAAATCGAAAAAACATATACTGTTCGATGCAGAGAACTTGAGATACCTCTTGAAAATAAAGAAACTGACACAAGAGATATTTCAATTAATGTAAATATCATAATCGGCTATGATGCAAGATTATATGTAAAACCTTCAAAGGGTAATTCTGAGATTATGATTGATTCAATTAAAACCTTAACAGATGAAAACGGAAAAAATCAGATAATCATTTCCTGCTTAAACAAAGGGAATATCCACGGTAAATTGAGAGGCTATAGTTTCATAATAATGCCGGGAAGCGAAAAGAACCAATTTCCCGAATTTGAACCTATAATTTTAAATAATGCTGACGTTCCGGGTATGGGACAAGCAATTCTTGCACAAAGTTCAAGAAAATTTATAATACCGTGGCCGGAAAAATTGCCTTTCGGTAAAATAAATATAGAGCTCAAAAAAAATGTTTACAACTTTAAATAGGGCAACATATTATCTAGCTGTTTTGATCTTGATCCTCTTCTCGGAGTTACTGTTTTCACAAACATCCGGAAAACTCAAGGGCATTGTTCTTGATGCAACAGGCAATCCATTAAAGGGAGCACAAGTTATTATTCTCGAAACCGCAATTAAAGCAAAGACAGGTAGGGACGGTTACTACTACATTATCGGAGTCAGAGCCGGAACCTATTCAGTGAGAACAGAATTTGAAGGATACACTCCTAATGAAGTAAAGGAAGTAGAGGTAAGAGCAGGTTTACCAACAATTCAAAACTTTACAATGTCACCCGAAATCACCATGCCTAAAGATGTAACTACTGAAGATGTAACTGCTGAAGATATAACTACCGAAGATGTAGCTACTGAAGATGTATCTTCCGAAAATATAAAGGGAAAAAATTTTGAATTAAACAGCACTGATTACGATGCTTTATTTTTAACAGTCTTCGGATATGAAAAACCAAAACCGACTCAATTGCTCGTGCCTTTCTATCTCGGGAAAAGAAGCTTTGGAAAAATCGAATTATTACGCACGAAAAACAACGGTGGATTCTATTTAAAAAAGAAAGATATTATAAACTACATAGAATGATATGTTGATCTACAGATAGTTGAAGATGTATTTAATGAAGTGAACGATTCGGATATACTTCACCTTACCGAGCTTAGAAAAATCGGTTTTGAAGCGGTATTCGATGAAGACATCCTGTTTTTCTCACTGACAATACCTCCGGAACTCAGAAAAAGAAATAACAGTAATTTTGGATTG